>JBMNRY010000019.1:0-25631 GCA_050944915.1 Limnochordia bacterium
ATCTCTCCAAGGTTGTGACCATCGATTTCTAAAACATGCCAACCGAAGCTATCAAAGCGCTCGGCCACCTGTTCGAGGGATTTCACATCCCGGACATCGCCGTCGATTTGCAGGCGGTTGTAGTCGACGAAGGCCATGAGATTATCCAATCTATGGTGGACACTAGTCATCGCAGCTTCCCAAACTTGGCCTTCCTGCAGCTCCCCATCACCGAGGAGGACGTAGACCCGGTAGTCCCGTCCATCCAACTTGCCGGCTAAAGCCATGCCGTTAGCCATAGAAAGCCCTTGGCCTAAGGAACCCGTCGATGCTTCCACCCCGGGGGTGTTTTTCATATCGGGGTGGCCTTGGAGCATCCGCCCGATTTTCCGCAGACCCATCAGTTCTTCCACGGGGAAATAGCCGGCTTCCGCCAAGGCGGCGTACAAGGCCGGTGCCCCATGACCCTTAGATAACACGAAGCGATCCCGCTCCTCCCACTGGGGGTTTTGGGGATCATGACGCATGATCTGAAAGTAGAGGGCGGTGACCACATCGGCCATGGACAGGGACCCCCCCGGATGGCCCGATTTGGCTTCCCCGACCATAGTCACGATATGGCGCCGGATAGCCCGGGCCTTGACCTCCAATTCCTTTGTTGCTTCTTCCCATTTTGCCAACTCCATCTTCTCCTTTCCTAGACCTGTTGAAAGCCTTCTCCTAACACTTCGTGGACATCGGTGATGATCATGAAAGCACCGGGATCGATGTCCACCACGATTTCCTTCGCCCGGGTGATCTCCGCCCGGGAAACGATGACCATCAACACCTCCCGGGCTTGCCCGGTGTACATCCCCCGTCCCTGGAGGACCGTTACACCCCTTTCCATTTTCTTCAGGATAGCCTCTCCGACCTGCGTCGGCTCAGAGGAAATGATATATAAAGCCTTAGCGTAAACGCCCCCCTGCTGGACCAAATCGATGGTCCGGGTGGTCACCAGCAGGGTAATCAAAGCATAAAGGGCCAATTCCGCGTTGAAAACAAAACCGGCTAAAAGGATGATTCCAAAATCGAGGATCAACAGGGATTGGCCGACGCTGATTTTCGTCCAGTGGTTCAATAAATGGGCCCCCATATCGGTTCCCCCCGTGGAGCCGCCGAAACGAAAGGCAATCCCGATCCCGATCCCGCTGATGCCGCCGCCGTAAAGGGCGGCCAACAAGGAATCTTGGGTGAAGGACAAAGCCGGCATCAACTCCAAGGCGAAGGATAACAAGGTAGCCCCAAACAAGGTTTTTACGCCGAAGAGGGGGCCTAAAACCCGCCAGCTGAGAAGGAATAAAGGTATGTTAATGGCCAACATAGTCCGACCGACAGGCAAGCCGAAAAGATGGTACAATAAAATCCCCAGACCGCTTACACCGCCGGCGGCCAACCGGGCGGGGACTAAGAACCAGGCGATGCCCATGGCGGTGATGACCACCCCCACCGCGACCCCCAGGTATTCATAGACATGTTGGTACCAAGGCTTTCTTTTCAATTTCCCACCCCCCGGAATTTCTCCCAAAGGACCGCAGCCGCAAACCGGGGCAAGGCCCCCATCCGCCGCAAACGACGGGGCTCCTGGGCCAAGCGAAAGGCCCATTCCAAACCTCTTCTTTGCATCCACTGGGGAGCCCGCCCCAGTCGGCCGGCCAAAACATCGAAACTACCCCCGACACCGATCCCCACGGGGACCCTTAGGGCAGGCAGATGCTCCGCCAGCCAGAGTTCCTGGCGAGCCATACCGAGGCCCACGGCCAAAATCTGGGGCTGGGCCCCTTTGATTTCCTCCAGGATCTCCCTTTCCTCCCTGGGAGTAAAATACCCATGGTGGTAACCGGCGATACTCAACCTGGGGTAGACCCGTTGGAGATTGGCCACCGCGTCGGCTATCACTTCCCCTCGGGCTCCTAGAAAATAAACGCGGTAGCCCCGCTGGGCAGATAGGGCCAGGAGCCGACCGAGGAGATCGATGCCCGCCACCCGTTCCGGCAAAGGATGGCCCAAAATCCGGGAGGCCCAAAGGAGTCCCACCCCATCGGGAACCACCAGAGCTGCCCCCTCCATAGCTTGGGCCAAGGCCCTATTTGCCCTGGCGGCCATGACCATTTCCGGGTTGGCGGTGACCACATAACCACTATCTCCCTTGGCGATCATAGCCTCCAGCTGGGCGACCGCCTCCTCCATGGTCACTCCCTGGACGGGGATACCTAAGATTCTAGGCACAGGCCTTCCCTCCCTAACAACTCTTCCAATTCCTGCCAAGCGGCCCCTTCCAGGGCCGCCACCCGGGGGGAAAGCTCCCTCCCAATGGTCTCCCGCCGTCCATAAGCGTCGGAGAGCAAACGGACGATTTCCTCCGCGGTCGCCTGGGTCACCGGCAAACCAGGTCTATCGATCAGCTCTAAGAAAGCCTCAACCTTGGGATCGTAAATCAGGCCCACAGAGGGCAGTCCCACCTTAGCCCCGAGGATCAAACTATGTAAGCGCATCCCCAAAAGGAGTCGGCAGCTTCCCAAAAGCTCCAAGGCCCCCTGGGGGGAAAGCTCCTCTGGATAAACAAGGCCCCCGCTTAAGGAGGCTACCTCCTGGCAGAGGGGTCGATCCATCTCCTGGAAGGGGATGAACAAGGGCTGCAAACCTAAAGCTTTGGCCCCTTTGGCGATCCCTTCCCCCAAGACCCCGGGATTGAGCCCCGGCCAGGGCCGCAAAGAAAGGGCCAAATAGTTCCCTTTCTCCCTGGTCTTGGGCGGTAGGGGCAAAAGGAAGGCTGGATCCGCGGTGAGCCGAACCCCTATCCCCCGTTCTTGGGCCCACCTTTGGGAATCTCCATCCCGAACGCTCACCCACTGGGCCCGCCGGAGGGCCATCTCCGCAGCGGCCCGGCCCAAGGCTGAACGAAGGGGGCCAAGACCCTGGGCGTAAAAAACCACCCTTCGACCTAAGGCCCGGGCTAAGAGTACCAGGGACAAATAGTACAAGGGAGAACGGAGACTAGTCTGATCTTGGAACAATCCGCCGCCCCCGAGGATAAAAAGATCGGCCTTGCTGATGGCCTTGACCATGGCGGGGCTGTTCCGGGCTACTGCCTGCAAACCATGGAGCTTCTCAGTACATAGGGGATCGGCGGAGATGACCGTTAAGCGGGCTTGAGGAGCTAGGCGGGCTAAGCCCTCCTTGAGGCCGGCCAGGATAGCTTCATCCCCTAGATTACCGAAACCATAATAACCGGCGACGACTATTTCCACAACCCCTGCCACCTCCCCTGGGCCCACTTCCAGCCCAGGATCAAAAGCAGACCGACCATCCCACCGCCGGCCAAGCCGTAGATACTGCGGGCCAGGGATACCAGCACCGGTGTATGGGCATGGGCAAAGGTATTGACCACGGAAATGGCGCTGATCCCACCGAAAAAGCGGCCCATCCGGGCCCAGAGGTGGTCTTTAGGCAGCCATAGACCTAAAACCAGCAGGGGATAACCGATGAGAAGCTCCTTAGTCCGAGGACGCACCCCAAAAAGACTCTCCAAGAAAGTCCGCAACTGGATTTCCAAGGAGGCCACCGGCAGATAGGTATTCCCCGTACGGCCCAGATAGACCAAAAGCAAGGCGGCGCCGAGGACCGCCAAGGCCCCATGGTAAAATCGCACCGGTTGTTTCCAGGCTTCCTTCCTCCTCCACCCCCGGGGGAAGTAGATGAGGCCTAACCACAGAAGGGGGAACAAATGAGCGGCCTTGACCCCCCGGAACTCTTGGAGCTTGAGAATAAAACGGGTCTCCGACAAGAGGGAGGCCACAACTAAACCGCCCAAGAGGGAAAGGCCGAAGATCTGCAAAAGAGGCCCCAGCCAACGCCCTCCCGGTTTTTCGGCGACCCCTTGGAGGGCTAGAGCCGGAAAAACCAGCGCCCCCAGAAAAGCTAACCCTTGGCGGGCCCAGATGGTGTAGCCTTTAAAATAAAGGAAGATCAGTCCTAGGATGGGCAGTAAGGGCAGCCAAGCCCACCGGGGGGGAAACCAAGGCCGTAGGAGGAGATAACCGGCCATGGCTATTCCTAATCCGGCCAGGAGGAAATAGAGGGGATGGGGAGTTAGCCGTCCCTTAGGCTCCGCCGGGCCCGGTTCATAACCACGGGCCTTTAGTTCTCGGTGGAGTTCCCCGATAAAGGAACTATTTTCCTCTAGATCCAGCTGGGTAAAGGGCCGTAGATAAAGGGCCCGGGCCCCCCGTTCCTCCACCGCCCGCAGATAACGATCTAAGGCAGCGGCAGGCTCGTAGCGGGCCATCTCCCGGGGCGTAATGCTGTGGACCCGGACCACCCGATAATCCAGGGCCTGGGCCAGGGAGGACTGGCCCCGTTGATAGGCAAATTCGATCAAGCCTAAGGGCAGCTCCCCTATTTCCTGGGCCGTCCCGGCAATATGGTCGGGATAACCACCTACCTCTTCTCCTTGGAAGATCACCGTTGACAAAGGCCCAGAGGGGGGTAAGACCACAGGACCTTGATTGCTGGGACGGGGCGCGATCAATAAGCCGTGCTCTTCGGCCAAGGCTAAGACTTCCCCGTCATAGCCCAGGGGCTGTTGAACAATTTTATGTAAGGGCAAGGGCGAATAAAAGGCCCTTCCCCGGTGGTCCTCGCCGGGGAAGAGACCGCCCATTAATTCCCCTAGTCCAGGCTTTAAGAATACCAGATAGGCACCGGGACGGATGCCCTCTTCCACCAAAGGTTCCAGGTCTGGATGAAGGGTTCCCGTCAAGGCATAAAAGGTGCGCACCGATTGATCGGTGA
Source organism: Limnochordia bacterium (assembly GCA_050944915.1). Taxonomy (GTDB): domain Bacteria; phylum Bacillota; class Limnochordia; order JAAZLZ01; family JAAZLZ01; genus JBMNRY01. The sequence goes on from JBMNRY010000019.1 coordinate 4,813, forward strand.
CGGCCACCAGATCCCCTTGGCCTGCCAGAGTCGATATGGTTTGGGGCCCCAGGGCAATGGTGGTCAAGCCGGCCTCAGCCCAAGGGGCTAGGACTTCCCCGGGGGAGAGTTCCCAGGCCGCCGCCCAGTCCTCTAAGGCAGCATAATCCATAATTAGCTCCACCCCCGTGTCCGCCCTTTCCAAGGCGATCCGGGGACCTAAGGGTCCCAGGGCGGCCAAGCAGGCCAGGATCATGAATAACACGGGGCCATATTTCCTCCCCATTCCCTCTCCCCCTTCAATCCCGATCCCGGGCAAAAATATAGAGGCTGCCTTCTTCTAACCGCACCGATTCCAGGGTTAGGGTGAAGGGCAACCGGGAAAAATCGATGGTCAGATCAAGATTGTCCGCCACCGCATCGACCACTAATCGGGGTACCTGCAGTTCTTCGACAGTCAGAGCATCGGGGACGAAGACCAGCTTGTTTTCGGGAGCCACATGGAATCCGCCGGCGAGGGAGAGGTTAAACTTCCTTCCCAACAGCTCTACTTCTCCCAAAAGGCGGGCCGCATCCCGTTCCAACTGGATTTCTATCAATTGGATCGGATCGATCTTGGTCCACAGATATTGGTTTAGGGCTTCTTCCTTGAGAAGGACTGTAGCCCGCAGATTCCCCAAGGATTGGAAAAGGAACTCCTGCCCTCGGAGGAGGGACATGATGGGGATTTGCAGCTGGTCGCCATCGACCAAGAAGGCCTCGATGTTCAACCCGTTATAGGTAAACCCCCGGGCATCAAAACGGAAGCGGTCTACCCCGCCTCCGAAAAGGCGCAGGGCGGGGAAGGCCTCAATTTCCACTTGCACCAAGTGGGTATCGGGATAGGCGGCCAAAAAGGCCTCCTCGATTCTGCCGGCCACATAGGACGGTAAGAAAACTTGGGTGAGGGTTAGACCCACCAGTATCAATACCACCGAGAAAAGTAAGGGTTTCTTCACCATCTTCACCCCATCGTCCGACCGCCCTGTCCTTTATTGACCTCCCTGATGTCGCAAATAGCCCTCGATGAAAGGGGTTAATTCTCCGTCCATAACCCCATCCACGTTGCCTGTTTCCACATTGGTTCGGTGATCCTTGACCATGGTGTAGGGACAAAAGACGTAGGAGCGGATCTGATTACCCCAAGCGATTTCACCTTGGTCTCCCCTGATTTCCTCCACCTTGGCTTGTTGTTCTTGCCGTTTCCGTTCCGCCAAGCGGGAACGTAAGATCCGCATGGCGAACTCCCGGTTTTGGTGTTGGGAGCGTTCGCTCTGGGATTGGACCACGATGCCTGTGGGCATATGGGTGATCCGCACCGCGGAGTCGGTCTTGTTCACATGCTGTCCACCGGCGCCGCTGGCCCGGTAGGTATCGATTTTCAAATCGGCGGGGTTGATCTCGACCTCCACATCCTCCTCCATCTCCGGGATCACATCGACGGAGGCAAAGGAGGTATGGCGCCGTCCCGAAGCATCGAAGGGAGAGATGCGCACCAAACGATGGACACCCTTTTCCCCCCGGAGATAACCGTAGGCATAGGGACCTTTGATACTCAAAGTGACGCTTTTGATCCCCGCTTCATCGCCGGGAGATAGGTCAAGGGTTTCCACCGTCATCCCTTGGTCCTCACCCCAGCGGGTATACATCCGCAACAACATCTGGGCCCAATCCTGGGCTTCGGTCCCCCCGGCACCGGCATGGATGGAGAGGATGGCATCATGGTGGTCATAGGGCCCACCCAGCAGGGTAGTCAAAGCCAAGCCCTCCAGGCCGGCTTGGAGTTCCTTCAATCCCCCTTGGATCTCCGCCACCGCCTCGGCATCCCGCTCCTCGAGGGCCAACTGCCAGTAGACTTCCAGATCTTCATATTGTTTATGAAGGCTATCCCAACCGTCGACCCGTTCCTTAAGCTGTTTCAGCTCCCCGATGGTCCGTTGGGCACTTTTTTGATCATCCCAAAAACCGGGGACACCCATCTTTTCTTCCAAAGCTCGGATCTGCTGCCGTTTAGCAGCTAAGTCAAAGATAAGCCCCCATTTCCTCTAGTTGGGCGCCGATGGCTCCCAATTGATCCTCAATAACTTGTCCTTCCAATTCCCAGTCCACGGCGAACCTCCTAACGACCACAACATCGTTTATATTTCTTCCCACTGCCGCAGGGACAGGGGTCATTGCGTCCCGCCTTTTGGGCAACCTGACGGGGTCTCCCAGGGCCGGAATCCCGGTTGGTAAAGGTTTGCTGGGGTCTTGGGGCCGGCATCTCCCCTTCTTGCACCAGGCGGACCCGGAACATCAGACGGATGCAATCCTCCCTGATGGCCTCGATCATCCCTTGGAACAATTCGAAGGCTTCGAATTTGTATTCCAACAAGGGATCCCGCTGGCCGTAGGCCCGCAGGCCGATCCCTTCCCGCAAACCGTCCATGGTTCGCAAATGCTCCATCCATTTGCTGTCGATGACCCGCAAAAGGACGATCCGCTCCATCTGGCGCATCTGCTCGGAGCCGATTTCTTCCTCCCGCCGGCGGTAGGCATCGTTGATCGCGGTCTCGATCTTTTCCCTGATTTCTTCCGTAGTGTGGCCGGCCAGTTCTTCCCCCTTCAAGGACCAAGGGGCGATCAAATCACTGACCCGTTCGGCCAGACCTTGGAGATCCCAATCATCTTCATCTAATTTTTCATCGGCATAGGCGGCGGCTAAATCGGCGGCCAGCTGTTGGATCATCTCCTTGATCACCGGCTCCATATCTTCCTCGGCTAAGACCTGCCGCCGTTGGGCATAGATGACTTCCCGCTGTTTGTTCATCACATCGTCGTATTCTAGAACCTGTTTCCGCATATCGAAGTGGAGGGCTTCCACCTTCTTTTGGGCCGATTCGATGATCTTTGTGATCTGGGGCGATTCGATAGGCTGATCATCTTCCCAACCGACCCGCTCCATGAGCCCGGTGATCCGCTCGGAGCCGAAAAGCCGCATCAGATCGTCTTCCAGGGACACGTAAAAGCGGGAGGAGCCGGGATCTCCCTGCCGCCCCGCCCGACCCCGCAGCTGGTTATCGATGCGGCGGCTTTCATGGCGCTCAGTCCCGATGATGTGCAGACCCCCTAACTGGGCTACACCTTCCCCAAGGACGATATCGGTACCCCGGCCCGCCATATTGGTGGCGATGGTCACCGCCCCCGGCTGACCGGCATCTTTAATGATCTCCGCTTCCCGCTCGTGATGTTTCGCGTTGAGGACCTGATGGGGAACACCTTTAGTTTTCAGGATTCTGCTCAACTGCTCCGACTTTTCGATGGAGACCGTCCCCACTAGGACGGGACGACCTACCCCATGGGCTTCCAAGATATCGTCGATGACCGCGTTTAATTTGCCCTTTTCCGTTTTGAAGACCACATCGGGGTGATCGGTGCGGATCATCGGTTTATTGGTCGGGATGACCACCACATCCATACCGTAAATCCGGCGAAACTCCGCCTCTTCCGTGGCTGCGGTACCGGTCATCCCCGCTAGTTTATCGTACATGCGAAAATAGTTTTGGAAGGTGATGGAAGCTAGGGTTTGGTTTTCCCGTTCCACCCTGACTCCTTCCTTGGCTTCGATGGCTTGGTGGAGGCCGTCGGAATAACGGCGGCCGGGCATCAACCGACCGGTGAATTCGTCGACGATGATCACTTGACCCTCTTTGACCACATAATCCCGATCCCGTTTGAACAAGGTATGGGCCCGCAGGGCCTGCTGGACGTAATGGGTCAACTCGAAATGGCGTTGGTCGTGGATATCGTCCAAACCTAGCAGGCGCTCCATTTTGGCCCAACCGGCTTCCGTCAAGGCCACCGACCGGGCCTTTTCATCGACGGTATAATCTTCTTCCACTTTAAGCCTGGGGACCAACTGGGCAAAATGTTTATAAAGCTCCGTCGACTTTTCCCCGGGACCGGAAATGATCAAGGGTGTCCGGGCTTCGTCGATGAGGATGGAGTCCACTTCGTCGATGATGGCGTAATGGAGCTCCCGCTGAACCATCTGGTCCCCATCGAGGACCATATTATCCCGCAGATAATCGAAACCGAATTCATTATTGGTGCCGTAGGTAATATCGGCTTGGTAGGCTGCTTTCCGCTCTTGGTAATCGAGGCCGTGGACTAGGGCCGCTACTTCTAACCCTAGGAATCGATAGATCGCGCCCATCCACTGGGCATCCCGCTGGGCTAAGTAGTCGTTGACGGTGACCACATGGACCCCCCGACCGGCCAGGGCGTTTAAGTAGACGGGGCAGGTAGCCGCTAGGGTTTTCCCTTCCCCTGTTTTCATTTCCGCGATGCGGCCTTCATGGAGGACGATGCCCCCCATAAGTTGAACATCGTAATGGCGTTGACCTAAGGTCCGCCAGGCGGCCTCCCGGACGACGGCGAAGGCCTCGGGTAAAATGGCTTCTAAATCGGCGCCCTGGGCCAAACGCTCCTTAAACCGGCCCGTCATAACCTGGAGTTCTCCATCAGATAAAGCCCTGATTTCCGGTTCCAGGGCGTTAATGGCCTCAACCCGCTGGGTCAGCCTTTTGATTTCTTTTTTATTCGGGTCCAATAACTGCTTGAAAAAACCCAGCATACCCTCACTCCTCTAATTGCCTGAGGTTATTATAGCATGACTATCTACGGGCAACAACACGCGACAAGGGGAGCTAAAAGCTCCCCTGTCCTTGGTAAATCAATAGGTCAACTTTACTCGTACTCTGGTTCGATGAGCCCGTAGTTGCCATCTTTGCGTTTGTAAATCACATTGACCTCTTCCGTTTCCGCATTGGTGAAGACGAAGAAGTTATGACCGAGCAATTCCATCTGCATTACCGCCTCATCGATAGGCATGGGTTTGACGGCGAAACGCTTTGTTTTGACGATCTTACCCAGTTCTTCTTCGGCTTCCCGGGATTCGGTGGCCAGCTCGCCCAATTTGGGTCCAAAGCGCCGTTGCAATTTGGCTTTGTACTTCCGCAGCTGGCGTAAGAGCTTTTCCACCGCCCCATCGATGGATGCGTACATATCCTCCGTCTGTTCTTCTCCCCGCAGCAGTAATCCGTTGACTTGGAGCGTAATCTCGACGATGTCCAGCTCCCGTTCGATCCTCATCATTACTTCGCAGGATATTTCGGGGCCATTACCAAAGAACTTCTCCAGTTTAGCAGTCTTCTTTTCTGCGTAACTGCGCAGGGCTGGAGTGATATCGATGTTCTTGCCGGTGACCACCGTTCTCATTAATATCCCCTCCTAAACTGCTGCGATTAGGTGTGTTTATATATTCCCCAGCTGGTAGCAAAATCCTCTACCTTAACTTTCAGTTTAACCAATCCCCCGTAGGTTTTAACCATCCTTATCCACCTCCGCCACGAAAGGAAATCACCGTTGGGAGAAGGAAGATTATATCTGGAAAACAAAATTACTGGGAAAAATATGTGCTTTTGCAGCAATTTCCCTTCTAGGAGCTGGAGAGTCGGTGTTAATTACTTGCGGTAGGCCGCTGCTCTTGGTCTTCCTCGGCACCTTAGGTTGGCAGTTGTTCTTGCGCCTGCGTCTGCCCGTCCCCGGTCTGTTGGGGGCCATCACCATCATCAGTAGCTTGCGGGCCCTAGGCTTCGATCTAGCCTATTCCCCCCCTTGGTTCAGTCCCCTAGTCCAAGTGACCATCGGTCTTATCGTCGGGGCCAAGGTGACCCGGGAGACCTTCGGGGAGCTGAAACGGCTCTTCTTACCGGCCTTCCTCATCGCCTCCTGGTCCATCGGTTTCGTTTTTCTTTTGGGCCATTTCTTAGCCAAAGTCGCGGGGCTGGATACCTATACGGCTTTGTTGGCCGCCAGTATGGGTGGTTTGGCAGAAATGACAGTCTTAGCCTTAAGCACCGGCGCCGATGTCAGCGTGGTCATCGTCATGCAAACGGTGCGGATGGTGGCCACATCGGCCGTCTTCCCCTTGATCCTCCACAAATTTATCGTTCCCGAAGAACCGGCGGCAGCAGAGCATCCCCAGGGCGCCAAGGTTGTTCTAAAGCCTTCCCTTAAGGATCTAACAAAAAAAGTAGGAGGTATCCTACCCTCCTACCTCGTGGCCGCCATCGGCGGCACCTTATGCATCTACTTAGGGATTCCCGCGGGGGCTATGATCGGCGCCCTTGTGTTCACCGGCGCTGCTTCTTTGTTGGGCTTTCCGGTGAACAATCCAGGGGACGGGGTTTTTGAATTCGTGCTGGTTATCTTAGGCATCGTCATCGCCGATGATCTCAGCCCCAGCTCCTTCGCGGCCATCCTCTCCGGTGGGTTAGCCGTACCCCTACTATTGACCACGGCTCTAATCTTTTTCAGCTCCTTCGCCATGGCCTTCCTCATCCAAAGGATCAGTAAAATGGGGTTCCCCACCTGTTTCTTGGCCGCCGCCCCCGGTGGTTTTTCCGTCATGACTTCCTACGCGATTAAATACGACCAGGATCCCTTAAGCGTCTCCCTCCTCCACCTCATCAGGCTCATCAGCCTGAAGTTGGTGATCCCCATCGCCTATTTGCTCTGGTCCTGAGCGAAAGACGACGATAGGAGCTTACCCAACTCAACCAAGGGCAAAGGCAGCAGGGATAGCAAGATAGCTACCAACCAGACCTGCCCTGGGACGGGGACAACGTCGAAGACGGTTTGGAGGGGTGGGATGGTTAATACCGCCAGCTGGAGCAAGGCCGAAATCAAGACGGCCAAGAACAGCTGGGGATTAGATCCCAACCGCCGGGAAAAGAGGGACCAGTGCAAGGAACGGGCGTTGAAAGAGTGGACCAACTGGGAGAAGGCCAAAACCATGAAGGCCACCGTTTGGGCCACGGGATAACTGTAGTTAGTCAGGGCCCAGTTATAGGCTCCCAGGGTCGACCCGCCGATGAGGATACCATGGCGGAGGACCCGCTCCCCTAATCCTTCGGCGAAGATGCCTTGCTGGGGCGGCCGGGGTGGTCTCTCCATCGTTCCCGCTTCCTCGGGTTCCACACTTAAAGCTAAGGCCGGCAGACCATCGGTGACCAAGTTCACCCAGAGGATCTGAACGGCAGTCAAGGGACGACCGAGGCCGAAGGCAATGGCGAAGACGATGGTCGTCAACTCCCCTGTATTACAAGACAAGAGATAATGGATGGCTTTACGGATATTGGCGTAAATGGTCCGCCCTTGGGCTACCGCGGCCACGATGGTGGCGAAATTATCATCGGCCAGGACCAGATCGGCCGCTTCCCTGGCCACATCGGTACCCGATTGGCCCATGGCCGCCCCGATATCCGCTGTTTTCAGCGCGGGTGCATCGTTGATGCCGTCGCCGGTCATAGCTACCACATGGCCGTGGGCCTGGAGGGCTTGAACGATGCGCAGCTTATGGTGGGGCGATACCCGAGCATAAACGCTGACCCGTTCCACCGCCTCCTTCAGTTGGTCATCATCCATCTCTTCCAGCTGGGGACCGGTGAGGACTTGGCATTCATCCTCCACCAGACCTACCTGACGGCCGATAGCTAGAGCTGTAGCCGGGAAGTCGCCGGTGATCATCACCGGTCGGATCCCCGCCCGTTTACAGCGGTCCACCGCGGCTTTGACTTCCTCCCGAGGCGGATCGAGAAGACCCACCAAGCCCAGGAAGACTAAATCCTGTTCCAAATCGTCCCCTTCCAAGGGTTGATCCAAAGGTCGATAGGCGACCACCAGGACCCGATAAGCTTGCTCCGCTAACCCGGCATTGGCTGTCGCCAGCTCCTCCCGGGCTTCCTCCGTCAGGTCGTGGATCTGCCCATCCCGATAGAAACGGGAACAGCGGGCTAAAACCACATCGGGGGCCCCTTTGGTGAGGGCCAGATAGGCCGGGCTTTCTCCGCCGGGCAGCTCTCCTTCCCACCGGTGAAGGGTGGTCATCATCTTCCGTTTAGAGCTAAAGGGCACTTCCCCGACCCGGGGATAGGTGCTCCGTAGATCGTTAATATCAAAGCCTTGTCTTTGGGCCGCGTGGAGAAAGGCCAATTCCGTCGGATCGCCCAAGGCCGGCAGTTGGGCATCATTGACCAAAACGCCGTAGCCCAACAGGAACCGTCCTGCCAGGGGCACTTCTTCATCTTGATCTAAAGCATATTCTTGACCGTCCACATGCATCCGACACAGGGTCATCTTGTTTTGGGTCAAGGTCCCCGTCTTATCGGAACAAATCACCGTTGCTGTGCCTAGGGTCTCCACCGCCGGGAGTTTGCGGATGATCGCCTTTTGCTGCTGCATCTTTTGCACACCGAGGGCGAGGGTCACTGTGGCGATGGCCGGTAAACCTTCGGGGATCACCGCTACCGCCAGGCTCACGGAAACGACGAACATCTCATAAAGGGGTTCCCCCCGCCAAAGGCCGATGCCGAAAACGATGGCCACCAAAGCTAGCGCGGCGTAGCCTAAATAACTGCTCAGTTGACCAAGGCGTTTCTGCAGAGGAGTCGGCGGTGGTGGGGTATGTTTCAGCAGGGCCGCCACCTTCCCTAGTTCGGTGGCCATCCCGGTGCCCACCACTAGGCCACGACCCCGGCCGGCAACGGCGGTGGTGCCCATGAAGGCCATGTTGGTCCGATCGGCCAAGGGCGGCTCCCCTTCCAGGGGGTCCGTTTGTTTATGCACAGGTTCCGCTTCCCCGGTGAGGGCCGCTTCGTTAATCCGTAATTCCGAGGATTCTACCAACCGGACATCCGCGGGAACTTGGGACCCGGCTTCCAGTACGATGAGATCTCCAGGGACCAAATCGGCGGCGGGCAAAGCTTGTTCCCTACCTTGCCTGATGACCCGGGCCATAGGTTTAGTTAACTCCTGGAGAGCCTGGAGGGAAGCCTCGGCTCGACTTTCTTGGATGGCCCCTAAAAGGGCGTTGACGACGACGATGGCCATGATGACCGTCGCGTCGAAGATTTCCCCCAGCAGGCCGGCGAGGATGGCGGCCACCAACAGAATAAGGACTAAAGGTTCCTTGATCTGGGTCCAAATCCGGGCGAAGAAACTGACCGTTTCCCCTTCCTCCAGCTGGTTAGGCCCATATTTTTCCAACCGCCTGGCTGCCTCGGCATCGCTTAGACCCTCGGCAGTAGCATCTAAGCGCCGATGGACCTCTTCCGTTCCTAGACCGTAGGGCGGTTCATCGCTAAAAAAAGAAAAAACTAAGGACCCTTTGTCTCTAGTGTCCTTAGAGGCTGCATGTTTTTTTCCTCTTGATTGTGACAATTGGTTCTCACTCCGGTTCTTCCATAATCTGATCCAGGCGGTCTAAGGAAACATCCTTTCCTAGAGCCGCCCGGCGGTTTTCCTCTTGGATCTCCCGGTAGATCTCTTCCCGATGGACAGAGATCTCTCGGGGGGCGTTAATCCCTATTTTAACTTGATCACCCCTTATTTCCACGACAACGATCTTAATATGGTCACCGATGATGATACTCTCATCGACCTTCCTCGTTAAGACAAGCATCCACCAGGTCCCTCCTTGGACTAGTGCGGCGACTATCCTGTTTTTCGCTGGGCTTGCGGTAACTGGGCCAACTCTTCCATGATCTTATGGCGCAATCCGTACTGGCCGTCGGTGAGGACGATCTGTTGCCCGAGGCGGACCCCGGTGTTAATCAAGACGGGAGCCTGCAAATTGGCCGTCATCGCGGTGACCTCCCCAGGGATGGTCACGATGGCATAGACTTCCACCTCGCTGGCCTCGGTAACCTGCAATTCCCCAAGGGAACTGCTGCTCAGTTCCACCCGGTAGTCGGGCCGAAAGCTCCGGGGATCGATGAGGACAAAGGTCAACTCCGGTTCTTCCATAGACTGGAGGTACCGAAAATGGCTCCCCGGTTTATGCTCCAACAAGACATATTTCTTGTAGTCCTCAAAACCTAGTATGCCCGCAGGAAATTCAATAATTTCATCGACATCCACTTCTAAGGGACCGAAGCGGCTTGTTTCAATCAGCATGGGCTTTCCTCCTATGCGTATGTATCTATCCTGCCTAATTGGACCTCCACATGGCCTGGATAATACTCCATGGCCACACTGCCTAATTCCGCTTGGATGGCTACCGGTTCACTGGGCCACACATCGACATTGATCTCCTTTTGGGCCGCCTGGCGCCGGCCTTTAACCCAATTATTGTAAGAGCCGCCCCGGGCGAGGAAATCTCCCTGGCGGGCCCAAGCTCGGATCCCTTCCAGACAATCTTGCTTTCCCCGGTCCTCGATCTGGCTCATTAATTCCATGGGTCCGGCGAGCCCTATTTCAGCCCACTGTTTTTTCCCATCAATGTAGATCCTAGGATATTCTGTGGAAATTTGCAACCAGGGATCTTGCCTGGTGATCAGCAACGGCCGGAGCATGGGCTAACCCCCTAACGGAGATAATCCAGCAGCGTCGGCTGCAGGATCCGGGCACCGGAAGCCAAGGCCGCCTGGTAGGCATTTTCTTCCATCTTCAGTTCCATGATCACCTTGGCTACATCTATATCTTCCACATCGGAGAGCAATTTAGTCAAATTTAATTGGGCATCGGTAATCCGCTCGCCCGTCATTTGCAAACGGTTGACCTTGGAGCCTACTTCCGAACGCCACCGTAGGGTATCATCGAGGGCTTGGGTCAATTCTTTTAATACATCGTTACCTAAAGCATTGCTATCCCCAGCCTCTAGGGCATCGCGGGCCTTTTCCACCGCTTCGAAAATCTTTTCGAAAACGGCATCGCCCAGCACGTTATAAGTCATGGTGATCCCGACACCTAACTCCGCCTGTAACGGTCCTTGATCCCCTTGGTAAACTACCTTTCCATCGGCGTCAAAGGCAAAGGGAGGAGCAGTCGTCTTTTGACCAGCAAAGATGTAGCGGGCTCCGTGGCTCGAGTTGGCGATATCGACGATCCCTTCCAAAAGTTGGCCCATTTCGTCAGCTAGGGCCTGATAGGATTCCTCAGGCAAGCCGCTGCTGGCCCCTCGAATGACCAGCTCCCGGGCCCGATGGAGGGCTTCCCCTACGGCATTGAGGGCACTATCGGTTGTCTCCAACCAACTGACCATTTCGTCGGCATTGCGCCGGTACTGCTCGATTTCCATCAGTCCCGTTTTCAACCGCATGATCTGGGGAGCACCGGCGGGATTATGGGATGGTCGGGTGATGGTTTTACCTGAGGAGAGTTGATCGTTTAAACGGGCCAACCGTTCCAGACCCTTATTGAAGTTGCTGAGCATCTGTCTAGCCATCATGTTGTTTGTAACACGCATCATCTACACCTCCTACCGGCCCACTAATCCCATGCGGTTGATGATGACTTCGATGGCTTCATCCATCGTCGTCGCCAACCGGGCCGCCGCGTTGTAGGCATGTTGGAAACGGATCAGGTTGGTTAATTCTTCATCGAGGGACACCCCGGCGGTCATTTCCTGTCGGTTATGGAAATGCTCCAAAATCAGCTGTTGATTGTTGGTCCTCGTTTGGGCCTGTTGACTAGCCACACCGAGGGCGCCCATCATGGCCCCGAAATAATCGTTTAAGGTGGCCGTCCTGCCGCTCAACAAGGGTTGATGCTGCAGTTGGGCTAAAGCTAAAGCATTTTCCCCATCGCCACGATTGGCCGTCACCCCGGCGGCGATCTTTTCGGGTTCCGTGATGGCTACATCGATATCGAAGGCAGAACTCCCTTTAAAGAAGGGCCCTGCTTTGACTCCCCCTAAATTGAAGCCTTCTTGATGAATCTCATTGAACTTTTCGATGAGGGTGGAGGCTAATTCGTCTAAGTGGGCGATCTGTTCCCTTAAATCTTGATCCCGGAATTCTAACAGGCCGGCTAAAGTGCCCGATTCGATGTTGGCCTTTGTTCCCCGGCCGGCCCAGACGATGTCGTAGAACTGGGCGTTTTCCATCTGCCGCACCGCCTCCAAGGCGAAGGCTTTGTCGGCTTCTACTAAGAGGCCGCCGCCGATAGTCACCGAGATCATCCCTTGGGAACGTTGGGTAACACTGATGTTGACTAACTTTGATAAATCCGCGAGGAGGAGATCTCGCTGATCGTAGAGGTCGTTAGGCTGGCCGCCGACGCTGACCACTTTGCCGATCTGGGCGTTCACATCGGCGATCTGTTTGGCCAAGTCATTGATCTCGGCTACGGTGATGGCCGCCGTTTGGTTCACATCGGAACGGAGTTCGACCAACTGCCGGCGGGTATCCCGCAGGGCGTCGCTTAAGACACTGCCCCGCTGAAGCACCACCGCGCGGACCGATAGATCATCGGGATGGATGCTTAAATCCTGGAGGGATTGCCAAAAGAGGTCCAGGGCTTGGCGGATCCCGTATTCCGACGGCTCGTTATAAATCGATTCCACTTGGTGCAGTAGATTCTTCCGGGTCTCCCATCGACCTAACTCTTGGGATTCCTGGCGGATTTGTTGATCGGCAAAGCGATCCCGCACCCGGATGATCTCCGTCACGTTGACCCCCGTCCCTACTTGCCAAGGACCTACCCCCTGATTGCGGGCGGGCACGGGATAGGGATTGGAGGCCGCCAAGGAAGCTACCTGCCGGGAATAGCCGGGAGTATTCATATTCGCAATATTATGACCGGTGACGTCGATGGCCCTTTGGTGGGCCTGGAGCGCCCGCCGGGCAATCTCAAGACCAGAAAAGGTTGTCCGCATTAACCGTTCCCCCTATACCTGAAGATCCAACCAGCTGCCACCCTGGGGGGACTTCTCTCCATAGGTCCCCTTTTCTTCACCACCGAGGAGGAGATTTAAGGAGAACTGGACGTAACTGAGGCCGGTAGCCAGGAGTTCCTGGTTTTGTCCGTTGATTTCCCCCAGTTCCCCCAGGAGTTTTTTCAGCTCTCCCAGCAGTTGTTCCAGCTCCGGACTCTCCTCTAAATCTTCTTTCCAGAGGGCTGCCCGCTCTTCTTCCGTCCGCTGGAGCTGCCTTAAAAGCTGTTCTTCTCCTCCCAGGAGTTCTTCCAGTTTTTCCACGTCTCCGTCTAAAAAGGCCCGCTGCTTATCACGGGCCACGGTGATCAGTTGGGTGAGGATCTCCCTTTGTCGGTCCAAAATGGGTAAGTAGTCAACCATGATTATCCCTCCCTTTAATCTTGGAGGGCCTTATCGACGGCTAACCGCCCCAACATCTTTTCGGCGATATCCCGCCCCGCCACATGGTAGGTGCCCTTTTGGATGGCCTGGCGCAGTTCCTTCACCCGGTCCATCCGGACATCCGGGGTTTCCTGCAGTTTTTTCCAGATGGCTTGCAGTTCTTGGGCTTCCTTAGATAGGTTGACACCATCGGCTGCCTTGCTGGCAGGTTGCATTTGGTTGATGTTGTTGGCGATCATTTTACGCCCATAAAGGCGGCTGACTTGTTGAATCTGTTTATCGGAGATCATCATTTGCTAAAACCCCCGTTTCTCCACTTACCCATAGTTTCGGCTGCTGGGGAGAAAAACTTTATGAAAAATATCCTTTTCTGGGGCTGCGGTAATGGAGCCGGCCTTGACGCTTTTGCTGGGATTCTTCTTCAGGAGAACTAGGTCCACCAAAAATTTCCCGTTGGCAATCGTCACAGAGCCGACCGGAGGAGATCATTTTTCCACAACCATCACAAGAGACTTGCAAAGAAGAATAGGCCATCAAACGGCCTTCCCGCACATACTCCTCCAACTTCCACATTTCCACACCGGTCCCTTGATGGACTTCCACCATGGTCGCTCCGGGATGCTTCCGCAGATAGGTGCGCACCAGTTCAAAGGTCTTGTGCTCCTCTTCGCGACAAGTGGGACACAGTTTTTCATAGGTGTACTTAAACAATTGGCCACACTGGGGACAATTTTTGACCTTCATCCTGATTACCCCCTATCGGTTTGTTCACTGATTGCTAAGACACACAGATTAACGGCCGCGGCGCCGGCCTCTAGCAAGGCCTGGGCCGCATGGTAGCCCGTCGCCCCCGTTGTTAAGACATCATCGATGAGCAAGATCCGTTTGCCCTTCAAGGGTACCACATCGAGCCCTCGAAAAGCTCCAGCTACGTTCTCCCACCGCTGCCGGCCAACCAATTGGGCCTGGGGAGCCGTCGGTCGGATCCGTTCCAGAACCCCGGCGGTCAATCTACGGCTGAGCTGTTTACTTAAACCCTGGGCGATGAGGTAACTTTGATCATAACCCCTGGTCATTAGTCGCTGTCCATGGACAGGGATCCACGTGATGAGCTGGCAACTGCGCAAATCCCCATCTTCGAGGACGACCCCCGCTAACAAACGACCGAAGGATTCCCCCAATTGCCGTTGACCGCCGAACTTTAGCCGGCGGATCTGTTCCTTGAGGTTGCCTTGGTAATAACCTAGGGCACCGACCTTCCCCCAAGGAAAAAGGGGCCAGGGGCGGATCAATCCTCCCGTCAAGAGGGGAAAAGCTTCCCAACAACGGGAACAAAGGACATCGGTTTCTCTTGGTAATGGGCTTTGGCAAAAGGCGCATCCGGGTGGTTCTGGGAACAAAAGCTCCAGGGCCGTCCGGCCCCATTTTCCCAGCATCTTCCCACCCCCTGCCTAAACTTTCGGCAAGGACATTGGCTTTCCTTCCCAGGGTGACCCCGGAAAAGAATCTCCTTGGTGAAGCAAAAAAGGGGCGGGGGGAGGTTGAAAAATAGGCGCGAAAAAAGCACGCCGGGGATCCGACGTGCCGGTGAGCTTAGGCGGGGGAAGCTAAGGCTTCTTCCAGCTGCCTGGCTAACCGATCCATAATCTCCTGGACCGGCAGAATAGATTTGATCCTGTGGACTTCCTCGCCGGCAAAGACGAGGCCGTCCTCCACATCACCTTGGACGGAGCGGCGTAAGACATCGAGGATACAATACTTCGTACTGCATTTTTTCAGACACCGGTTGCACTTGACGATGCCCAGCTTACCTTGGGAAGTAAGCAAATCGGTGAACCGATTTCGTAGGGCCCGACCAGGTAAGCCCACGGGGCTTTCGATGAGGACCACATCATCCTTAGTGCTGTTGACGTATTTTTCCTTAAAGGCCGGGTGAGCCTCACATTCGGTGCTGGCTACAAAGCGGGTCCCCATTTGGACCCCGTCGGCACCGAGTTTGATCATAGCTGCGATATCGTAGCCATCCATGATCCCTCCGGCGGCCACGATGGGGATGCTAACCGCTTGGCGCACCTCAGGGAGGATCTCGGCTACGGGACGATCGGTACCTAAATGGCCCCCCGCTTCCTTCCCTTCCACGACGACGGCGGCGGCACCCAATTTTTCCGCGAGCTTAGCCAGTCGGTCGGAAGAGACTACGGGGATGACGGGGACGTCATGTTCCTTACCCCAAGTGAACATATCCCGGGAAAAACCTGCTCCCGAAACGATGAAGTCCACTTTTTCCCGCATCGCGGCCAACACTAGGTCGGCAAACTCCTTCACGGCGAAGAGAACGTTGACCCCGATGTAGCCGCTGGTCGTCTCCCGGGCTTTACGGATTTCCTGGATCAATTCTTGGACCTTCAAGCCCGTCCCGGCGATGGTGCCAATGCCGCCGGCATTAGCCACTGCCGCCGCCAATTTACCGGTGGATACGGCCACAGCCATCCCACCCTGAATAATAGGCAATTTAGGCTTCATATGGGCAATTCTCAGTTTTGGAAGCACTCTAATCCTCCCTACACGGCAAAGGGAGCCCTTTGCCTAAACGAAGATATACTAGTAATTAATTAGGTAGAGTATACCACTCTTAGGGTGTGCTAACAAGGAGGAAATATGACAGGGAGAGGGCTTCTCTATTCCCCCGTCTGGAGGAATTCATCGATCCGCCGGTAAATCAAATCCCGGACCCGGCGGAACTCCTCTAGGATCTCCTCCCTGCTCCCCTGGGCTTGAGCGGGATCGGGAAAGGGCCAGTGATATCTCTTGATCTGGGCAGGCAACAGGGGACAGCGTTCATGGGCATCACCGCAGAGGGTGATCACGCAATCCATGGAGGCCAGAGTTGATTGGTCGAGGATATCGGAGGTCTGACTGCTTATATCAATCCCGATCTCGGCCATGACCTCCACCGCCAGGGGATTAAGCCCCTGGGCTTCTAACCCAGCGCTGTAGATTTCATGATCTTTACCGATGGCCTTGGCGATCCCTTCCGCCATTTGACTGCGGCAGGAATTGCCTGTACATAAAAACATAATCCGCATCCTCTTCCTCCACCCTCCATCTGTGGTCGCTAATGAGTCTCCCCCGAAATGTTCTTTCCAGGAAGGAAGGGCCGGCGGTAGTCACCGTCGGCCCTTGAACATCTATTGGAACGAACCTTTAGAGTCTACTCTTCGTCCGGTTGGGGGACAAAGCCTTGTTCGCTGTAGAGCTGTGCAGCCCGGCGGGCCCGCTCGATCACGGCCTTGGCGTAACTGTAGAGCTCATCACCAGTCTTTTCAATGCGGGCTACCCCTTGTTCGATGGCCTTTAAGCCGACAGCCCGAGCCAACCGGGGGAACACATCCCAATCATCCATGGTGGGGATGATGTAGTCTTCATGGATCCCTTTATCTTCGGCACAGCGGGCCAGTTCACGGGCGGCGGCCACACTCATCTCATCGGTGATGGTCCGGGCCCGGACATCGAGGGCCCCACGGAAGATGCCGGGGAAGCCCACGGAGTTGTTCACCTGGTTGGGGAAGTCGGAACGACCGGTAGCCACGATCACGGCCCCCCCTTCTTTAGCCTCCCAAGGCCAAATCTCGGGGACGGGATTGGCACAAGCGAAGACGATGGGATCCTGGGCCATAGCCTGGATCCATTCCTTCTTGATCACATCGGGCCCAGGTTGGGAAAGGGCAATGACGGCATCGGCGCCTTCCATGGCTTCAGGGATCCCGCCGGTGACTCCCCGACCGTTGGTTATCTCACACATCTCCCATTTTTCCCGATGGCTGTCTTTAAGTTCCACCCGACCGGGATGAAGGGCACCTTTGCTGTCGCACATGACGACGTTTTTCGGATCGACTCCCGCGGCAAACAACAGCTTAGCCGTCCGAATATTGGCGGCACCGGCACCGATGAGGGCCAGCTTCAAAGTAGATAGATCTTTGCCCACCAGTTTAACGGCGTTGATCAAACCGGCCAAGGTGACACAAGCGGTACCCTGCTGGTCGTCGTGGAAGACGGGAATATCCATTTCCTCCCGCAGGCGCTCTAGAATCTCGAAACATTTGGGTTGGGCGATATCTTCTAAGTTAATCCCACCGAAGGAGGGGCCCATTAATTTGACGGCCCGGATGAATTCCTCGGGATCCTCGGTATCGAGACAAATCGGTACAGCATCGACGCCACCGAGATATTTAAACAGGAGGGCTTTGCCTTCCATCACAGGCATAGCCGCCTCAGGACCTATATTCCCTAAGCCCAGGACCCGGGTGCCGTCGGAAATTACGGCGACGGTATTGCCTTTGTTGGTGTATTCGTAGACCAAATCCCGGTTTTTTTGAATCTCTTTACAGGGTGCTGCCACACCGGGGGAATACCAAATGGCAAAATCGTCGAAGTTACGGATAAAACATTTGGGAATCGTCTCAATTTTCCCCTGACAAAGGGGATGATACTTCAAGGCATCCTCCGCTGGCTTTTGCGCTTTGGCCAATAGTCGTTCCTTATCCTGCACCTTAGCCCACTCCCTTCCTCTGTTGGTTACCAAATTGTTCCTGGTAGCTCATACCACGCCAGAACCGAAGATTCCTCCCCAGGTTGGACTGGGGAGATCATTCATAGAGCAGCAGCCCTTCCCGGAGGATAACCTGGCCGTCCACCGTTAAGGTGGGTTGTTTAATGATGCCGTCTAGATGGCTGGCGACGGTGATTTTACCGCCGAAGAAGCTGTTGTTGCCTATAGCTACGTGGACGGTACCCATGACCTTTTCGTCTTCCAGGACAAAACCTGTTAACTGGGCTTGGTCGTTGGTACCGATACCTAACTCAGCGATACTATAGGCTTCCTGGCCTAATCCGGACAGCAGTTTTTCCAGGGCCGAAGCCGCGGATCCCGTCATCTTGACGACCACACCGTCGACGACCTCCATGACTAGGGGATCATCGAGGACGCCCACACCGGACATGGCTCCGTCGATGACCAGCCGACCTTGGGTTTTGCCTTCCACCGGCGCGATGTAGGCTTCACCCGCGGGGAGATTGCCAAAATCCCCCGGTTGATGGTAGAAACCGGTGTCGGGCTGACCGAGTCGCCCTTGGAGATCGAAGACTAAATCGGTCCCTTGGGGACTAGTTAAATGGGCTTTGGTCCCCTTGGTGAGGATTTCGGCGGCCCATAGACTTCTTTTAGCTACATTGGTGTAGTCGGCCTGGAGGGGGCCTTCCATCATCGCCCTGGTCAAACCAGGCAAGGAAGCCACCCGGGCCCCTTCGGCAACGGCTGCATGGCGTGCCTTTGTGTGGGATAAGGATTTGCTGGTGACGGCTAAGACCACATCCGCGGCCATCATGGCCGCCGTCACCGCGGCCGGAGGTTCCGAGCCATTATGTTCCCGCTCCAACATTTCCAACAGCAGGGCTTCGCCTCCTAAGGCAGCGGCCCTTTCTTTGAAAATCTCCGCTAATTCCCGCCGACGGGGATCGGTAACGATAAGGACTTGTTCTCCCCGTTGCATTTTCATACATTCTACCAGGGCCGTCTCTGCCCCTCGTTGTGCCAAATCCATGGGGGTCCCTCCCATCTTTTTCTTGATTTATGGTTTCTCAGCCCCGGGGAGGTTTTCCTTTATCCACTTCCCCCAGGGGTTTTCTTCCAAATGTTGGCTATTTATTAAAAAATATGTTGTCAGGGCAAAAGACTCCTAGACACGCCGTAAACTTCATGTTATACTACAGGCACCCGGTAGGAAACCGGAATGAAGAGGAGGTCTTTTTCTTTGCAACAAGGTACCGTTAAGTGGTTCAACTCGGAAAAAGGGTACGGATTTATCGAGCGTAGCGACGGACAGGGAGATGTTTTTGTACATTTCACCGCCATCAACGGCGACGGGTTCCGGACCCTAGAGGAAGGTCAAGAGGTGACCTTCGAAGTGACCGAAGGGCCGAAGGGCCTACAAGCCGCCAACGTTTCCGTCGTCGGCTAGTTGTTTGGAACAAAATTCGACTACCAGAAAGAGCGGTATTGACCGCTCTTTTTTTGTTGGTCAGTCCTCCCCGACTGATACATAAACAGGGGCCTTATCCTATGTCCAATCCATCCCCTTTCGCATATGAAAGTATATACTCCATGCTAAGGGAGGGATGGACATGTCCCAAAGTGCAAGACCCCCGGCTTGTAACGGATTCCTTTACACCGTCCAGCAGGGCGATACCATGTTTCTCATCGCCCAACGTTTTGGTGTTCCGCTGCAAGCCCTGATCAACGCCAATCCACAAGTGACCAATCCTAATCTCATTTTCCCCGGACAAATGCTCTGTATCCCCCGGGCCGGCGTGCCTACCGTCGAATGCTGCATGTTGTTGTTCGGAACAGCCAATGTACCCATCTTGCCGGAAGCGGAAGCTGGCGGTGTAGCCCGGGTTTTCCAACGGCCCGGTGCTCCCGGTAACGTCCTGGTCGCCGCCATTGGGCTACCGCCACCGCAGAACTTCGGCGGCAATATCTATGTGGCCTGGATCCGCCGAGCCAATCTGCCTCCGATACCTTTCCAACTGCTCCAGACCGGTCCCGTCGTCATCGAACCGGGGGTCTGGGTAGGAGCCTTCGTTTTCGGCCCCGGCGAACAAATCGCGCCCTTCCAAGATATCGTTGTCACCGCCGAAACCGGGTTCCCCGTCATCACCCCCAACCTAGCCCGCATTGTTTTAATCGGTCTTTTTAACCAATGCCGCTAGTAAACATCCGCCCGCCGGGGGGAGCCTACCTCCCCCCGGCCACTACTCCCCCAAGGCTTACCACCGGAGGCAAAATATGTTACCATTAATCTTAGAGGTGAGTTGGCCTTTATGGAAAAAGATCCCCTGGTGGCGCCGGTCCTGAAATGGGTGGGCGGCAAGCGCCAGTTACTAGCGGAAATAAAAAAACATATACCGGAGGATTACACCACCTATTACGAACCTTTTTTGGGCGGTGGGGCCCTCCTCTTCCAGCTTCAGCCCCGACGGGCTGTAGTTAATGATATCAACGAGGAATTGATCAATGTCTACAAGGTGATCAGAGACCATGTGGAAGAATTGATCGCCGACTTGAAGAGACATCGAAACGAAGCCAATTACTTTTATGAAATACGGGAATTAGATCGGGATAAGGAGAAGTACAGCCGCTTGAGCAGGATCCAAAGGGCATCAAGGATTCTCTATCTCAACAAGACCTGCTACAACGGCCTCTTTCGCGTCAACCAACAGGGAGAGTTCAACGCCCCCTTTGGAAGGTATAAAAACCCCAACATCGTCAATGAAAAGACATTAAGGGCTGTCAGCACCTATTTTAATAACAACTCCATTACCTTCCGCTGTGACGATTTCCAACAGGGGGTTAAGGGCATTAAGAAGGGCAGTTTCGTCTATTTCGATCCCCCTTATGATCCTGTCTCCCATAGTGCCAATTTTACCGGGTACGATAAAGGGGGATTTGATCGGCAGCAACAGATCCGACTGAAGTTGCTCTGTGACAAACTAGACCGCCAAGGTATTAAATTCTTGCTGTCCAATTCGGCCACCGATTTTATTATGGATCTATACCGGGATTACCAGATCACCATCGTCCAAGCCCAGAGGGCTATCAATT
>JBMNRY010000020.1:0-25502 GCA_050944915.1 Limnochordia bacterium
ATGGCTGAAGGGAAAGTCCTGGAATTTACCAGCGGGAACTTTGAAAGCGAAGTGTTAGGCAGCGATCAACCTGTCCTAGTCGATTTTTGGGCTGAATGGTGTGGGCCATGTCGGCAAATTGCACCTGTGATTGACCAATTGGCCCAAGAATTGGCGGGGCAAATGAAGATTGGCAAGGTAAACGTTGATAGCCAACAGGACCTAGCCGCCCGTTACGGGGTCATGAGTATCCCGACCCTGGTCGTCTTTCAAAACGGCGAGCCGACGGAAAGGATCGTCGGTGCCATGCCGAAAGATGCATTGAAAGCTAGATTGGAACGTTTTCTGTAGAAAAAATGAGGCCGTCTCTACGGCCTCATTTTAATGGGTGCAGATAGAATTTCACCTCTTCGTCCACATCGAAAAGGAGACAATAGTCATCGGCGAAGGTGCTACCGGCCACATAGTTGATGCCCGAGCGCTTTTCCCACCAAAAACCGGCATCCAGACTGCTGATGACCCAAATCTCCTGTCTTGTCCTTTCATGATGGCGGACCAGCATCTGGTGAAGAAGGGCTCCTTCCCGCTCATCGGCGAAGGAAGGTCCTTGGGGATGAAAGGGCGGTAGGAAACTGATGAGAAAAACCCGCTCCTCTTCACTGGCCGCCAATTGCTCCTCCAACCATGACCATTGTCGGGGATCCGACGCCGTCAGTCCCCCTTGACTGGAATCTAAGAGAATAAAACGGCTATCCCCATGAAGGAAAGAACCATAGCCTTGCCCGAAATGCTCCCGC
The DNA here is from genome assembly GCA_050944915.1 of Limnochordia bacterium. GTDB lineage: Bacteria > Bacillota > Limnochordia > JAAZLZ01 > JAAZLZ01 > JBMNRY01. The sequence continues at coordinate 777 of JBMNRY010000020.1, forward strand.
CACAATTGGCCTCCCTCTGAACCTGGCACAGGATAATAGCGGGGGAACAGGGATAGGGTCCGTCGGGCTGAACGGAAATTGGCCCCGGTGGGCTCAGCTACCAATCCCCCTAGCACAATGGCGAACTGGGCCTCTTCCCTAGCCAGTTCTTGTAGATGGTTGCGGGCCCGACTTGGGGTGCCGACGGCTAAATGGCTGTTGCCAAAAAGGAGGAAGCGCCAGCCCTGGGGCTCTGCCGGAGCGGCGTCGAAAGGCAACACCTTAACTTTTTCTTCCACCGGCACCAAGGCAGCGAGATCCCTAAAAAAGATCTGGCCTTTATCACTGGCCTTCCCATCGATAGTCACCAGATAGATGCTTTCTAAATGAAGGGGTCGAGGCAGGCTCGAGGGGATTTGACCTTGGACATACCGCCAGCCTGACCACTGGACCCGATCTGCCAAATCGATGGGGTGAATCCGGCCTACTCCATCCCTAACTTGGGCCCGCAGCCAGTGGCCATTTCCTTCTTCCCCCCATACCCAAAGGCCTATACCTAGTACTTCGTTGGGTAAGAAAAAAGGCTCCTCCGGTCGTACATAGGCGGCCCGGGTAGGGGCTTTTTGACGAAAATCATAGTCCAGGCCGATCCCGGCAGGCAACCCTTCCTTCGGTGGAGGACCGTAGCTCACTTCAGCAGGGACTAAAGCCTGGGGATGGCCTCGGGCCGACCAATTTGGGCTCGCCAAAGGCACCATTCCGGCACCGATCTCTACGGGGATGTCCACCTGAAGCCCGCTAAAAGAGGCGATGATGGTACCCCGTCCCCTTCCTTGGGCCCGGAAGGAATCACCATCGATGCTGCCCAATTTCCCCGGGATCTCCCATTGGATATCGGCACCCTCGATGAGACAGGGATAGCCGGCGGCATCCCATCCCTTAAGTTGGATTCTCTCCTCGGCCCCCGGCAGCAGGGTTAACCCTTGGGGCTGGGCTGTTAAACGTTCCAATGGCTGGCTGATGGAAACCGAGGCCACAAAGTTGACTTGATGACCTTGATTCTGATAGGCCACATGGATTAAAGCGGGCCCCGATTCTTGGCCAAGGAAGACTCCTGGGGCGATGAATTTCCCCCGGGATTGGGGGAAGACCGACCAGCTAACAGCTTCCGCCGGTAAAGGAGTCGGGTTATGATACCGATCCAGGCCTGTAACACGGAAGGTCCGCCGACCGTTAAGGGGTACCACGATAGGTTCCCCCTGGATCAGACGCAATTCATCGCCGAGCTCCTCCTGGGGGTAAAGGGTATCGACATGGAGGCGGCGGATGGGACTTGTCTTTCCTACATAGCTAAAACCAAGACCGTTGGGGATCGGGCGCATACCTCCCGGCGGTGCGTTCAAAAGCTGGGCCTCAGCTTGTCCCGCTTTGCGGACGACCATTGAGGAGGAGCCACCGCCGTCGAGATTAAGGGCTTGCCACACCCCGATTTCCACCATAAATTCCGCTAATTCATCGAGGGTCATTCCCCGCCGATGGGGGCTACGACCATCGACGACGACCATAGTCAACAGTCGCCCGGTGGCATCTAAACCAACTGCGGTGCGGGGATGAATACCTCCCAGGGATGGCGGATAATTCCCCGTCGGTCGGCCCTTTTCAACTAAAAGGTTATAACCGCTAACGGCGGTCTTGATCTCCTCTAAGGCAGGAGTCAATTTCCATTGGAGATCGATAGATTGGCCGGGAGCCAGACTCAGCAAAAACCGGGCCCCCTCTTCCCGTCCAGTTAAGATCAATCCCCCCGGGGGGAATCCCCGGCCGGGCAAGTTTTCCCTGATTTCCACCACAACTCCGTCGATGACGACGACTTCCACGATCAGATCCGCCAACCAGGTGTGGACGGCGTTCCTACCGGGGCTCTGTTGGGCCCAGTGTTCATCGTAAATCACGATACCCCCAGGGGGCAGGATGGTTTCGTTGTATCCCGCGATGGGGTAGCGCCCTTCCCCGGCTTGCACATAGGCTTGCCAGCGGGCGATCTGTAACTTCGCCCGATCCCCATAGAAGATCAAACTAGGACGGGGATAGGCCAGGGATGGACCCTTGATCAGTTCGCCTTCGGCGACGGTAAAGCCGACGGGGGCACCGGTAGTACCCATAAAGAAGAAGTCGCCGTTGACGGCCGCTACGGCCCCCTTGCCTTGGGCTATTACTTCCAAATTTTGACGCTCCGTGAGTTTGGTAGACAAAAGGGTATCCAAGGAAAGACAAGGCTCATCCAGCTGGGCTTGTAAAACGAAGATGTCTTGCCAGCCGTCGGGCAGGTAGCGCCTGATTTCCTGAAGCTGCAGCCCTGGTCCTAAAATTTCCACGTTCCGATCTTGGTAAATGATCGGACTCCCTTGAGCTCCTAGGGACAGGGTAAGCAACGATAAGATCAATAATAAACTGGATAAACCCTTGGACATCTTTTCCCCTCCACGGACAGTGCTCCTACTTCTTTTCCACACTCCCTACAGGATTCCTTTCCCTAAGAGGGTCCCCAGGTCGTTTCCCAGAAAAACAAAGAAGGAGTTGTCTCGGCCCTTAGCGAACTATATTGCACAGGTAAAGTATTGCACAAAAACCATATTCCGGGGAAAACCAAGGGGAGGAATGGCCATGAAAAAGAGTGTTGTCATTGGATTAGTTCTGGTCTGTTTGATAATGGCCCTGACGGTCACTGTCATGGCGCAAGAGGATTATCCGGTGGAATTGGCAGGTGTCACCATTTTGCGTGTGCGTTTTCCGGCCTCGGGTTTCGATGCCTCGGAACGGATGCATATCGCCTATGAGCGGCTGATCGACGCCTTAGGTTATTATGATCTTAATCTTGAACCAGAGTTAGTCAATATCCGGATCCAATCTAATTCGCCCGCTATTTTTATCGGTGACAAATTATTCTTTACCGTCGATGAAGATCATGCCGTCTATAATGGAGCTGCTCCCATGGTTTTAGCGGAAAAATGGGCAGCTAATTTGCGGTTGGCCATTGAAAAATATCTAGACACCGGTCTTGGAAACTAAGGAATCCTATCGTTTTTTCTTGCCCTGCTTGATTAAATTCAGGTAGGGTATTTTATTTTTTTGAGGTGATGCCCCATGGACTACCGCCGGGCCGTGGAGACTCCGGCTCTTATCATCGACGAGGATGTCATGGAACGCAACTTGGCTAAGATGATGGAACTGGCCAGGGAAGCGGGGGTCAAGCTCCGCCCCCATGCCAAAACCCATAAATCGGTAGCCCTGGCTCGCCGGCAACTCCAGGGGGGGTGCCAGGGGATCACCGTCTCCAAGGTTTCCGAAGGGGAAGTCATGGCTCGGGGTGGTATCGACGATATCCTCGTGGCTTATCCCATTGTAGGAGAAGAAAAGATCGGGCGGCTGTTGGAACTAAACAGACGGGTTCGTCTAGCGACCTTGGTGGACAGTTTGGAAGCCGCCCGGGCCCTGGGAGCCGCGGCCGAGGGGGCAGGTCAAATCTTAGGAATCTATTTGAAAATCGATACAGGAATGGGCCGCACCGGGGTCCCTCCAGGCCGGGCGGCTTTAGAGTTGGCCCGAAAGCTACAAAAGCTGCCCGGTCTAAACCTGATGGGTATTCTAAGCCATCCCGGCGAAGCCTATAATGCCAGGACCCGGGATGATATGGCATTGATCGCCCGCCGGGAAGGGGAAACCATGGCCGCCACAGCCCAGCTCTTACGGCAAGGGGGAGTGAAGCTGCAGGAGGTAAGCGTTGGCTCCACACCCACCTGTTGGACGGGGGTCATTCCCTCCGGTGTTACCGAAATCCGACCGGGAACCTATATCTTCAACGATGCTAATAATGTGCACTGGGGGACATGTACCATCGCCGATTGTGCGGCGACGGTGCTCACCACCGTCGTCAGTCGCCCCCATCCCCGCCGCCTTATCGTCGATGGGGGGAGCAAAAGTGTCGGCAAAGAGACCAACCCCGCCTATGAGGGGTATGGCCTGATTAAAGGGATGCCCAACGCCCGCCTCGTTCGGGTCTATGAAGAACATGGGGTCATCGAAACCCAAGGGGGTTGTCCCTTGCCCATCGGGGCCAAGTTGGAGATCATCCCTACCCATATCTGCCCGGTGGTCAATCTCTACTCCGAATACATCCTGGTTTCTCGGGGCCGCATCATCGCTCGGGAGCCCATCGATGCCCGGGGCTGCAACTATTAGCTAAAGATCTAACCTTACCCATAAAAACAAGCCCTTCGCTGTCGAAGGGCTTGTTTCAATCTATCCTTCCTTAGCCACGGCTCCCTTTTGGAGTCTGGCCGATCTTCGTTCCGCGAGGCCACTGTAGACGATGGGGATGATGAAGAGGGTCAAAAAGGTAGATGACAGCAGCCCTCCCATGACGGTGATGGCCATGGGAACCTGGATTTCTGAACCTTCTCCCCAACCGAGGGCCATGGGGACTAAAGCCAAGATGGTCGTCAAGGTTGTCATCAAAATGGGCCGCAACCGCACCCGTCCTGCTTCCATGACCGCCTCGGCAACGGGATAACCCCGTTCCCGGAGGAGCTTAATATAATCCACCAAAACGATGGCGTTGTTAACGACGACCCCTGCTAGCACGACCAGCCCGATCAAAGCGGTGATCCCCAGTTTCGTCCCGGTAATCCATAAGCCGCCTAGGGCCCCGATGGCGGCCAAGGGCACCGAGAGCATGATCAGGAAGGGATGCCACAGGGATTCGAATTGGCTAGCCAGCACTAGATAGACAAGAATGATGGCTAAAACTAAGACCAATAGGAGTTCCCCTTGGGATTCGGCGACTAACTCCTCCATTCCACCCCGGAGGATGGTGTAGTTGGGGGGAAATTCCATAGTGGCTAGGATTTCATCGACGGCTCGACTGGCAGTCCGCAGATCATCGGTTTGCAGCTGGGCTGTAACTTCTACAACCCGCACCCGGTCTGCCCGGCGGATACTGGCGGGAGCCGTTCCCTGCTGGACCTTCACAAGACGTCCCAACTGAGCGTAATTAGTACTCAATCCTGTAGGATCGGTGATGCGCATCCGAAGTAGCCCATCGAGATCTAAATCCGCCCCCCCTTGGGGTTGGAGATAAATAGGTATGCTACGGCCTCCCCTTTGCAGATCCCCCACATGGACGCCATTAAGGATATTGTTGATCGCTAAACCTATTTGACCGCTGGTCAGCTGGCTGAGGATGGCCCGGCTGGGATTGGTCTCCAAGAAAAGCTCCGGTTGCCGTTCATCTAAGGAGGTGCGCACCTGGGTAAAGTGCTCCATCTCCCGAAGTCGTCCCGCCAATTCTTGGCCCAAACCTTCTAAGACATCTAGATCGGGCCCTTTAATTTTCAAGGAGATACCGCTGCCGGTAAAACCGGTGAAGGCGGCCATGGTCAGATCTTCGTTGATTTCAATGCGGGCATCGATATGGGCCGTCTCCTTCTGGAGGTTCCGGGCAAACTCCACAATGGTTACATCCCGTTGTCCGGGGGGGACTAGATTGACCAGGAGCTGGGCTGTATTGCTGCCGGCTCCCTGGAGGATGGCGAAGAAATCCCGGGTCATAGGGTTGCCGACTTGGGCATTGACATGGGTTACCTCAGGTTTTTCCGCCAGGATTTGTTCCACTTCCCCGACCCGAGCATTGGTGATCTCAATGGGTGTTCCCGGTGGGAGACGCAATTGGATGTTCAAGCTGCTTTGATCGGCAGGCGGTAAAAACTCTATCCCCATCCGGGGAACGAGACTTAGACAGATGATGATCACCACGGAACAGATTCCCAGGGTGAGACCCTTACGGTCCATTGCTTTAGCCAGTAGCCCCTGGTAAGCATGTTGTAGGGGTTCAAAAAATCTGGCTCCCTCGGTGGGCATGGCTAAAAGACGGCTGGCCATCAGGGGAACGACGGTGATGGAGACCACCAGGGAAGCTAACAGGGAGAAGGAAACGGTCAAGCCCAGCTCTTTGAACAACTCCCCCGCTAATCCTCCCACGAAGATCAGGGGCAAGAAGACGACGAGGGTCGTTAAGGTCGCACCGGTGATGGCCGGGGCAATCTCTTCGCTGCCGACGATGGCTGCCTCGGTCATGTCTCGACCTTCAAGGCGGTGGCGGAAGATGTTTTCTAAGACGACGATAGAATTATCGACTAACATGCCTATCCCTAGGGCTAAGCCTCCGAGGGTCATCAGATTCAAGCTCAGATCGGCCAGGTACATCAAGACAAAGGTGACGATAACCGACAGGGGAATGGCCAAGGAGATGATGGTGATACTTTGATAATTGCGCAGGAAAAAGAAGAGGACCAAAATAGCCAATAAAGCACCGATCAGGCCGCTATAGCTTAAATTACCGATGGATTGGTTGATAAACCGGGATTGATCGGTCAGAATGAAGTACTCTAAAGGAATATTTTCCCCTCGCAACTTCTCGATGACCTCTTTGACCTCGGCGGCGACGGCCACCGTATTTTCTCCCGCTTGTTTATAAAGGCGCAAAACCAAGGTCGGTCGACCATTGATGCGGTTCAATCCGCCATCGGTGCTGACTGTTTCTTCGATGTTGGCGATATCGCCCAAGCGGACAAATTGGGGTACAAGGGCTCCTAAACCGAAGGGATCGCTTTCCGGTTCTTGGGTACCGACGATGAGATTTTGCAGTTCTTCCACCCCTTGGAAGCGCATACCCGTCTTGATATTGAAACGCTGACCTTGATCTTCGATGACCCCACTGGGGATGGTCATATTCTGGTAGCGCAGAAACTGTTCCAATAGGGTTGGCGTTAGATCATATTCCCGCAATTTAGCCGGATCATAGAGGATTTGAACTTGCCGATCTCGACCACCTAGTAAGCTGATCTGGGCGATTCCCGGAATCTGTTCTAGCCGGGGGAGGACATGCTCCTTAGCCAGGGTCGTCAGCTCGGCTAAATCCTTCGTTTCTTCGCTGAAAACACCCATGGTTATTAAGGGCAGCTGGTTAGGATCGAAGGTCATGATTAAAGGTTTTTCCGCGCCTTCGGGCAGGGTGAGGGCCAATTGATCTAAATTGCCCCGGACTTGCTCTAAGACCTTTGCTAGATCGGTATCCCAATGGAACCGACCAATGACGACGGAAACATTTTCCATACTGTAGGATTCTACGTCCCGCAGACCATCAACGGTACCGACGGCTGCCTCCACCTGTTTAGTCACTTGCTCTTCGACGGTGGCTGGATCAGCCAAGGGATAGATGGTGGCGACGGTGATATAGGGGATGTTTAGACGGGGTAGGAGATCGATACCTAATCTTTGCAATGATAATCCGCCAAAAAGAAGGACGAAAAGGATGATCATGGTGACAGTTACCGGTTTATTGACGGCCATGCGGGGCAGTTGCACGCGATTCCCTCCAAAACTTACTTGTTGGTTCCGGGGTTAATTTCGTGATTAGCTTTTACGAATCCTCTTCGCGGGCCCGGCAATAATTACCGCTGAAAGAAAATGGTATCCCGGGGCAAACTCTATCTAGGGAGGGAGAAGGGTATGCCCACAAGCCTACGGCCCATTCTACTTTATCTACTAATCATCACCGTTATCGGTGGCCTGGTCCAGCTGTTCATCCCCGCAAAGCCGCCCTTGCGGGAGGAAAAGACTGACCTAGCCCGATTGCAGTTGGAAGGGGCGGAAATAGAGCTGGTGGCTCGGCTGGTCCACGCCGAATCCCGGGGTGAACCCTATGAAGGCCAAGTCGCGGTGGCTGCCGTCGTTTTCAATCGGGTGGAACATCCTGCTTTTCCCGATACCGTCGCTGGCGTCATTTACCAACCCCAAGCCTTCAGCGTGGTGGCCGACGGTCAGCTGAACCTTCCTTATAACGACCAAGCTATGGCCGCGGTTCATGATGCTCTCAATGGTTGGGACCCCACCGATGGTGCCCTATATTTCTACAATCCCGTCCGGGCCCGCAGTTCCTGGCTCCGGAAGCGACCGATAAAAACAACCATCGGTAAACATATCTTTGCCGAATAGGGATGTGAGACAGATGCCTTGGAGGCGCCTTTTAGCCCTGGCGTTAGGGATCAGCTTATTATACAGCTACAGCCTTTATGGGGAGCGGACCCGACTGCTCCACCTGTTGGAAAACAACCATCGCCGCTCCTATCAAGAGTTGGCTTGGCATATCGATGGTTTGGAAGACCAATTGGCTACGGCCTTGATCGCCCGTACGCCGGGACAGCAGGTCCGGGCCTTAACGGGCATTTGGCGCCATGCGGTGGCGGCCCAAGCCCAACTAAATCAACTTCCCCTATCGCCCCGGCCCTTAGAAAACATCCAAAAGCTATTGCATCAGGCGGGCCATTATGCCCTCCAACTAGCCGTCGACGTAGCCGGGGGGGAAAGCTTGGACGGCCAAGGGGAACTGCTGGATTTATGGCAGCGGGCAACATATACCAACGAACAGGTACAAAAGATGTCCCGGCATCTCTTTGCCAGTCCCTATAGTCTAGCTAAGCTGGAGCGGATCCTCCCTGCCGATGCCCATGGTCCCTTGGCTGCCGATGATAATTTACCACCCCTGGCTAAGGAGTTCTTTATGCTGGAAGATGGCCTTGGCCGCCTGCCGGAACCGACCTTTGCGACCACAACTCCCCGACCGGCCATGATGGAACCTCCGGGAGAAAAGTTGACGGAAGGGGAAATCATCAACGCAGCCCGGGAGTTTTTGGGCCCTAAGCGGGCGGAACGGCTGGAAGTCCTGGGCACTACTCGGGGAGAAGTCCCGACATATAAGGTGGAAATGCGGGGTACCCGGGAACGGATCGTTTTAGAGTTAACCCAACGGGCTGGTCAAGTGGTGTGGATGCTCAGCGACCAAACCGCGGGAGCCCGTAAGCTTTCTTTAGACGAAGGGATGAAACGGGCCGTCGACTTCTTGGCCCTCCAGGGCTTAAAAGATATGATCCCCACCTTCCGCAGTGAACGGGGTAATCAAGGGACCTATGTCTTTGTGGCCCGGGAAGGAGAAACCTATATCTCTCCCCGGCAGGTGAAGCTACGGGTGTCGCTGACCAATGGGGAAATTACCGCCTATGAAGCTTCCGGTTTGTTCCTGGCCCGGGAGGAGGTGGGAGAGCCGGCCTTAAGCCGCCAGGAAGCGGCCGAGCGTCTCCACCCTCAATTTGCCGTGGAGGATTCCCGACTGGTGGTCACCGTCAATAATGATTGGCAGCAGATCCTGGCCTATGAGTTCGTCGGTCGACTCTATGATGCTCCTTACACCCTGTATATCAACGCCCAGGATGGTCGGGAGGAACGGATCGTTTATGGTCCCCTAGAGGGAGGGCTGGAGCGCCTCTAGCCTATGGGCGATAATATTGGTCCCCCGCCCCCTTTTCTGGAGAACACCGGTGACCAGTAAAAGGGGCTTGGTAAAGATGATTTCCCCGTATCGCCAGTAAATATCTTCAAAAACCGTCACATCGATGAGACCATATTCATCTTCCAAAGTTAAAAAGACGACGGTACGTCCGCTTTTCGTCGGCGGTCGGTGGGGTCTGATGACTAAGCCGGCGATTTGCACCTTGGTCCCCGCCGCCAAGGTGGGCAAATCCCGATGGCTGAGATAACCTTTCTTTTTCAGTTCCGGCCGCAGAAAGGAAAGGATGTGGCCGTTACAGCTCATCCCCAAGAGGGAATACTCATAGAGGAACTTTTGGTAAGGGGAGAAGTCCTCAATTTGGGGCAGGGGAGCCGCCCAGGGCAGTCCACCGGCGGGCAGCCGCTGTAGCTGCCACAAAAGGGCCTTCCTGTTGGGATGGAGACCATCGAGGGCTCCACATAAAATCAAGTTGGTTACAATATTCCGGGGCAAATTTGTCCGACGGACTAAATCGGGTAAATCGGTAAAAGGACCTTCCCTCCTCGCCTCTAAAATCGCGGCCACCCCCTCTTGACTCATTTCTTTGACCTGTCGCAAGGAAAGGCGGATGGTCTTTCCCTGGGGGAAGAAATCCCCTTGACTGAAATTGACATCGACGGGTAGGAGTTTGATCCCCCGCCTTTTGGCTTCCAAGGCGATGGTTTGGGGAGGATAAAAACCCATGGGTTGATGGCTCAGCAGGGCTGCGAAAAACTCCGCCGGATAATGGGCGGCCAAATATGCAGTCTTGTAGGCTAGATTAGCAAAGGAGGCGGCATGGGCTTCACAAAATCCATAGCCGGCATAGGCCGCGATGTATTCAAAAATTTCCGCGGCCCTTGTTGTTGTCAAGCCCCTTTGCCGGGCTTTAGTGATGAAAAGTTCCCTTAAGTTATCCAGTTCCCCCTTGGTTCGCAACTTACCCATGATCTTCCGCAGATGATCGGCCTCTCCGGGGGTAAATCCCGCAACCTCGATGGCGATTTCGATCACCTGTTCTTGGAATAATACTACCCCGTAGGTTTTGGCTAAAATCGGTTCTAGCAGTGGGTGAAGATAGTCAACTTTTTCTTCCCCGTGGCGGCGAGCCACAAAGGGTTCGACCATATCGGCCTTGATGGGCCCCGGCCGGATCAAGGCCACACTAGCGATAATATCCTCCAGCCCATCGGCCCCTAAACGTGTTTGGAGGGAACGTTGGGCTGGGCTTTCCAGCTGGAAGACCCCCACCGTCTCCCCTTCCCGGATCATTTGGAAAGTTTGGGAATCATCCATGGGTATTTGGCTGTAGTCGAACTTCTCCTCCCGAAGCTTGATGGCTTGGACCGTATCTTCGATGGCCGATAGGGTCCGCAGTGATAAGAGATCCAGTTTGATGAATCCCAAAGCCTCACAATCGTCTTTATCATACTGGGTGATCTTCACCCCCTTAGCGGACATCTGCAGGGGTGTAAGCTCCATGAGGGGCAGATCGCCGATGATCAAGCCTCCCAAATGGGTTCCCACAAAGCGGGGAAAACCTGCGATTCGCTCACAAAGGCTCACCAGTTTTTCATATCTTGACCACGGCAACCGCCTTAATTCCGGGTAGCGATGGGGAGCATCCCTTAAAGCATCGGCAGGGATGTGGGGAAGGGCCTTGGCCAACCGCTGGATTTCCGAAGGGGGCCAACCTAAGGCAGCACCTACTTCCCGGACTGCCGATCGGGCTCGAAAGGTCTGGAAGGTACAGACGCTGGCCACGAAATCCTCGCCGAATTTGGTGTAAACATAATCGGCGATTTGATCCCGGTAGCGGGCATCGAAATCCAAATCGATATCGGGGGTTTGGGCCCTTTCTAAACTAAGGAATCTCTCAAAGAGCAGTCCCCGTCCGATAGCATCTACATCGGTGATCCCTAGACAATAGGCGACGGCTGAATCGGCTGCGGAACCCCGCCCCGAATAGCGGATACCCTCCCGACGAGCATATTGGGCCACATCCCAAACGATGAGGAAGTAATCGGCCACATCCAGCTGCTTGATGATATCTAATTCATGGCGTAGCCGCCGACTGATTTGAGGGGTGATCCTTCCGTAGCGCCTTTGGGCCCCGGCCCAGACTAATTCTTCTAAACGGTCTCCGCTGAAATCCCCCAACCGGGGGAAGTGCTTTTTCGATAAATCTAGGGCCGGCTGACAGCGGCAGCCGATCTCCCATGTGTTGACTAGGGCCTCCGACGGGAAAAGGAGGGCCATTTCCTCCGTCGATTGGAGATAGTTCTCCCCATTTAGTTTGCGCTGGGGATGGACGGCTTCTAAAGTGGTCTTGGTCCGGATACATGTTAAGACATCGTGGAGGGGGAAATCTTCCTTACAGGCATAATGCACGTTATTGGTGGCCACCAAGGGAATTTTCGCTTCTTCTCCCAGTTGGCACAACAAACTATTTAAGCGTTTCCCTCCGGGCAGGAGGGGATTAGGCAGCTCTAAGTAAAAAAATTCCAAACGATCCCGGAAACGACAAGCGATCCGGTAGGCTTCTTGGAAATTCCCTTCCATGATCAACCGGGGGATCAGCCCTTGGCGGCAACCCGATAGACAGATCAAGCCACGGTTATGCTCCCAAAGGAGTTCTTCCTTTAAGCGAGGTTGGCCCCGGGGGTGAGCCAGATGGGCTTTAGTGAGCAAAGTACATAAGGTGGCGTAACCAGCAGGCCCTTGGGCTAAAAGGGTGAGATGGTAGTCCCCTTCCAAGGTCATTTCCACCCCTAGGATGGGTTTGATGCCGGCCTTTTGGGCTAGTTGTTGAAATTGGACCGCTCCATGGAGGTTATCGTGATCCGTTAAAGCCAGGGCCGGCATCTCCAACTGGGCGGCCCTGTTGATTAAAGCCTCCAAGGGGGAGGCTCCATCGAGGAAAGAAAAGGGTGAGTGGACATGGAGATGGATAAAGGGTTTCATCGACATTCCCATTCCTTCAATCGAAGACTTGGCTTAAATACCAGCGACCGCCGGCCTGGTGGAGTTCATAGAGGCCTCCCGTAGAAGTCAGGACCCGATAAACGTGCCGCTCCGGTTCCCCTAACCACCATTGGCCGGCTTCCCGCCATTCATCGATGATTTCCGTGATCGGGTATTGCCGTTTTTTCCAACGAAAGGCGCAAGGTTTGTTTTGTTGATTCACCTTGATGGTAATGGGCTGCATATTATCGCCTACCTAGGGGACGAAAAGGTGATTTTGGAAATTTTGAAGGACCAATTGCCGTCGTGTCCGGGGTAATTCCCGGGCTAAATAAATCAGTTCTGTACCCAATTGGGCCCGTAGTTGTTTAAGGAGGATGTCGGTTTTCCTTTCGGTATGGTTAAATAACCGGAGCTGCTCGCCCTGGTGGGGGATTAATTTCAAGGCCCGCAATTCCAAGGAAGGAGGGCATGGTGATTGGATCTGGGGCAGCAGTTTGTAAGTGATAATTTCTTCCAGCTGCCATTGGGCCGGATGGATTTTCACTCCATAGGATCTATCGGCCTGCAGTTCCAATCTTTGGGTAACCATGTTTGCCCTCTGCAGCCTTTGACTCATCCGTTGGCCTAAAAATTGTAAACGATAGGCTAACTCCTGTCGATCCCGGGGGGGAGTTTCCCAATCCCAGTAACAGCTGATCAGGGGTGGTGGGTAATTGGCTTGGACGGGACTGGGATCGATGCCCCAGGCCAAAGCGTGGATCTGGGCCCCCAAGGGACCGAAATAGTTTTCCAGTTCCCGCCGGGGCGTTTGGCTAATTTGACCTAGGGTGAACAGTCCGTAGGATTTCAACCCTTCCCTGATCTTGGAAGGCAAGGGCCATAATGTTTCCACCCCATAGGGGGCCAAAAAGGCTTTTTCTCCACCGGGGGGAACAAGGTTTTCCGTGGACCACAAGCAAGCAGTTTTGGCCACGAATTTGTTGCTCCCTTGGCAATAGCGGGGCATCTGGGCCAGGAGCTCTTCCCAACCGCGGCATCCCTTAAGATCGAGGAACCCTCCGTGCTCATCCCTTTCGATGGAAGGCGTATACTGGGTCCAGGGGGCCCAAAGGGCATCATCACAGCCGGCGAGGTAGATAATCATCGTCATCGACACCTCCGGCAGCGAAAGTATGTTCGCGAATGTATGTTCGTTTTAAATTATAGGGAAGGGCCCCATCCTTGTCAAGGGCTGGTTAAGGTGAGGCCGTCATAGGCGAGATGGACATGGGGCGGCAGTTGGGATTCCACCTGGGAGTATTCCAAAGAGTGGGCCGTATGGGTCAACCAAGCCCGGCGGGGTTTAATCCGTTCGATGGCTTCCAAGGCTTGGTCCAGATTGAAATGGGTGGGATGGGGTTCCCGGCGGAGGGCTCCGAGGATGAGGATGTCTAAATTTTCCAAGAGGGGCAGTTGGGAGGGAGGAATATGGCTGCAATCGGTGATATAGGCGATATCACCGAATCGATAGCCTAAAATGGGTATTCTTCCGTGGAGGACTTGGATGGGCTGAATGGGAAGCTGGAAAAGGGTGAAGGCTCCTTCGATGATATAAGGGACGATCTGGGGCTTACCCCCTCCCCTTTGGCCGGAGCGGAAAACGTAGGCGAAACAAGTGCGCAGTTCTTCGATGGTGATTTCGTTGCCGTAGACGGGGATAGCCTGTCCCTGTAGCTGATTAAACCGACGCAGATCATCGAAACCGAAGACATGATCGGCATGGAAGTGGGTGTATAGGACGGCATGGACCTGGCTAACACCCCAGCGGATGGCCTGGAGCCGCAGTTCGGTGGCCGTGTCGATTAAAATATTCTTATCGCCATGGGAGATCAACAGCGAAGAACGGGTTCTGTTGTTACGAGGGTCGGCAGAAGTACAAACATCGCAATTGCAACCGATTACCGGAACGCCGTGGGATGTCCCGGTACCCATGAATAATATGCGGATCATCTTTTTCCTCCAAAAATTAATCTCCCTTAATTTTACCCCAATAACTAACCATTGACCAGCTAAGAACTGGCAGGCCGGCGACGGGAGGATTTTTTTCCCTAGGCAACGAAATACTTAATTGGTTAATAATAGGGGTCGAAGGGAAAGAAGGGTGCCTATTGTTTAGAACAAGTAAACCGACGAAGGAGAAATCTGTCGTCAGGGAATATGCAGAGACAGTCCTAGGAGCAGCGGCTTTAGCTTTGCTGATCATGGTTTTCATCGCCCGGGCCTACACCGTTGAGGGCCCTTCCATGTTACCTACATTGACCCACGGAGAACGACTTTTGGTCGACAAGATCAGTTACCGTTTCCAGGAACCTAAACGGGGCGAGATTATTGTTTTTCGGTATCCGGCCAATCCGAAAGAAAGTTTTATTAAGCGGATCATCGGGGTGCCGGGGGATGAGATCCAGATCTATGGAGGTGTCGTCTATGTTAACGGCGAGCCCCTCCAAGAGGATTATATCCGGGAAGCTTTTTTCAGCCGCTTCGGTCCCCAGATTGTACCCCCCGATACTTACTTTGTCATGGGTGATAATAGGAATAATAGTGAAGATAGTCGCGACCCCCGGGTTGGCTTTGTTCCCCGTGATCTGATCATCGGACGGGCGATTTGGAGATATTGGCCCGTGACCAAACTGAACATCATGACGGTTCCCCAAGTTTTTGAAGGCCTATAACGAAAGGAGTCTGTTATGGGAAGGGTTCAGATTTTGCAAACTATTTTTGATAGTGGTGTAATCGCCGTTATCCGTGGTTCCCAACCGCAGGAGATCCTCGATATCGCTACGGCGCTCAATCGGGGTGGTGTTGGCATTCTGGAAGTGACCGTCGATTCCCCTGGGGCTATCGGCATGATTGAACAAGTAGCCCAAAGGGCTGATGGCAGCCAAGGGGTCATCGGTGCCGGTACCGTCCTCGATCCCGAGACCGCCCGGGCCGCCCTGTTGGCCGGTGCCCAATTTATCTTCACCCCCACCCTAGATGTGCGGGTAATCGAAATGGCCAATCGTTACGATAAATTAGTTATCCCGGGGGTGATGACCCCGACGGAAATTCTAACGGCCTACCAAGCGGGAGCCCTAGCCGTTAAAGTCTTTCCCGCCGCCACATTAGGTCCCGATTTCTTTAAACAAGTTCGGGGACCCCTTCCCCACATACCATTGATCCCCACCGGTGGTGTCGATGAACATAATGTGGAAGCTTTCATTAAAGCCGGGGCCGCAGCAGTAGGTATCGGCGGTGCTTTAGTGAATAAAGCTGCTGTCGCCGCCGGAGACTACGAAAGTCTCACCGCAAGGGCCCAATTATTCGTCGATTTAGTCCAGAATGCCCGCAACAAGTAAACCGGTGGAAATTCACCGCCGAAGATTATTCTTCTTACCTTCTGGACACGATAAGACCGACACATGAATTCCCAGAACAACAAAATCTATCTAGTTCTTAGCAACGCGGCCTAAGAGGACCTGGTAGCAGCGACGAACAATCGTCCCTTCGCGTTTTTCTCTTATTATTCGGATTTGGTTTTGGAGGGGATGTCTATCAGGAAGGAGTGCAATTATGGATTCGCCAGCAAAGGATCCGCGGGAACTTTTTGCCCTCTTGCAGCTCGAAGAGACGGCGGAGGCAGAAAGCTATCAACAGATCTTAGTCGAATTGGAAAAAGAGGCCTTTAAACCTAATAATCTAAAATCTTTCCTAAGAATTCTCGGGGAGCAACCGGCTGCCCTGCGGGGCCATTTTTACAAGGAAATCTTGGTGCGCCGCCGCAATTCCATCGGCGCGTTGAAAACTCTAGAGAAACATCTCCGTTGGTGTCTGAATCGAGATCGAAAAGATGCCCATTCGTCCTTGGAGGCCATTGGGGAGTCCAAGGCACTACCAGGCCTATTTCGTTTAGTCTCCCTCACTAGGGATGCCACCGTGGCCCGGGAAATTATCGCCCGGATCCGAACCTACGATTATGAACATATCCGCAGCGCTATTTTATACGCCTTGCGGTCCGAAGATAAAAAACTACAATCCTTCGGTTTGCATATGGCCCGGCGGGTTACCGACCCGACCTTAATCGAGCCCTTATTAAAATTCTACCTGCAACAGACGGAGAATACCATCAAGGCCAATGCCCAAAGGGTTCTTTTAGAAGCATTAACTCCCGATGATCGGGAGATCGTCCTGGGGTGGCTTCGGGATAAAAACGGCGATGTTCGCCTCTTGGGGGTCCGGGCCGCCCAACGGCTAGCCGATCGGAAATTCATCCCCGATTTAGTCCGTCTAGTTCTCGTCGATGCTCGAACAAGGGTTTCTGCCGCATCGGTCCTGTTGAGTTTTGCCCAGTTGGGGATCATCACCTTTGTCCCCGATGGGGCACCGGAGATCACAGGTATCATCACCAAGGCCAAAAGACAGCCCTTGTTAGCGGTGCTAGAAGAACTTCTCCATAACGATAATCGGGTTTTGCGGGAAATTGGGCTACGTTTTTTGCGTTTGTTGCCCGAGGAGCGGACCTTAGAAAAGACCGTTGTTTATCTAGCCCAAAGGGAACGGACGGCGCCGGTGCGGAGCGCGGCCATCGAACTGTTGGCCACTTACCAGCGGGAGCAGGCCCTGGACATGATCGTCGAGATCCTTTCCGATCCGGCGGCATCGGCCCGCAATTCGTCCTTGGCCCAAGCCACCGAGGAACTGTTGGCTAAACTGGTCGACGGGGAAACCTTGGCCCAAATCGAGGCCAAGATCGAAAAACGCCGGGAAGAACGGGAGGAAGCCCTCAACCGTTTTGTCGGCGATTTCGAAGCCTGGCGGGAACAGCTTTAGGTTCCCAAACTTCTTCAGACAGCGATGCCGCTTCCAGCGGCATTTTTCCGTTAGTGGGGATCTTCTTCCCGGTGGGGTCCGATGAGTCCGGCATACCAAACAGCTTTGATGATGATGGCTAATATGGGTCCTAAAAAGACGCCTTTGAAGCCAAAAAAGACGATGCCGGCATAGAGGGCCACTAAAATGGCCAAGGGATGGATGCCCACCGAATCGCTGAAGATCTTGGGCTGGAGGGTTTGGCGAGCGACAAAAATGACGGCATAAAGAATTAACAGTTGGATAGCCCGGGGGTTATTGCCGGTGAGGAAGCTGACGATACTCCAGGGAAACATGATGATCCCGGGGCCGATGGCTGGGATCATATCGAGGACACCGATGATGATGGCCAGCAACATGCGGTAGTTGGTGCCCATGAGGGATAAACCTATGGCCGCGACCAGGGTGCTCAACAGGAGGAGGAAAAACTGGGCCCTGATGAAGCCGATGAGATCGACGGCGATCCGGTCCTTCATCTCGTTGAGTCTTTTTTGCCAAGAAGGTGGCGCGATTTGAGTGATGGTCTTGGTCAGGACATCCTTATCCCGGGAAAAGAAATAGGTTGCCAAAATAGTGATCAGGCCGACGAAAAGCATATTGGCGGAAAAACTAATCGCGTTAAGACTACGGTTGATGATATCTTTGGCTAATTCTTCCGAGGTCCGGAAGAAGTTGTTGATGCTTTCTTGGATGTTCTGACTAACTGGGGCGGGCAAAGAACGGTGTAGTTCTTGGAGACGTTCCAGGATATCCTGGCTTAACTCTACGATCATCACCCGGTAAGCCGGCAATAGGCGACCCAGCTCGATTAATTCCCCAACGATGCGCCCGAAGACAAAAACGAAGAGATATCCTGTCAGCAAACCTAAGCCGGTGAGGACGATGAAAACTGCGATGGAGCGGGGGATACGGGTTCGATCCTGGAGAAAGGTAATGGGTGGTTCGATTAAACCGGCCAGGACGAAGGCCGCAAAAAAGGGAACGATGGTCGTCACAATGGACTGGGAATAGTAAAAAAGGGCTAAAAGGGGGAGTAGAAACAGCAGTTTTTTGTAATCGAAGGTCAAGGAGCGAAACCTCCCCTAAGCTCACCTTAACGATGATTTTATCGGTTTCAGTTTATCATGACCGACTGCTTTGGTCAATTAGCTGAAATAAGTCATCTTCGGAATAGATTTGCCAGCCGGCTTTGTGGAGTAGAGCCGCCGTTACACCCATCCCTGGGGTTAGTTGACCCTGGAAGGTGCCATTGTAGATCAAACTTGGGCCGCAAGAGGGGCTTTTAGCTTTCAGGATAGCTTTGTGGGCGCCGAAAAGCTCTCCTAATTTTAGGGTTTCTTGGGCCCCTTTGATAAATTGGGCCGTCACATCGGTACCCGCGGCGGTCATGACCCGGGCCCGGCCAGCCCAAAGATCCATCCCTGTTCCACCAACGATTTCCGCCGGCGGTCGGGGTGTGGTCAGCCCCCCCAATTGTTCGGGGCAGACGGGTAGGGCCACCCCTTGGCCGATGAGCTCTATGATATGCTTATGGGGGTGCCCCTGGCCATCGAAGCGGGAACAGACACCGGCTAGACAGGCACTAACAAGATAACGTTCCTTCGCCACACCTTTTCCTCCTTTATGAAGAAAAAGCCCCCATGGGGCTTAGGATGCTTTCGTATCGGAATCGGTCGAAGGTTCCTTCGGCCGGTTATCGGTGGCGTAAAAACCGGGACCTTTGAGAATGAAATTGACGTTGGCGCTGATCAATCTTTCGACTTGTCCACCACAATGGGGACAGGTTTTCAAAGGGTCTTCGGTGATCCTTTGTTCCAGTTCGAAGCGACCGCACTTGTCGCATCTGTATTCGTATGTTGGCAACGCTGTCACACCCTTTCAGAAAGATTCCTGGACAAAATAATACACCGAATGCCCGGAGGGCGCAAGGGTCGGTGTATAATATATATCAGACGAGCAAATAATTTGCTCGCCTGAAGTGGGGGGGATAATCGAATTAGTAACTTGTGCGCACATTCACAGCGCTTGTTAATCAGATTCTACCACAGCCCGTAGGTAAAATCAAGGGCTTTTATTGAAATTTTTCCACCAATACTTGTCCAGGGCAGGAATACCGGTTTTATCCGGGAAATTTGTCCTATAAAGTCAAGGAGGAGATGGCTTATGGCCAAGGTGCTGCAAAAACCGACGACGGGATTATTCCCTGTCCCCGTGGTCATGGTCAGTTGTTGTGATGAAAAGGGGGAATCTCCCAATATCATCACCATTGCATGGGTAGGGACCCTGTGTTCCGATCCGCCCTTAGTAGGTATCTCCGTGCGACCTCAACGTCATTCCCACGGCTTAATTGCTCGCTCAGGGGAATTTGTGATCAATATACCTAGCGAAGGGCAGGTTTGGGCCCTGGATTACTGTGGTTTGCGCTCGGGACGGGAAGAAGACAAATTTACCGGTGCTGGTTTAACGCCGGAGAAGGGCAGCATCGTCAAAGCGCCCTTAATTAAAGAATGTCCCGTGGCCTTGGAATGTCAGGTGCGCCAAACCATAAACTTAGGGACCCATGATCTATTTATCGGGGAAGTGGTGGCTATCCAAGTGGAGGAAGAGATCCTTGATGTCAAGGGGAAGATCGATTTCGAAAGGGCGAAACCTGTAGCCTATAACGGCAAAGAATACTGGAATTTCCAAGGACCCGTCGGGGCCCGAGGTATCGCTTTAGGTAGATAAAATGCTAGCCAGGGGAGCACTCATCGCCGCTTTATATATCGTCCTGGTCTGGGCCTTCGCACCCATTAGCTTTGGAGCTATTCAATTACGGATCGCCGAAGGGTTAACCCTTTTGCCCATTCTCTTTCCCGAGGCCGTGCCGGCCCTTTTTGTGGGGGTGCTTTTGAGCAATATCATCGGTGGGCTAGGCCCTTGGGACGTGGTCGGCGGCAGTCTAGTCACCTTGTTAGCCGCCTATGTGACCAGGCGCTTTCGCCATTCCTGGATCGCCTACGCTTCCCCGATTTTGTTTAATGCCTTGTTGATCAGCATCTACCTCCACTACATATATAATCTGCCCTACTGGTTGACGGCGGTGTCCATCGGTGTTAGCCAAAGCATTGCCGTCCTAGGTTTAGGCATACCCCTCCTGCGGGTCCTCAAAAGTCGCCTGGGGGATAAATAAAGGTGGGTCAGCACAAATTATAGGGGACTTCTTTCTAAGGAGCTCCCATGATGGACTTATTGAACCAAATCGAACTAGGTGTTGGCCAATTAATTCGCCTGTTAGCCGTATTCTTAGAAAGCATGGGCGCCTTCGTCATCGTCTCTGTGGCCCTGGCCATTTTCCGGCATTTCCTCCTCAAACAGCAGGAATCGAACACGGAAATCCGCATCCAATTGGCCCGCGGCCTAGCTTTAGGCCTGGAATTTAAGCTTGGCGCCGAAATCCTGCGGACGGTAACGGTGCGGACCCTTGATGAAATCGTCATCGTCGCCGTCATCATCATCCTGCGGGCCCTTCTCACACTGTTGATCCATTGGGAAATCGATCATGAAGAAAGAGCAAAACGGGAAAAAATGGAGGAAACTCATTGAAAGAAGTGGAGATTTATACCGACGGGGCTTGTTCCGGCAATCCCGGTCCCGGGGGTTGGGGCGCGGTCCTGATCTACGGTGAGCATCAAAGGGAAATCTCGGGCGGGGAAAGTTGGACAACCAATCAGCGGATGGAACTGCTGGCGGCCATCAAAGCCCTGGAGCTCCTCAATCAACCCTGCCGGGTGAAATTGCATAGCGATTCCGCCTATTTGATCAACGCCTTTCAGCAAGATTGGATCGGCCGCTGGCAAGCCAACGGTTGGCTGACGGCCAAGGATAAAAAACCGGTGGAAAACCGGGATCTTTGGGAAGCCCTCCTAGAGCAAGCCCGACGCCATCGGATCCAGTGGATCAAAGTCAAAGGCCATAGTGACGATGAGTTGAATAACCGCTGTGACCAATTGGCCCGGGCGGCCGCGGAAGAAATCAAAGGGGCCCAAGGCTCCCCAAAGGAAGACTAAAAAAGCCCTCCCTTAAGGGGAAGGCTTTTCTTTCATTTTCGGCCCCGTTAGGCCAAAACCGAAATAGATGGTTAAAGCTCGATAGAGGCCGTTGACCAGGAAGGTATACGAGGGGATGAGGATCAACTGGGTCAATATCCGCACCGGTATATTAACCACGACGGGCACCCCAAAGGTGTGGTAGAGGATCCAAGGCATAATGATGATGCTCAAGATGATTTGGGTAGTAGCGATGGCCCGGAAAAAATCCTTACTCTGGAGATTTCCCTTCTGGCCTAGGATCAATCCAGGGATGACACCGGTTAAGGCTGCTACCGCCGTTATCTGGGGTAGGAAGGGCCCGCCCATGGGATTGATGACAAATCCCAACAAATCGGCGGCCAAACCGGCTAAGCCCCCCCACAGGGGTCCAAAGAAAGCGCCTGCGAGGATGATGGGCACCGGGCCGAAGCCTAAACGCAAAGCTCCCACACTACCGATGGGGATCATAAAACTAAAGAGCCGGGTGGCCACGATGTTCAACGCGATCAAAAAGGCATTGGCCACCATTTTCTGTGTGGAGGACAAAAAAATCACCCCGCCTTTCTCGGCAGAATGCCCCACATGGAAAGGGAGGTTAATCCACAAATCCTGTGGCAGCGGATGCGGTAGCAGATCGCAGGTTAGAAAACCTTTCGTTTAGAGGCAACTTCCCATCCTCTAACACTTAACGCCTGATACCTACTCTGCCTGCTTTTGGCTTAATTATAATCTAACCTCCCGGGCTAAGCAAGCTGTCCCGGCAGGAGTTTCTTTCCCAAGGGATAATAACGAAGGAGGCTGACAGGAAAGGTGGCAATAAGATGCGCTTAAAACTCATCGCCTGTGAGGTCCTCTTTCGAGAATTCAGTCATTACGCGGCTTTAGCGGAACATCCCATCGACGTGGATTTCCTTCCCCAAGGTCTACACCAGGAACCGGAACGGCTCCGCCGTACCGTCCAGGAGGCCATCGATAAGACAGAAGCTCGCCACGGCACAAGAGAAGGGGATTTCCATCTCCCCCGCCGGATTGAGTATGACGGCATCATCCTCGGTTATGGATTATGCAGCAACGGCATCATCGGTCTAACTTCCCGAAAAATCCCCTTGATCATCCCCCGGGGCCACGATTGTATAACCCTTTTGTTGGGTTCCAAGGAACGCTACCAAGAGTACTTTAATTCCCACCGGGGTGTTTACTGGTATAGTGCCGGTTGGATCGAACGGACTATCCCACCGGGGCGAGAAAGATATGAGCACCTTTTCCAAAACTACGTGGAAAAATATGGGGAGGATAATGCCGCCTACCTGATGGAGATGGAACAAAACTGGTTTAAAGAATACGCCTGGGCCACCTATATCGATTGGGGATTCCCCCAGAGCGATTCCTATCGCCGCGTCACCCAAGAAGCAGCCCAGTTCCTAGGTTGGAACTATGATGAACTTCCCGGCGATCCTTCCCTCATCGCCAAGTTGGTGAACGGCCAGTGGGATGCGGACCTGTTTTTACGGGTCGAGCCGGGACAGACCGTTAGCCCCTCCTATGATGATTTGATTATTTGCTGCCATTCTCGGGGCTGATGTGCCATAACAGCCTTTTCAGCTCCGATCCTGAGAAACGATAGACTTCCCGGCAGAACTGGCAAATGGCTTCTGCTTCCCCTTGGGTTTCTAACAAGCCTTCCAATTCCTCCCGCCCCATGGCCACCAGGACCTTCTCTAACCGTTCCCGGGAGCAGGAACACTGGAAGTGGACCTGGTTGGTGGCCAAAATCTCCGGCTGGAGATCGCCTAAAAGCATATGGACGATCTCCCGGGGTGTCTTCCCGGAATCGATGAGGGTTGTAATCGCTGGCAATCCCTGTAGACGTTCGGTGAGGATCGCAGCCGTAGTATCATCAGCCCCGGGGAGCAATTGGACCAACAGGCCACCGGCAGCCCGGACCGAGTGATCCCTTTCGACGAGAACACCGAGGGCGACAGCCGAAGGGGTTTGTTCCGACTGGGTGAAGTAGTAGGCGATATCATCACCTAATTCGCCGCTGATAAGGGGTACGGTACCCCGGTAAGGCTCCTTGAGACCGAAGTCTTTGATGACCATCAAGGTACCTTGGCCTACAGCACCGCCCACATCTAATTTGTTCTGGGCGTTGAGGGGAAGATGGACTTGGGGATTGCTCACATAGCCTCGGACATGCCCTTGACTGTCGGCATCGACCATGAGTCGGCCCAAGGGTCCATCGCCCATGACTTGGATGGAAACCTTTTCTTCTCCCTTCAACAAAGCACCCATGAGGACTCCCGCGGTCAAAAGCCGACCTAAGGCCGCCGTTGCCGTGGGAAGGGTGTCGTGTCTTCGGCGGGCTTCCTCGACACATTGGGTTGTATTGGCAGCCAAGAATCGGATTTGACCGTTATTGGCTACTCCTCGGATTAAAATATCGTTAGTCATATTTCACTAGTTCCTTTCTTTAAGTATGACCCCATTTTAGCAAAGAGCCTTTCCCTAGCCAAGGCCTTATCCCCAGGGAACCAAGTCCTATTCCATTTTTTGCTTTCTGCCGTTTTTTATCCCGCAGTGGCCCATAAGTTGGGCACCGGTGCCCATAGATTTGGTGGCCAAACCATGATATAATAACACCTTGTGGATACATAATAAGGGTCAGTTGTGGACCATTTCCCCTTCCCTGGAATACTGTAGATCGACTAAGCAGGAATCTGGCTGTTCCAGACGAAGGACAAGATAAACATCTCCTAAGTAAAGGGGTTCTTCCCTTGATGGATCGTCACGAGATCATCGAAGAATTAAAATATATCACCAGCCACGAAGGCTTTGTGCTCACCTGTTTAGAGCTCAAGGAAGGCATGCTCTTTTATGATCGCAATGTGCTCTTGGCCGCCTATGCCGGTGAAATAGAGCGGATGCTCATTGGGGCCCTTTTCACGGCGAGCCTCGAGTCCTCGGCTACTTTGGAGGCGACCATCGAAGAGTTGCAGGACATCATTGCCTTGATGCCCCGACGGCTGGTGCGACGGCAAAGTCCCGTCGATATCCAGTATTTAGTCGATAGTTTCCTGGAAAGTCGAGGCTGGATCCTCCAGGAAAGACTACCGGTCCTTAACGAGACCTTCCGCCATTATGTGGCCGGTAATTACCGCCTAGAGGATAATATCGATGGGATGTTACGACGGGTGGGCCAGTTATTAAGGACAGGTAAAGAGGGGCAAGCCCGCCGCTTGTGCGGTCAAATCGGTGCCCTAGTTTTACGGGGTCGGCCCTTTCGCCAGTGCTGGTATCTAATCGCGGAACCCCGGCTAGCCCTTTGGATTAATGCCCTAGAAAACATCCAGGCCAACTTGTATGCCCATCCCTTCGAGAAATTACCCTTGGGGACCATCGAAG
>JBMNRY010000021.1:0-25444 GCA_050944915.1 Limnochordia bacterium
GGGCGGTCGGGGTCATGATGGCCTCGACCATCCCGTGGATGGCCTTCTTGTTCAGGGGACAGCTGGTGGCTAGAATGCCACCCAAAACTACTTCTTCGTCCCTGACGAAATAGTAGGGACACAGACGAGTTCGTCCCGCCATATCCTTGATGGTCCCGGCGGCAAAATCGTAGTAGGTCAGGGCATCCCGTCGCCCGGTGACGAAGGGCTGGAGGACGTAGGGTGTCTGGGGGAAGCTTTCCAAGGCCTCATCGACGGCTGCCGCCCATTTTTCGCTGGACAGATCGTGGCCGATATGGACGCCACGGCTGCCCCAGGCCAACTCGGAAAAGCCTGAGGGTTTCAACACCAATTCCCGCTGCCTTTGGGTACAGTCCTTCAACTCTTGCCAGCTGTTAATAGCCCGTTCCCCGATGGTGAGCCCGGGGATCACCCCATGGGGGGGCAGGGGACGGTTATCGATGATCCAAGTGGGTGGTAGTACTTCCTCAAGGATGGTACAAGTCTCCTCGCCCAGGGTATTCCACCAGAAATCCTTTAAAAGGGGGTGGTGGAAGAGGGCGAAGAGAAGCTTTTCTTCTAAATAGCTTTTCAACGGTGGTGTAACTTTGACCATCCCTTTGCGGATCCCGTAAAGGATCAAATCGATTTTCGGGATGTTTTTCAAGTCGAAAAGCTCGAAGAACCGGTAGATGATCTCCAGGGGTTGGCCATGGACGTAGAGGCCGTTTTCACGAAATTCCACCTCTTCCGGTCGGATCACTGCTGTGGGCAATCCAGCGTCGGTCAGGGCCTGGCCCATCCAAACCATTTCCTCCCAATAATCACTGGATTCCCGGGAAACGATGATGGCTAACCGCCCCTCGGGGGCTAGCCCTTCGATGGCCCAGCGGAAGCCTTCGACGATGCCGTCCCTGCCTCCGATGATTTCCGCACCTAGATCATGGTAAATCCTACTTAGAGCCCCCAAGAGACCGAATCCCCCCGGGACCGAGTCCAACTCCGAGATGACCAGATCGCCCTTTTTTGTTAGTAGAATATCAGGACGGATGATGATCGGTAGATCCCGGGCAAAACGGTTCATCCGCCCATAATCGATGACCAGCTCCGTTTTGCCACCCTCGAGATATTCGGCCACCCAAGAAGGTGCTTGCCCCCGGGTGCTCGCCCGATATAATCTCTGACATCCTCGATAGAAGGCCAACAGGTGCCGACCGAGATCCTTCAGGCGGGCAATAGTTGGTTCGTCGAGGTAATAAGGTTCAGGGGAAATCCGCCAGGGGGCGTTCTGCTCCCCGGGGACTTCCCGTTGACCTTGGGGGAATAAACTATGTTTTCCTAGTTCTTCGTTGACAAAAAGGGCTTTTTCTTGCGATGTTAACCTAATCTTCTGCAAATCACTATCTCCTAGGTAATAAATGGGTTATGTTTTAACTCTTGACCGATGGTACTTAAAGGGCCGTGGCCGGGAAAGAGTCCCACCTCAGCCGGTAAGCCGGTTAATCTTCGGCTCGAGTCCAGCAGTTGTTGGTAAGCAACAGGACCCCGGGCCCGGCCTAGAGAGCCCGCAAAGATGGTATCGCCGCTAAAGAGGGCCCCGGGCAGGTAAAAGGCGAGACCTCCCGGGGTGTGGCCGGGACTGGGGATGATCTCGACCTTTACCTCTCCCCAAGGGAGGGTCGTGCCCTCTTTGATGGGGCGCCGATGGGGCCCGGGGAAGTCTTCATTCTCCCCGACGATTACCGGAACGGGGTAGCGCTCCAGCAGCTCCTCTAACCCGGCCACATGGTCGGCATGGGTATGGGTCAATAAAATAGCCGATAATTGGCCCGAAATATGGGGTAGGATGGCCCTCCCTGGGGCACCGGGGTCGATGATCAGGCAGTAGTTTCCTTGGGTTAAGATATAGCAGTGACTGCCCGTATCGGGGGCGGTGACCTGGTGGATCCTTCCCCAGGATTGGACCATAGGCGGGGAATCAGGCTGGTAGTGGTCCTGCCAGATGGCAGACAGCGGCCCGGGGGCCAGATCTAAGGCTTGGCAGATCCGGCCTAGTTCTTCTTCTGTGGGCCCCCTTTTGTAGGCCTCCATCTGCCGCCAATCATCGCTGGAAATATTAGTTAAAGGGGCTATCTCTTCGATAGATAGCCCTTTCCCTTGGCGTGCCTTTTGGACAATATCGCCGAATTCATCTTCGAGATGCATCGGTTATGACTCCTTTATGATCTCGATTTCATAACCGTCGGGGTCGTCGATGAAATAGAATCGATCGTTGACCGGTCCCTCTTCCGGCCAGAAGACGATGCCTTCAGGTTCCCATTTTTCCCGGAAAGCCTGGAGGTCTTCGGTACTAAAGGCCAGATGGACTAGATCTTCCGGTAGTTGGAAGTCGGTGAAATCTGGTGACCAACATAACTCTAAGAGGGTTTCATTGCCCGGTAGTTGGAGGAAAACCAGTTTATTACCCGCCGGGGAAACTTTTTCATCGATTTTTTCCATCCCCAGGACCCTGGTATAAAAATCAACTGATTTTTCCAAATCCCGAACCCGGAAGCGTACATGGAGAAACTTGGCCATACTATACCTCCTCTTTAGTTTGGTCTTTATAGCTATTCCCGTTTTCGCCAGGAAATTCCTGCGGTGGTGGTTGGGGGATGGTGAATATTCGCCCCTGGTAGTTGGTCACTTGGAAATAATCGGAGCCTGAACAGACCAGATTGTTTTCCAGAAGGGGTACCTTGCCGCCGCCCCCCGGGGTATCGACGACGAAATGGGGCAAGGCCAAGCCGGAGACTCGACCTTGGAGGGAAGACATGATCTCAAGGCCTGTTTTCACATCGGTGCGAAAATGTCCCGTCCCTTGGGCTAGATCGGCCAAGTATAAGTAATAGGGGCGAACCCGATATTGCAACAGCCCGGTGAAGAGGGCCTTTAAAGTTTCCTTGTGGTCATTGATCCCCCGCAGGAGTACACTTTGATTGCCCAAAGGGAATCCTCCGTCGGCCAACAAGGCTAAGGCTTGGGCCGCTTGGGGTGTCAGCTCCCGGGGATGGTTAAAATGGAGGTTAAAAAACAGTGGTTGATAGGGTTTTAGTCGTTCCACCAAAGCCGGTGTGATTCTTTGGGGCAGGGTACAGGGGACTCTAGTGCCCACCCGGATGATCTCCACATGGGGAATCTCCCGCACCTTCCTGATGATAGCTTCTAATCGGTCATCATCCAACAGCAGGGGGTCCCCCCCGGAAAGGAGGACATCCCGGATATTTTTATTGTCCCGGATATAAGCGATACCTTCTTGGATGAGGCTGTCGGTGATGACTAAGCTACGGCCGACCTTGCGTTTCCTGGTGCAAAAACGGCAGTACATAGCACATTCGGGGGAGATTAGGAACAGTACTCGGTCGGGATAGCGGTGGGTCAAATTGGGCACAGGGCTATCCCGTTCTTCGGCCAAAGGGTCAGGCAGCCCTTGGGGATCCGATAGTTCCCGCCCATCGGGTACTGCCTGGCGCCAGAAGGGATCCCCCGGTTCTTTGATGAGGGATAAGTAATAGGGGTTAATCCGCATAGGATAGGTTTCAATCACCCCTGGTATCTGTCGACCGTAACCGGGGAAGTGTTCCTCCAGTTCTTCGATGGTTGTCACGCTGTTTCTAACCAACTGCTGCCAATTAGTCAAACAGGCCACCTTCCTCGGGTTTTTGGGTTTAAGGGTTAGTCTTCGCCTCTAGGGGGAGATATCCTGCCCCGGCGATGAGACCAAAACAGTCGGCCAACATCATGTTGCCATAGGGATTGGCAAAATAGTAGTCGGCACCAAGATGGCGTTGGGGGCCTGTCACAGCTATGTATTCGAAACTTAAATCAGGTCGTTCCCTATGGATAAAGGCGCCATGGCCTCCGCTGGCGTAGACTTCTTCATTGCTGATGGTACCCCGCTGCAACTGCTGAACATATTCCTTCAGTTTCTGGGGAGTCAACAGACCGGTATGGTGCTCAAAGAGCCCCCAGATTCGATAATTCCAGACCAGGGCACCCATGGTATGGCCGTTGCCGATGTTGACGATGGTACAACCCGTTGTGACCATGGCTTGCCGGACCAGGGGATCACAAAGGGCTCCCCAGATGGCGGCCCCCGAGGTGTCCATGACTTTGACCTGGGGATGGGTTTCTTGGATGGCGGCCATCCTGGTCAAGTAAGCCGGGGCCTTCTCCAGCAGGAGGTCCCTCAAATGGCCTCCCCCTTCGATGAAGTGGCGCCACAGCTGAAAACGAAAAACCCTGTCACTACCGCCGTCATAGCCGTGGTCTTGGACGGCTACCAGGATCTCATCGGGTTTCTCTAGTTGGTAAAGCTCACAAAACCGGGAGAAGGTCTCCAGGTCCAAATCGCCTAAGGTTATACTATCCTCGGGGACCTTCTCGACGATCTGGACCCCCATGGCTTTCACTTTTTCCAAATCATCATCGAAGGTGCGGGCCCCTTGGGGAGTGGCATAAGCCGGTAAACCTTGGGCTAGATGTTCCTTTAGGGCCCCCAAACAGGGCCCACCGCCCATGATGGTCCCGCCGAGATAAAGGGGCTTCCGAGCTTGGGTGCAGCGGCGGATCCGTTGGCCGATGAGCTGGGTCGGTGAGGGCAGAACTAGTTGGATATTATTTTCCATGACCCCTCCCCTTTGAAAAAGGAGGATATCCTGGGTTTTTGTGCCAATATCCATAGCTAAGATCGTGTCCATGATGTCACTCCTTTCCCCGCTATATTTCCCCAAAGGGAGCATGAAACCTGCTGTAGTCGTCGGCAGCAAAACTGGAGGTGGGATTGATGAAGGTAGTAATAGTGGGCGGTGTCGCTGGAGGAGCCTCTACAGCCGCCCGTTTGCGTCGGTTAGATGAACATGCGGAGATCATTATGTTGGAAAGGGGAGAATATATCTCCTTTGCCAACTGTGGTCTGCCCTACCATATCGGCGGGATCATCCCTCAACGGGAAGATTTGTTAGTCCAGACCCCCCAACAGATGGAAACCCGCTTTAAGATCGATATTCGCACCCGCCATCAGGTCGATGGAATCGACCGGGAAGCCCAAAAGGTCACCATCACCGACCTAGAAAAGGGTTCCACCTACGAGGAAAGCTATGATTATCTCGTCCTTTCCCCGGGGGCGCGGCCTATCCGTCCTCCACTGCCGGGGATCGACTTACCAGGCATTTTCAGTCTCCGAACCATGGATGATATGGACGGGATTATAGAATATATCAAAAGTAGGGGACCCCAACGGGCCGTCGTCGTCGGAGGTGGATTTATCGGTCTGGAAATGGCGGAGAATCTCCACCAATTAGGTCTGGCCATCGATTTGGTGGAAATGGCCCCCCAAGTGCTCCCTCCCCTTGATGGAGATATGGCTGCCGTGGTGCATAAACATTTGGAACGCCACGGGGTAGGGCTCTATTTGAATAATGGGGTAACAGGTTTTAGCCAGACCTCGGAAGGGCTCCTGGTCCATCTATCGAGCGGTCAGGAATTGGCGACCCAGCTGGTCCTGTTATGCATCGGTGTTCGACCGGAAACGGAGTTGGCCCAAGGGGCCGATTTAACCATCGGTCCCCGGGGCGGGATCCTGGTCAATGAATATTTGCAGACCTCCGATCCCCGGATCTATGCCATCGGCGATGCCATTGAGTTCCACGATCCTTTCTTAGATGCACCGACCTTCATTCCCTTGGCTGGGCCGGCTAACAAGCAGGGACGGATTGTGGCTAATAACATCTGTGGTTTGAAAGAAGCTTACAAGGGTAGTCAAGGGACGGCCATCGTTCAGATTTTCGATCTCCACGCGGCGTCCACTGGCTATAACAGCCGAACTTTAGCCCAAGGGGGGAAGAAGGCTCGACAGGTGGTGGTCCACCCCCTCTCCCACGCCGGCTACTTTCCGGGGGCCCAGACCTTGACGCTAAAGATCATGTTCGATGATCAAGGTCGTTTGTTAGGTGCCCAATGCGTGGGAAAACGAGGCGTCGACAAAAGGATCGATGTCTTGGCCACGGCCATGCGGGGGGGAATGACGGTCTTCGATTTGCAGACCTTAGATTTGGCCTATGCCCCGCCCTTCTCCTCGGCGAAGGATCCGGTGAATCTAGCAGGCTATGTGGCCGGCAACGTCCTCCATGGGGTTATGGATGTCATTACCTGGGAGGAGTTGGAGGAACTAGATGATGCCTTCCTCTTAGATATCAGGGAACCCGGCGAATACGCCAGGGGTCATCTTCCCGGTGCGGTGAATATTCCCTTGGACTCTTTACGGGAACGGTTGGATGAAATACCGAAGGAACGGGAAATCATCGTCTATTGTCGAGTGGGACAACGGGCCCATGTGGCCGGTCGGATCCTACGGCAGCGGGGCTTCGATAAGGTTAGGAATTTAACCGGTGGATATATTACCTATCGGGCCGTCGGTAAGCCGTAAGGAAGGGCAGGGTTTTAGCCCTTGATGGGGAATATCTTTCCGTAGTCATTAGTGAGGTAGAACCGACCTTTGCCCGTTGGTGAGATGGAAGGAGTTTTCCCATGCTGAAATTAGTGTTGCCTACTGGCAGTTTGGAAAAACCGACCTTGGAGGTCTTTGAAGCTGCCGATTTACCTGTCGTTTGTCTCAATAGCCGTTCTTACCGGGGGGAAATCGATGATCCCCGTATTTCCTCGGTGCGGTTCATGCGGCCCCAGGAGATCCCCGCCTATGTGGCGGAAGGGGTCTTCGATATGGGTATTTGTGGTTTAGATTGGATCATGGAACAGGGATGTTTAGACCGGGTTGTCCGGTTAGCTCCCTTATGCTACAGCCGCTCCACCAATCGTAATGTGAAGATCGTCGTTGCAGTTCATAAAGATTCGGGCATCAGCGATCCCCGGCAAATCCCTCCGGGGAGTAAAGTGACTACGGAATACGTGGCCTTGACCGAAAGATATTTTCGTAAATTGGGCATCCCGGTCCGGGTGGAATTCTCCTATGGAACTACTGAAGCTAAGGTCCCCGATATGGCCGATGTGGCCGTGGAATTGACGGAGCGGGGCACCACCCTGCGGGCCAATAATCTGAAAGTCATCGATGTGGTCGCTGAATCGGAAACGACCTTAATCGCCAATTCCCAGTGTTTACAGGATCCGGACAAGCGGAGTGCGGTAGAGGCTATAAAAACCCTTTTATTAGGGGCGGTGGAAGCCCGGGGTAAAGTTCTGTTGAAACTCAATGTGGCCAAAAAGGATTTAAGTGCGGTGTTGGAATTGATGCCCGCCCTTAAGGCTCCAACTGTCGGCCAACTCTACGGATCCGAAGGCGAGTTCTTCGCGGTGGAATCGGTGGTGGAAAAACAGGGGATTAACGTGTTGATTCCCCAGTTGGTCGAGGCTGGTGCCGAAGATATCTTAGTCCTGCCGATTACGAAAATCATTAGGTGAGGAGACCGCCATGGAACTGATTTACTCTGGCAAGACCAAAGATGTATTGGCCGCAGGTCCTGCGGAAGTTCTTTTGGTATTCAAAGATGATGTGACCGGTACCGATGCCGGCATCGACCCGGGGGCCAATAGCGTCATCGGCCAGCTCGCGGGCAAAGGCCGGGCGGCCCTGGCCATGTCTAAATATTTCTTTGAGCTCTTGGCCCAGGAGGGATTTCCTTCCCATTACATCGAGGCCGATGTGGAAAGGGGCCAGATGCGGGCAAAGAAGGCCTCCTGGTTGGGCTTGGAATATATTTGCCGCTTTAAGGCCTACGGCAGTTTTATCCGCCGTTACGGTCGGCTCATCGCCGAAGGCGAGCCCCTGCCTGCTTTGATCGAAATCACCCTGAAGGATGATGAGCGGGGGGATCCCCTCCTAAACGACGAAACCATCGTCGCCCTTGGCCTCTTAAGGGCTGACCAGTGTCAAAGGGCCAAGGAGCTAATCAGGGGAGCCGCCCGTTTGGTCCAGCGGGAATTAAAGACCAAGGGCTTAGAGCTGATCGATATCAAATTTGAAGTTGGTTTTGTCGCCGATGAGTTGGTGATCATCGATGATATATCCGGTGATAATATGCGGGTAATGAAGGATGGGGTGCCCGTCGACCCCTTGGAATTGAGCAGGATTGTGTGCAGCTAAGATTGAAAAAGCTCCTTGCGGCGCAAGGAGCTTTTGGTTGACTAATCGTTTTGGCTTTGGAAACAGTCGCTACAATAAACGGGTCTGTCTTGGCTGGGCCGGAAGGGAACTTGGGCCGGTTTGCCACAGGCATCGCAGACGATATCGAACATTTGCCGGGGGCCCCCATTGTTCCGAGCCCGTTTCCGGGCACTGCGGCAATCGGGGCAGCGGGCCGGTTCGTTTTCAAAGCCTTTGCTGGCGTAGAATTCCTGTTCTCCAGCGGAAAAGACAAATTCTTGTTCACAATCACGACAGACGAGGGTTTTATCTTGATACATGGTTCAATGGGCCTCCTTCTGAAGCCGACAGATTTCGTCCTCTACCTGGGCAAGCTTCGAGGGAGAATCCCACAGGAAAAGCACCAGTTCAAGGAGATAGCTAATTATATCATCCTGGCTGTCAAAAAACAAGGAAAATTAGACCTTTTGTCCCTTTCCCATGCCTTTTGCCCCTTGTCTTCCTTGTTTTGATACTCCTTCTTGTCCAGGGAAAAGACAGAAGATTCCAAGGAATACAGTCTTCTTTTGGAGAAAATGTTGGCGGTAGCCATGCTGAACCCTTCGCCTCCCTGAACGGGCCTTTTTCCCCGATTTTTTGAATTGCTGACTCTTAGGAAGGCTTATTCAGCTGGGCTTTTTAAAAGTGGGACACTAGTTCTTTGTTAGACGAATTCTGGGGGACAGTTGGACAGAAAGACGGATCCTTCCACTGGTTACCGCCATCTGGTGGGGCCCTGGGTGTTGGGCTTGGACTGTGTAGTTAATGCTGCTCTAGCTAGCTATCGGAGGATTAGAAATGACGAGCAAAAAACGTGTTTCTTTGAGACACCGGATATTTAATGTGGTTTTTCTGGTCGGCATTTTTATGTCCTTTTCCGCCAGTCTAATCAACTATTTGTTAGGTTTGGGGACCACCTTGGTCTTGATTACTGCTATTGGTGGTGTGGTCACTGTAGGATTATACATCGTCTTTAAGGTGATGGGGAATTACGACCAGCTGGCCTTAATCATTGTCATTCTATTGAGCTTCGTTTTTTTCCCGTCCCTGTGGTTCGCCAACGGGGGAACCTATGGGGGTATTCCCTACTATTTGATTATCAATGCTGGAATCATGGCCCTACTCCTCGAGGGATTACAAAGAAAAATCATCTTTGTTCTCTATGCTATCGTCGTCGGTGGGCTCATGGTCCTTGAGTATCAGAGACCCGACTTGGTGGTTGGATATGACTTGGGACTAACTAGATATATAGATTTAGCCTTTTGTCTAAGTGTTTGTTTGTGTACCATTGTCGTTTTGATTGCTGTTTTGACCGACAGTTATCTAAACGAATTCAAAAAGTCTGAGCAATACCTAGCTACCTTGGAGGAAAAGAATAGGGAAATCGAAGCGAAGAACAGGATGTTGGAAATGAGCAATGCAGAGCTGAGCGCAGCCAAAGAGAAGGCGGAAGAACTGAACGAAATGCTCAATGAAGAGAAGTTGAGACTTCAACAGCTTTCCATAACCGATTATTTAACGGGAGCTTTTAATAAACGGTTTATTACTTCTTGTTTAGAGGAAGAGATGGAGGCTTCCCGGGACCAAGGCAATAGACTGACGGTAGCTATGGTCGATATTGATAATTTCAAAGACATCAATGATACCTACGGGCATTTATATGGGGATTATGTTTTAGAGCGGATCGCCCGGGCTATCATCGGCAGCTTGAGGCAAACGGATATCGTCGGGCGTTATGGTGGCGATGAATTCTTGATTATTCTGCGCAATACTAGTAAGGAAGAAGGATATGCCTTGATGGAGCGGGTGCGCCAAAGGATCCTCCAGCTAGAATGGGAAAGGGATCTGGTGGTCAGCATCAGCGGTGGTGTCATCGAGGTGCGAAGTGAAGGGTTAACCGATTTACTGAAGAAAGTCGATCAGTTGTTATATAAAGCGAAGCATAAAAGCAAAAACATGATCGCAAAGGAATTGAACGGCTAGGGAGACACCTGCTGATAGGCCGCAATTAGGCAACTTTCTTATCATCGGGCAGTCGGTTTTCTGGACTGTTCCTATGTCGGCATCGTTGTAGTATCACAACGGCCTCCCTGGGAAATCTACGGAGCCAATAGGGGCCATCGGTTAAGAGTAAAAGGAGAACCGATAGCCTCAAGATCTAAGATCCACCCACCTAGACCAATCCCCTTAAGTCATCTTCGGTAAAGGTGCATCTTTAGGAAGACAACCCTTTTCTCGAGAGGGCAATGCGTTTTCTGTCCCGGTCGATCTCTAAGATGCGCACCGGGATAACATCGCCTACGGCGAGGATTTGGTGGGGATCCTTGACGAAATGGTCGGCCATCTGGGAGATGTGGATTAAACCATCGACTTCCACACCGATATCGACAAAAGCACCGAAATCGACCACATTACGGACGGTGCCCTGGAGGGTCTGACCCGGTTGGAGATCCTCCAGGGACAAGATGTCGGAACGAAGGACAGGTCCCGGTAATCCTTCCCGGGGGTCCCGGCCCGGTCGTTTCAAGGCCTCGATAATATCTTTAAGGGTCGGCAGACCAACCATCAATTCCCCAGCCATTGTGGTCAGATCCATCCCCTGGAGGGGATATCTTTTCAGCAGGGCCTTGGCGATGGAATAGGATTCGGGATGGACGGCGGTGTTATCCAAAGGTTCGGGGCCGTTGCGGATCCGTAAAAATCCAGCACATTGGGTGAAAGTATGCTCACCGAGGCGGGGTACTTCCTTCAGTTGGGCTCTAGTCTCGATGCGACCCCACTTTTGTCGGCATTGGACGATATTCCTAGCCACGGTGGCGTTGATTCCGGCCACATAGGATAACAAGGCAGGGGAGGCAGTGTTCACATCGACCCCCACATAGTTGACACAAGATTCAACGACCGCGGCCAGGGATGATGATAATTCCCTTTCGTTTAGATCGTGTTGATAAAGACCGACGCCGATGGCCTTGGGATCGATCTTCACCAGTTCCGCCAAGGGATCCTGAAGTCGCCTCGCGATGGAGACAGCTCCCCTGAGGGATACATCAAGACTCGGCAATTCCTCCCTGGCCAAGGGAGAAGCGGAGTAGACTGAGGCACCTGCTTCGTTAACAATGGTATAGGCCACACTACCGTGGTCTTGAATGTAGGCAGCGACCAGCTTTTCCGTTTCCCGGGAAGCAGTTCCATTACCGATGGCGATGGCATCTACGCTGTGTTTTTCCACCAACCGATGAAGGGCATTTAAGCTTTCCTCCCAGCGATTCTGGGGCGGGTGGGGGTAGATGGTCGCCGTTTCCAGTACCTCACCGGTGGAGGATATGACGGCGATCTTACAACCAGTACGGTAGGCGGGGTCAATGCCCAGGATGGTTTTTTGGGGCAAGGGGGGTCCCAAAAGCAGTTGGCGCAGGTTATCGGCAAAGACCTTAATCCCATGTTCTTGGGCCCTTTCCGTCAGCCCGTTGCGGATTTCCCGGGCTATGGCCGGCGCGATGAGACGGTTATAGGCATCTCCACAAGCCCTCTCTAGAAGGGGGGCAGAGATGCTTTCTCCTTTAATGACCTCTTTAGTTAAATAGCCAAGGATTTTCTCCTTAGGGGCTATAATTTTAACGCTGAGGATTCCTTCCCGTTCCCCCCGGTTGATGGCCAAAACCCGGTGGGGTGGTAGTTCCTTGACCCCTTGTTGAAAATCGTAGTAGTCGGTGAAGATTCCTTGGGGATCGGTGCTTTCCTTTTTGCGCCCACTGGCTAGGTACCCTTCCTGCCAGGTCAGTTTCCGGATTTGCTGTCGGTAGGTAGGTTCATCGGCGATTTCCTCGGCGATGATATCAAGGGCGCCGGCTATGGCCTCAGCGGGATCCATGGAGGGGAACATTTCCTTGGCGATGGCTTCCCAAGAGCCCTCCCTTCGCCTTTGGGCTTGAACCTCCCGGGCTAGGGGCTCTAAACCCTTCTCTTTGGCCATGGTGGCCCTGGTCCGCCGTTTAGGGCGGAAGGGTAAATAAAGGTCTTCCAGTTCCTGGAGTTTTGTCGCTCCGTCTATTTTTTTCCGCAGGGAGTCGGTGAGCAGTCCCCTTTCGGCGATGGAGGCTAGGATTTGTTCTCGGCGTTGGGCCAGGTTGCGGTGATAGTCTAGTTCTTTAGCGATTTGGCGTAGTTTTTCTTCATCGAGTTCGCCCGTGGCTTCTTTACGATAGCGGGCGATGAAGGGGATGGTGTTGCCCCCGTCGAGGAGCTCCATCACGGCCAAGACTTGCTGGGGTCTAATAGCTAACTCTTGCCCGATAATACGGGCCAATTGGTTATTATCCACTGAATTTATCCCTCCCCGAAATATATTCTAACAGATTAAAGTGGTCGGGGGATGGAAGCAGGATAATTTTTTCATGGTGTGGAAACACATGGTCAGGGGAGGGATGGAAATGGCCGCCTATGAGTTAGACGACTTAGATCGAAGGATAATCGAGTGCCTACGGGAGGATGGGAAAACCCCCTACACCACCGTGGCCAATTTGTTGGGTGTGGCTGAAGCTACCGTTCGGAAACGGGTCACCCGTATGCTCCAAGAAGGAGTCTTGCGGATTACCGCGGCAGTCCGTCCGGAAAGGATTGGTCTGAACACCCAAGCCATCGTCGGTGTAAAAATCGAAGGGAAAGACCTGAAACCAATTGTCGAAACTCTGCATCAAATGGAGAATATCAGGTATATCGGGGTATGTACCGGGGACTATGATCTCATGCTCCATGTGGCCATGCCTTCCAGCCAGGAATTGTTCAAATTTTTGACAGAAACTTTACGGGATATCCCCGGTGTTGTAGAATCCCAGACATCATTAATCATGAAGGTCTGTAAGGAAGCATGGTAAAGGGGGATTTTGTTGGTTTATGACCAGGCGAAATTAGCCTGTTTGCAGAATAGTTTTCTCTTTGCCGGGTTGGACCAGGAGGATTTGCTAGCCCTGAGTCGAGTAGGACAGTTGCGGGACTTGGCCCCCGGCAATATCCTCTTCCAGGAGGGGGAGGAGGCGGTGGGCTTATACATCCTTGGTTCAGGCTTGGTGAAGATTTTTAAGCTCTCCGCCGATGGGAAAGAGTATGTCCTCCATTTGTTAGGTCCCGGAGAACCTTTAGGCGAGGCTGCCGTTTTTGCCCGAGGGAATTATCCAGCAAGCGCGGTGGCCCTCAAGCCCTCTTCCGCGTTATACATCCCTCGCCAACATTTTTTAGAGCTCATCGGCCAAAGGCCCCAGTTGGCCATGGGGATGTTGGCCACCCTATCCCAAAGGTTACGGCGCTTTAGCTTGATCATCGAAGATTTGGCCTTCCGAGAAGTGGGAGGCCGTCTAGCCCGTTTTCTTTTAGACAGCGCTCAGGATGGTCAGGTGGACTTGGAGATTACCAAAGGGGAGCTAGCTAAAACCCTGGGTACCTCGGCGGAGACCTTATCCCGTACCTTGACTAGGCTGTCTGATTTAGGTTTGATCACCACCCAAGGTCGCCAGATGACAATCCTCCAAAGGGATCGTCTAGCTGATCTGGCTTATTCAGGACGATTATAAGTCGTCGGGGGAGAAAATAACTTAGCTAGATAGTTTAAAATTGATATAGATCAAAGACAGATCGGGGAAGGTGGTATAAAATAGCCTTGACACGATAGGGAGGGATCGTTTTATGCGTCGTACTATTATTCGTATCGATGAAGATAAATGTGATGGTTGTGGTTTATGTGTGCCCGCTTGTGCCGAAGGCGCGATCCAGATCATAGATGGTAAAGCGAGACTCATCGCCGATAATCTCTGTGATGGTTTAGGAGCTTGCCTAGGGGATTGTCCCCAGGGCGCTTTAGAGATCGTGGAAGCGGAAGCAGAACCCTTCGATGAAGAAGCGGTGAAAGAGCATCTAGCCCAACTAGCCAAAGAACAGGAGCCCTGTGGATGTCCTGGTCTGGCTAGTTCAGTGACCAAACCCCAGGGAGATTCCCAGCTGGGACAATGGCCCGTTCAGTTGAAGCTGCTGCCGGTCACTGCACCCTTTTACGACGGGGCCCAATTAGTCCTCACCGCCGATTGTGTCCCTGTGGCCTATCCCCATTATCATCGGGACTTTCTGGCCGGTAACGCCGTGGCCATCGGATGTCCCAAATTGGATGATGGCCCCTATTATGTGGACAAATTGACCCAAATCATTAAAGCCAACGACCTTAAAGGGATCACCATTTTGTATATGGAAGTACCTTGCTGTTCCGGACTGGTAGCTATCGCCCATCAAGCCTTAGCCGCCGGGGGGAAAGATATCCCCCTACGGTTGGTTAAAATCGGCATTCGAGGCCAAATCATCGATTAATGTCTATCCCCGCCTATGGTGGGGATTTTTTCTGTGTTAGCTGAGGATGGTTCCAAGGCTAGGTGGGCAAAAACGCTGAGGGACTTATTATTGATCTCCACAGTCTTTCCCCTAAAGGCAAAGGGGCTCTTGCGGGGAATAGAGATTTAGACTAGTCTCAGTGAGGCGGAAGGAGAAGTTTGCCTAGAAAAGTTTGGCCTGGTCCAAACAAGGACGATGGAGGTTGACCTCGGGGCCGAAATTGAACTGGTTAAGAAAACGCCGCTGATGGATAAGGTTCTCGAGGTCTGTTGACATACTCCCACAGACTGTTGCACAATAAAATGCAGTACCCAAGTAAGCGGCGACTTAACAAACAAATGAAGGTGGTCTGGCATTATCTCCATGGCTTCTATGGTGAGACCAAGAACATCTGCTCGTACAAAAGGACCTCTCGCAAACGGGTTTCAACATCGTCGACAAACACCTTACGCCTCTGCTTATTATCGTTGATTTCGGGTCACTGGAAATAAGAAAATGATGGCCGAAAAAGTGTCTAGTCGGGATGCCTACGGCCCGATTTGGGGCGGAAGTTAAGAATACCACCCACCACTAGGATTCTCGAGGAGGCAGGAATAGGTTTGGCTTTCGTCATTGTAATCATTCTTTTTATCCTTGGTTTGCTTGGTGCCGTTCTTCCTGTGCTGCCGGGGGCACCGTTGATTTGGTTGGGGATCTTTCTTCACGGCTATTGGACCCACTGGCAGGCCTATGGTTGGTCCTTTCTATTAGCCCAGGGTATTTTAGCCCTAGGGGCATCGGTTGTTGATTGGTATTTGGCCGGGCGGGAAGTATCGAAAGTCGGTCGGCCCGGGCCGGGGATCGTCTTTTTAGGCATGTTGCTCGGACCTATAATTCTCGGACCCTTTGGATTCTTCCTGGGCCCCCTGTTAGCCGTGGGATTATGGCAGCTAATCAGGGGAGAATCGTGGTCTGTTGCTCTGTATCAAGGTTGGCGGGCCATGGTTGGACTATTCAAAGGCGCTCTGTGGCGTTTAGCCATCGAGTTGGCCATGATCAGCTGGTTTTTCCTTCGTATCCGGGTTTAGCCCACCTCCATGACCACTTGATCACCCTCTTTAAGGGGTGTGGTGAATCCTGCCGCCTCCCCGTTGACCCGTAGGATTAGCCGACCGGTTCGGGGCAGCTCCACGGCTTTAAACCGGAAAATGTCGCTTAGGATGAAGGTCGGTTGAGGGACGATCTCCAATTGGCTGTGGGGCTGGAGCAAATCCTGGCTTTGGGCCGGTTGCCCATTGACCCGCAAGCGGCTGATGGGGGGAGAAGACAAGGATAGTCTTTCGCCGTTGAAGAGGATCTCCATTTGGGAGCCGGGAACGCCCAAGGCTTTGACTACTTCCTCTAAGGTCGGTGCCCCCGCGGGAATAATTTGGATTTCATCTCCATCGGCCACTACATAATCAATGGACACTGAATGCCCGTTGACCAATACTTGGGTACCAGCGGGCCAATAATGGAGCCGACCATCGACGGAATAAGGAATCTCTTGGGCGCTTACTTCCCCTTCTCCCAGGAGGTCTGCAACGGTCCTTTGGGCTTGGATTTGCAAAACATCGCCATCTTGAACTTGGTAATCTTCCGCCACTGGACGTCCGTGGCAAAGGACCCGGGTGAATAGTTCTTGGTTGATTCCATTAATGGTCACCTGAATCTTTTCCGTCGGTGCCAGAAGATCCCCCACTTGGATTTGGGCATCGAACCCCGGTTGGGGTTCACCGAGAAAGATGCGCGCTCCTGGGCGGACAGGACTGTCTAGGGTTCCTTCCTGACCATCGACGGTGATGGGGGCTTGTCGGCCTAGAGTTCCCGGGATGGTCCTCTGCTGTCCATTGAAGGTAAAGGTTAGGGCCCGGCCAGGACGTCCCCAAAGTTGGTTGGCGCTAAATCCGCAACTGAGAAGGAGTTGGCCGATGGTTGCTTCCTTTAGGTGAAGGGTTTGGTAGAGCTGGTCATTAACCCAATATTTGGCAACAGCCATGGACCGCCCCTGGGCGGCTGCTAAAGCGATGCCGATTGGTGTCACCGCCATTGGTCCTTCTAGTTCTTGGCCTCCGGTGACCTGGGGGATGGCTTCCCGGTCCCGGACACCGACCCGTTGGGCAGGAATGCCCAGGGTTTCGGCCAGGATTTGGGGTAAGCGGGGGGTGAGACTGCCCCCTCCAATACACAGGACCGCTTGGGGTGGTTTTTCGTTCAATTCTAAGACCCGGGTCGCGATGGTTTCCCCCAGCTCAACGATGGCCGGGTCGATGGCCTCTAAGATTTGTTCCCGATGGAGTTCCAAAGGGTTGCCGATGATGTCTTGGCAGGTGATGATGGAGGCCTGGTTCAGCTGTCGTTTCACCTGTTCCGCGGTGGCCACATCTAGGAGATAATGTTGGGCCAACTGGGCGGTGATTTCATCGCCGGCTACGGGAGCCATGGCAAAGCCGATAACGAACCCTTCGGCGGTGACGGCGATATCCGATGTCCCCGCGCCGATGTCGACCAAGGCGATATTTAATTGGCGCATGGTTGGGGGGACGATGGCATTGATGGCCGCGATGGGTTCCAAGGTTATGGAGGCCATTTCCAGCCCCGCCACTTCTAAAGAAGCCTGGAGAGAATCGACGACGACCCGGGGCAGGAAGGTGCAGATGACCTCTGTTTCCGCCCGATGGCCTTTCTGACCTAGCAGACTCCCGATATATTGATCATCTAGCTTATAGGCAACCACATGATAGCCGACACAATGATAGGTTTCCCGGTGGTTTTTCCCCGCTACTTGCCCCAGGGCTTCTTCTACCCCTTGTAATTCAAGATTTTGGACCAAGTCAGCATCGATCCCCACCGTGGGTCGAAGGGCCGTAGCCGCCCGTCCGTACTGGGTGACCAATGAACGACCGGCCGCGGCAACGGCAGCGGCCTTTAATTCTAGACCGCTGGCTTGGGCCAGTTGGTCCCGCACCTGGGCGATCTTTTGCCCCACCGCGGGGATATCGTGGATTTGGCCGTCCTTCATAGCCCCCGGGCTTTGTTCGACCATTGCGGCATGGCTGATCTGGTAGGAATTATCCTTTACATCCAACAAAAGACCGGCGATTTTTCTTGTTCCAATGTCTAGGGCAAAAAGAGGAGCTCTACCCACTTTTACCACCTCGCCTTCCGTTATTCCACAGTTGGAAGGAAAATCCTGTTGGAGGGAAGGGGGCAGGAGTAGGGGCTGCTAAGTTGAATATCTAGAGTATTGTCGTCAAGGAAGGGGTAACTTCATGAAGAAGATTTCCAGCTACCAGGCCGATATGGCCTTAATTTTTGTGGCGGCCATTTGGGGTACCACCTTCGTGGCCGTTAAAGATGCCCTCGCGGATCTAGCTCCCCACAACTTTTTAGCCATTCGCTTTTCCATCGCCTTTATCGTCCTCTTATTACCCGGCCTCTTTACCGGATATCCGTGGCAGAAAAGGGCCGTTGGTGTCGGCATTGGCGTAGGTATTATTCTCTTTTTCGGTTATGCCCTGCAAACGGTGGGTTTGAAATATACTTCGGCGGCCAACGCTGCCTTCATTACCGGCTTATCGGTGGTACTTATCCCTTTGCTCTCAGCCCTTGGGTTGCGGCAAATGCCTAGTTGGAGTGCCGCCTGTGGCGCGGTTACTGCAGCTGTCGGTTTAGGATTTTTGACCCTCGGGGAAGGCTTCTTATTGAACAGGGGGGACCTCTTGGTCCTCGGCTGTGCCTTTGCCTTCGCTACCCATATCATCCTTGTCAACCGGTACGCCAAGGCCCACTCCGCTTATGATTTGGCCGTTGGTCAAATGCTGGGGGTAGCCGTGGTTTCTTGGCTCTTTACCCTCCTGTGGGAAAATCCCACCTTCCAGGCCACGCCACGGACCTGGGCGGCCATATTAATCACTGCTATCCTCGCTAGTGCTGTGGCCTTTTTTCTCCAGACGACGATGCAGCAGTTCACAACACCGACTAGAACCGGCATTATCTTCGCCACGGAACCGGTCTTTGCCGCCCTTTTTGCCTACTGGTGGCTGGGTGAGCGACTAACAACGGGGGAAATGATCGGTTGTGCTTTGATTCTAGGGGGTATGTTGGTGGCTGAATTAGGAGGGAAAAAAGGCCTGGAGAGTGGTGAAGTTCTCCAAGCCCAAAATCTAGAGGATCTTGCTTAAGAAGGATTTGGTCCGCTGGTGGACAGGGTGGCTGAAAAGCATGTCGGGCGGACCCTTTTCCACAATTATTCCATCGTCCATGAACCAAACTTGATCTCCAACTTCTCGGGCAAAGCCCATTTCGTGGGTGACGACGATCATGGTCATTCCTTCCTTGGCTAAGGCCCGCATTACATCCAATACTTCTCCGATCATTTCCGGATCGAGGGCCGAAGTCGGTTCATCGAACAGCATGGCCTTAGGATGCATAGCCAAGGCTCGGGCGATGGCCACCCGCTGTTGTTGCCCACCGGAGAGCTGATCGGGATAGGCCTCGGCTTTATCTTGGAGTCCTACCTTAACCAATAGATCCCTGGCCCGATCATATGCTTCCTCCTTAGTCAGTCCCCGAACCTTTAAGGGAGCAAAGGCCACATTATCGAGGGCGGTCATATGGGGAAAGAGGTTGAAACGCTGGAAGACCATCCCTACGTCTTCCCGAACCCGACGGATATCCGTTGTGGGATCGGTGATTTCCGCTCCGTCGACGATGATTTTACCTGCCGAAGGCATTTCCAACAGGTTCAGACAACGTAAGAAGGTACTTTTCCCCGAACCGCTGGGGCCGATGACAACGATCACTTGTCCTGCTTCGATGCGGCAGTTGATGCCTTTGAGGACATGGAGGGAACCAAAATGTTTGTGAAGATCAACGACTTCAAACATCGGTGTTAAACCTCTTTTCTGTATAAGCCACAAATCTGGAGATGGTCAAAGTCATGATTAAATAAATGAAGGCCACGCCAATCCAGATTTCGAAGGGACGATAGGTCCTGGTGACAATAATATTAGCTTTGCGGACCAATTCCTCCAAGGCGATGACGGAGACTAGGGATGAATCCTTGAGCATCGCGATGAATTCGTTGCCTAAAGGAGGAATAATTCGTTTGAATGCTTGGGGCAAGATGATGTACTGCATCACTTGCCTATTGCTCATCCCTAAGGATAGGGCCGCTTCCCTTTGGCCGGGATCGACAGATTGGATGCCGGCCCGGACGATTTCGGCCACGTAGGCACCGCTGTTTAGACTTAAGGCGATAAGGGCGGCGGTGAAGCGGGGCATGGGAAAACCTAGTAATTGGGGTAATCCCATGTAAACTAGGAAAATTTGCACCAACAGCGGTGTGCCCCGAAAGAAATCGACGTAAGCACCAGTCAGGCTGCGGATTATTCGGTATTGGGAAAGGCGGCCCATACCCATGAAAGTACCGATCACCAACCCGATGGCTACCGCCGACGCGGTTAACTGAACGGTCAATTTGGTTCCTTCCCAAAGGACGGGTAGGGAACGCCATAGGATGTCCCATCGGAATGTCAAGATAACCCCTCCAAAAAGAGCTGATCAGCAAATGTGCGCAGCAGATGCGCTGCGCACA
The DNA here is from genome assembly GCA_050944915.1 of Limnochordia bacterium. GTDB lineage: Bacteria > Bacillota > Limnochordia > JAAZLZ01 > JAAZLZ01 > JBMNRY01. The sequence goes on from JBMNRY010000021.1 coordinate 20,166, forward strand.
TCAGTTACTTTAGTAATGAGAACTACCGACTAAAACCACTTAGCCAACAATTCGTCATAGGTTCCGTCGGCCTTAATCTTGGCCAGGCCGGTGTTGATTTTTTCTGCCAATTCCTTGTCCGTAGGACGCATGGCCATACCGTAACTTTCTTCGGTGAAGGGTTCGCCGACGATGTAGACATTGGAGTTTTGGGCAGCGAAGCTAACCAACATGGCGTTATCACCGACGACGGCATCGGCAGCCCGATTGAGCAGTTCTTGAAAAGCCTCGGGCATTAGATTGAAGCGGGAAACATTGATCCCGGCAATCTCGCTGACGACCAGATCCCCTGTGGTGCCGATTTGAACGGCCACCCGCTTGCCGATTAGGTCTTCGGGACCTTGGATGTCGTCGGTATCTTTGCGAATGAGGATCGATTGGCCTGCTTCGAAATAGGGGTCGCTAAACAAGACGGCCTCCGCCCGTTCGGGGGTAATGGTCATCGCGGAAATAATTAGGTCGTAGTCACCATTGATCAATCCAGGAATAATGCCATCCCACGCGGTGTTCATCAGTTCCACTTCCATGCCAATGGCGTCGCCGATGGCCCTGATCAAATCCATGTCAAAACCTTCGAATTCACCTTTTTCATTGATGGATTCGAAGGGCGGGTAAGCGGCATCGGTGCCCACCCGGAGTACTTGGGCAGAACTAATGGTTACCAAACCGAGTAGTGCAATTAGAACAATTCCAAGGCTAAACAGTCTTTTCATTAATAGTGAACCTCCTCCACTTGATATCTGCCTGAAGCTTGCCTTCGCTTTACTTTCCACAAAACCAAGCGGATTCCTGCCATTTAAGTAGGGAAGTTGGTCTTCTATGGCGAACATAGGACCATCATCAGTTTGTAAGGAGGATGGATCATTGAAGAACGCTTGGCAGGCTATCGTGGAAGGACTACAAGCCCAGGGGGTAAAGTATGTCTTCGGGATGCCGGGGAACCCCCATCTACTCTATGATGCCTTATACGATTCCGATATCAAGGCAATCCATGCCCGGGAACAAAGTTCCGGCGTTTTTATGGCCATGGGTTATGCTCGGGCCCAGCTGGAATTAGGTGTCTGCTTCGGTAGCACTGGACCCGGTTTCACCAATATGGTTTCCGGTATCTTGGAAGCCCAAGCGGCATCGGTACCCCTGTTGGTTCTCTCCGCCGGTGTTAGTACCACCTTCGAGGGATTACCGGCCTTCCAGGAGACAGACCAGGTGGCCATGGCCAAACCCATCACCAAATGGGCCTACCGGGTATTGGAACCAGAGCGGATTCCATGGGCCTTGCGACGGGCGATCTCCATCGCAACAACAGGTTGTCCGGGACCGGTTTACTTAGAAATCCCCTCAAATTTGAGCACAAAAAAAGTGAACATGCCTGTTTATGAAACCTACACAGCGCCTCTACCACCTCGGGCAGCTGCAGGGGCCATGGAAGAGTTGGTATCTCTACTTAGCCAAGCGGAAAGACCCGTCATTTTCGCCGGCGGTGGAGCCGTTTGGTCGGGAGCCTTTGATCAGGTTCGTAGTCTCGCCGATGATTGGGGTATTCCTGTCCTTACCACCGCTTCCGGACGGGGCATCATCGATGAAAACAATCCTCTAGCCTTAGGCTTAACTGGTTTGTATTTCACTGATCTCGGCCGGGAAGTCTATTTTGATGCCGATTTGGTCTTGATTCTCGGCAGCCGCCTCGATCAGTTTGAAACGGGCGAATGGAGATATCGTCCTGCTGGCGCTAAATTGATCCATGTGGATATCGATCCGACGGCCATCGGGCGCAATTGGATCCCCGATTTAGGCGTCGTCGGCGATGTGAAGCTGGTCTTAGAAGACTTGCTGGCCGCTTTGGAAGGACAGCCAAAGAAATGGTCCGATCGAGCCAAGGCCATCGCCGATCGCAAGGAGGCCTATCTGCAAAAACTGGCCGAAGATTGTTTAGAAAAGGCCCAACCCTTGAAAACCAAATCGATCATTTGGTCCCTCGGTGCCGTCTTCGGACCCAAGACGGTGTTGGTCAATGAAAACGGTTCCCAGGACCTTTGGTCTTACTATTCTCCCTACTTCCGGGTTCCCGAGCGGGGTTGTATCCCTCCAGGCGCCCAGACTTGTATGGGACTGGGTGTATCTGGTGCTATCGGAGTAAAGCTAGCCCGCCCCAATGAGCCCGTTGTTTGTGTTACTGGTGACGGCGCCTTCCAAATGTTTATGCGGGAGCTGCCGACCGCGGTTCAACATAATGCACCGGTCACCTATATAATCCTCAACAACAAGGCTTTAGGGTGGATTCAGTACCACCAGCGGCAGCATCACAACCGGTTTATCTGCACCGATTTCACCGTTCAGCCGGACTTTGCCAAAATCGCCGAGGCTTGTGGTTGCTTCGGTCGGCAAGTAACGACACCAGAAGAAGTGGTTCCCGCCTTAGAGGCAGCTAAGGCAGCTAACGACCGCGGCATTCCGGCTGTTCTGGATTTCATCGTTGATTCGGAAGTCGCCCCGGGTTTCGATAAGTTCTACCAAGAACTCCACGGTTATTAAAACATGAAGGGGATGGGCCAGCCCATCCCCTTACAAAGGCATAAACAAGCATCTTTGGGCTATCGGATTCCTTTCCGGTAGCCTTTTTCTTTATTTTGTATCTTGATGGTAAGTCAGGTGCGTAGGCCTTCAGTGGTGTTTGTCTTGGGCCAATCGTTGTTTGTTTGGATAGGCAGGTTAGATGCGGAAACGAACTATTTAATTAAAAGACGCACAATTCGGAAAAGAGGGGAGGAAAAGCAAATTTCCGATAGAAATTTAAAAACATATAACATATATGAAATAATTAGATTTCAATGGAGGAGCCATGACTCTGAATGAATTATTTTTGGAGAAGGCCCCACGCAAGCTGTCGGAGTTAGTCTATCAGACTCTAGAAAAGGCGATTTTGGACCAGAAGTTTACATATGGCCAAAAACTGTCCGAGGTTGAAATAGGCAATGCCCTTGGTGTTAGCGTGACTCCTGTGCGGGAAGCCTTCATGAGATTAGAGAGAGAAGGATTGATTACTTGGGCCTATCACCGAGCTCCGACGGTGCGGACTTTCACCGAAAGGGAAATAATTGAGCTCTGTGATTTGCGCGAAGCCCTTGAATTGTTGTCCCTACGTCTAGCGGTGCCAAAAATCGATGAAGTCGGGATAAGGAGTCTGGTAGAAAGCCAAAAACAAGCCGAGGCCTTCTTAGCTGCCGGTGATTTTTCTAATTACTTGAGGACTAATGCAAAATTCCACCATATATTGGTTGGGATTGCCGGGAGTCGATTGCTTGGCCGCACTATGCGCAGTATCGGTAATCGGATTTTCTTGATCAATCGTATGTCGGCCCAAGTTGTAGGTACCCCGCCAAAGGCAATCAGGGAACATTATGAACTTATCGATGCTCTCGCGGCTAGGGATTTGACCGAAGCCCAACGGCTCATGAGTGTACATATTCGCAATGCCAAAGAGAGGATGGTGACGGTCTACAGACAACAGATGGGGCAGTCATAGAAGTTCGGTTATAAAGGAGATGATAGCATGGATGGATACTTAGTATCGCCTCCCAAGTTGATAGAGTTCAGTAGGCAAATTCTCATCCAAGTGGGGATGCCTGAAGAAGATGCAACCTTAGTCGCGGAGAGTCTAGTCGAGGCTGACCAGAGGGGAGTATCCTCCCACGGGATTATCCGTTTGCCCTTTTACGTAAGGAAACTGCGTGCTGGTGGGACAAAGGCTAGGCCCAATATTTCCATCGTGCGGGAGGGCATTAGCTCAGGGCTCGTCGATGGCGATAGTGGAATGGGTCAAGTGGTAGCCACCTATGCCATGGACTTGGCTATAAAAAAGGCTAAAGAGACAGGGGTAGCCTGCATTGGTGTAAGGAACAGCGAACATTTTGGAGCTGCCGCACGGTACGCCATGATGGCTGCCCGGCAAGATATGATCGGCATTACTTGGTCCAATGGACCTCCGGTTATGGCCCCCTGGGGTGGCAAGGCTGCAGCCATGGGGAATCAACCGTTGGCCATCGCGGTGCCGGCGAAGGGTAAACCGATAGTCCTTGATATGGCCATGAGTGTAGTTGCCGGTGGGAAAGTACGAATGGCGGCGAAAAAAGGGGAAAAAATCCCAAATAGCTGGATAGTCAATAAGGAAGGTCGTTTCAGCGAAAATCCTAACGATTTGCCCGAAGGGGCTTTGCTTCCCATCGGATACAAAGGGTATGGTCTAGCGGTCATGGGTGAAGTTTTAACAGGGGTTCTCACCGGGGCTGGAATTCTCAGCGAGGTCCTTAATTGGCTCTTCAATCCAACGGAAGCAACTAGGACGGGGCATATGATGATGGCCATTGACATCGCTGCCTATTTGTCTGTCGATGAATTCAAGATGCGACTTGAACAAATGTCTGCCGAGTTGCGGAACACCCCCAAGGCCGAAGGGTTCGACCGAATTTTGTTACCAGGGGACCTGGAGAACGAACGGGAGGAAGAGCTTCGGGAGGGCTATTTGGTCTCGGAACCGGTGTATAAAGACCTCGAAAAATTGGCTGATGAGTACGACGTGGCCTTAAATATCCTTAAAGATTGACCTTAGGAGGAGGAAAACATGCACATTATCAACTGGTCCATTGAACGACCACCAAAGGCCGTGATCGAAGGATTTCGGCAGATCCCTAGCGCCATCGTATCCGATAGTCAAGGGCGCCAGCGCAGTATGAACAGTGCCATGAAACCCTTATATTCAGGGGCCCGGGTCTGTGGTCCAGCCTTAACGGTCAAGACTTATGCCCATGATAACCTCATGCTCCACAAGGCGTTACAAATCGCCCAACCAGGAGATGTGTTGGTCTGTGAGGCCGGTCGCTATACAGAAGGAGCCCTTTGGGGCGATTTGATCTCTACTTCTGCCCAGGTGAAAGGAATTGCCGGGTTAGTACTTGAGGGGGCTGTACGGGATCGGGATGATATTGCCGCCTTGGGATTCCCGGTATTTTGTACTGCCGTATTACCGGGAGGCACTTATAAAAGCAATCCTGGCTCCATAAATATCCCCATAAGCTGTGGGGGAGTCGTCGTTAACCCCGGGGATATAGTCGTTGGTGATAGTGACGGAGTAGTCATTGTTCCAAGGGAGTACGCGGAGGAAATCCTAGCCAAATGCCAAGAAACCTTGGCTAAAGAGGAAGACATGCGTCGACGGGTTCTTAACGGTGAATTAATTTTCGATA
>JBMNRY010000022.1:0-24946 GCA_050944915.1 Limnochordia bacterium
GCCAGCGTTCGTCCTGAGCCAGGATCAAACTCTCCGAAAAAAGTTGATCTTAAGCTCTTAAAAACACAAGCTTGGTACACTGTTTAGTTTTCAAGGTCCTTCGTATTGGCCGGTTTCCCTCCCGGCGAAAGTCATTATAGCATGGGAACAAAAACATGTCAACCCGGATCATCGGGAATGTGTAGTCCTTCTGCGATAGGTAGATTGAAAAAGTAAACTCGACCCCACGGAAAAACCCTAATTCTTTTGATTGATCAAGCCTCCTAGGCCACCCATGCCGATGGGCACAGTGATCTCCTGACTAGGATCGCCGGACCAATTGAAGAACACATCGGGAACCCGCCCTAACAGTACTTCTTCCGTGATCGGCACCTGGGTTTCAATAACGGCTGTTTCTGCGATGGTCGGCACCACTATTCGCACCTGGGCCCTAACTAACAAAGAGATCCGATGCCAAACCTGGTTGATACCCCCGGTCTGAAAGGTGGCATAAGGATAGGCCTCCACCGTACCGACGGGGATGATTCGTATAGGAACTGTGGGACCCAAGGATGCCAGAATGCTACTACCCAAAACTTGCCCGAGGGGCATAGGGATCCGTTCCTGGGCCAAAGTCCGCAGGGTATCCTGAACCCGAAGGGTAGTTAGGGCGATGATTCGATTCACCTGCGCCATATCATATTGGGCGGCCACTAAAGAACCTTGGACATCCTGCTTCCAAAGGACTAAATCCTCAGCTTTGATATTTTTCGCCACACTATCCCTGACCGCTGAATGGATGGCCTCCGTTGCCATCTGCTCCGCCCGGGCCGTGGCCCAAAGGACTAAGGCCGGTCGCAACTGGACTTCCAAAACCCAGAAGGTAAAAATACCGCCCAGGATCAAAAAAAAGATCGTCAGACAGAAAATGATCTTAAACCGACTGGGCGGTTTGCTTCGGTAGTAATAACCGGCAAGACGGGCCATGGCCACCCCCCCTTGCTTAGGTATATGTCACAAGGGGGGGATTTCTGCTTAGGAAAGAACGATCCGCATAAATTTCCGCTTGCCTACTTGAAGAATGGCTCCGTCCGTCGGTGGCCAGTCCAAATCCACATCCTTCACTGGCTCCCCATCGATGCGCACACCGCCGCCTTGCACCAGACGCCGAGCTTCACCGTTGCTAGAGGCAAAACCAGCTTCCACCAGTAATTTGACAATCCAGATCGGCTCGGCCTTCAATTCCATGACCGGTATATCCTCAGGGACTTCTCCCTTGATAAATACTAAATCGAAGGTTTCCTCTGCCCCTTGAGCCGCGTCGGCACTATGGAAACGGGCAACAATTTCCCGGGCTAGGCGTCTTTTTACCTCCCGAGGATGTAAGCTCCCTTCTTCGAGGCCCTTGTTGATGGAGGCGATCTCTTCTTCGGGAACTTGGGTCAGCAGTTCAAAATACATGGTCATTAATTCATCGGGGATGGACATGACCTTGCCGTACATTTCCGCCGGTTCCTCATCGACCGCGATGTAGTTACCCAGACTCTTGCTCATCTTTTCCCGACCGTCGAGCCCGATGAGAATAGGCACACAAAGGCCTACTTGTTGGGATTGGTCCATTTCCCGCTGGATATCCCGACCCACCAAGATATTGAACTTTTGATCGGTACCACCCAGTTCGATATCGGCCTTAATCATAGCCGAATCGTAACCTTGCATTAAAGGATAGACCAATTCATGGAGGCTGATGGGAAATCCATTTTTGTAGCGGTGGGCAAAATCCTCCCGTTCCAGCATCCGGGCTAAGGTCATCTGGGAGAGGAGCTTGATGACATCGGTAAAGCTAAGCTTGCTAAACCAAGAACCGTTAAAAACGACCTCGGTTTTTTCGGGGTCGAGGATCTTAAAGGCTTGCTCGGTGTAAGTTTCGCAATTCTTCATGACCTCTTCATGGGTTAGCTGGGGCCGAGATTTGTTACGGCCGCTGGGGTCGCCAACCATGGCCGTGTAATCGCCGATGATCAAAACGGCCTGATGTCCCAAATCCTGGAAGGCTTTGAGTTTTAAGAGGGGGACGATATGGCCCAGATGGAGATCCGTCGCCGTTGGGTCGACTCCTAATTTCACCCTCAACGGTGTACCTGTTTCAATAGATTTCTTTACCTTTTTTTCCAGTTCCCCTTCGGGGAAGATATCGATGGCTCCCCGTTTAATGACCGCCATTTGTGCTGCAAAATCCATTTTCGTGCCTCCTTCAGAAAATAAAAAGACCCATCCAGCAAGGGACGGGAGTTTACCCGCGGTACCACCCTCGTTGATCCAAACACGGATCCCCTCAGGCCGACATGGTCGGTGTTCGATAACGGGAACAACCGGTTTCCCCTACTGATCGGTTCAAGGAAACAGTTCCGGAGTGTACTTCTTCGGGGGACCAGTCCGGTTTCCACCAACCACCGGCTCTCTGCTCCAGTCGGACCCGAATACTCGCTCCTTCATCACCTTTATACCTTTTACAATCGGGTCAATTATATCATAACTAGTCCCTTTCCAACACATCCCATAGGATAATTTCCATTGAAGGTCGAATAATCTTCTCAGAAGGAAGTATACCAGAATCTCCGTGGACCATGTTATACTAAACTGGCAATTCATGTTAAATAATATAAGAGGTGTATGCAATGGGTCGCAAAGGCGGCAGTCGCCTGGCTCTAATCGTTTTGGTTTTCTTTGTTTCTGTCAGTTTCGGTGCCCTCTTGGGCATTACCGCCGGATTCTTACGTTCAGCACCGACTCTCGATCAAGTGGAGTTTGATCCTGAACTAACTAGCTATGTCTATGACATTAATGGCGATATAATCGCGCGCTTCTATAACGAAAACAGAATTAAGGTGCCCTTAGATCAGATGTCTGATTATCTAAAGATGGCCATCATCGCGGTCGAAGACGATCAATTCCGCCATCATTACGGAATTAACCTTAAAGCCATCGTCAGGACCGCCCTCGTCAACCTCAAAGAGGGACGGATCACCCAAGGTGCCAGTACCATTACTCAACAGTTGGCAAAGAATGCTTTCTTAAGCCACGAACGAACCTGGTCGCGGAAACTACGGGAACTGCTGTGGACCATCCAAATCGAACGTAAGTACAGTAAAGATGAGATTTTAGAAAGCTATCTCAACATCATCTATTTTGGCCACGGAGCCCACGGCGTGGAAGCAGCAGCCCAAACCTTTTTTGGTAAGCGTGCCTCGGATCTAACCTTAACCGAATCGGCTCTACTAGCGGGAATAACCAGGGGTCCCCATATCTATTCGCCCTTTAATAACCCCGATGCGGCCCTGCAGCGCCGCAACGTGGTCCTCAATCGCATGTATGAAGTCGGCTATATTACCGCCGAGCAACTGGCGGAGGCGAAAAAGGAAGAGCTGGGGATCACCGAAAGAACCAGGGCCCCCTATCGAGCCCATTATTTCGTCGAGTATGTCCGTAAACTCATGCATCAAAGGGGCTACACCGACGAGGAATTACGGGGCGGAGGTTATCGAATCTATACCACCCTCGATTTAGACCTGCAGGAAAAGGCCGAACAAGCCCTATTGGCCGGTCTACCCCAGGGGGAAAAGGACCAACCCCAGGGGGCCTTAGTAGCCTTAGATCCCAGGAGCGGCCATATCAAGGCCATGGTCGGAGGTCGGGGTGGACAAGACTTCTTTAACCGGGCCGTCGACGCCGAGAGACAGCCGGGTTCGGCTATCAAGCCCTTTATCTTCGTCACAGCCCTAGAAAAGGGTTATACCCCCGCCGATATCTTCATCGACGAACCCTTTGAATACGAAGATCCCTACACCGGCGATATTTGGCGGCCCCGTAACTACACCAGGCGTTTCCTGGGGCCCCTGTCCCTGCGGGAAGCCTTGGAACAATCGATCAACATCATCGCCATCAAACTGCTGGAAGAGGTCGGTATCGAAGACACCATCGGAATGGCCAAACGTCTAGGGATCTCGACCATCGTGGAAAGTGGACGCTACAATGACCGCAACCTGGCCTTCGCCTTAGGCGGCATAACTAGAGGTGTCACTCCCCTGGAGATGGCCAGCGCCTTCGGTGTTTTCGCCAATCAAGGGATCAAAACGGAACCTTTAGCCATCCTGCGGATCGTAGGACCTGATGGTACCGTAATCGAGGAAAACCGGACCCAAAGGGAGATCGTTCTCAGCGAACAAGTCAGTTATATGATCACCGACATGCTCAGGGGAGTTATTGAAAGGGGAACGGGCCGCAGTGCCAATATCGGGCGACCGGCCGCCGGAAAAACAGGCACCGCTGATGATTATTCCAACGCCTGGTTTGTCGGCTATACGCCGGAGCTGGTGGCCACAGTCTGGATCGGCAACGATCGACCAGGCCCCATGTTCTATCAAGGAGCCAATATCGGTAGTGGATGGGCGGCGCGGATCTGGGCCAATTTCTTCCGGGAGGCCCTCAAGAACCAACCGGTTCGGGATTTCCCCCGGCCCAAGGATATCGTCGATGGTCTGTTAATCGATACTACAACCGGCTTATTGGCTAGCGAAGGCTGCCCCAGGGATAAAACCCGCTACGAAATATTCATCAAGGGCACCGAACCGACGGCCTACTGTCAGGAACACGACCCATTTCGCCGCAGCCTTTCTTCCCTGATGGAAGAAGAAAAAAGTGGGGGCTCCCACCAAAGTGAGCGCCCCCTGTTCATCAGTCCTTAGCTCCCGTGGAGGGAAACCACCGTTACACCCATACCTCCCTCTTCGGGATAAGCCATCCGGTAGCTACGCACATGGGGGTGTCCATCGAGCAATTCGTGGATCGCCCCCCTTAATGTTCCCGTCCCCTTGCCATGAATAATGCGCACCTGGCCTAAATTGGCCAAGAAGGCATCATCCAAATATTTATCAGCCAAACCTAAAGCCTCATCTACAGGCAAGCCTCGCAGGTGAATCTCTGGGGAAATAGAAAGGGCCTTGCCCCTCATCAAACGGCCATAGGAGCTTGTCTTCGACTTCTCTTTAGAAGGTTGTTGGCCGCCGGTCCTCCGCAAATCGGTTAAGCGGGCATGGAGTTTTATCCCCCCAACTTGAACTAAAACCGAATCCCCCTGGGGAGGCGCTAAGACGACACCTTGCTGTCCTAGACTGATGATCTGCACAGGATCACCAACTTGGAGCCCCTTTAGGGGCTGGCGCTCCGTCTTTTCCCTTTGGACAGTACCTAGCTTCTCTTTGATGGCCTCCCGTTGGGTGGCCAGTTGTTGTCGTGCTTCCCGGGCTGCCTCTTCTAAAGCTTCTGCCCGAGACTGTCGTCGTAATTCCCCCACCAATTGGTCCAAATCTAAACGAGCTTGCTTGAGCAGCTCCTCGGCCTCTCCCCTAGCTTTGGCCAAAATCTCGTTCCTATCGGTCATCAAATGGGCTAATTTTTCTTCGTAGGCTTCCTTCAGAGTCTGGGCTTCCCGCTTCAAGCGCTCCGCCTCTATCCGGGCCTGGGCCGCCTTCTTACCATCGGTTTCCAACTGCCGGATCAAGTCTTCAACCTTGATCTCATCGGTGGTCAAAAACTCTTGGGCCCGCCGGATCACCTTGGCCGGCACCCGAAGTCGTTTGGCGATGGGGAAGGCATTGCTCCTCCCCGGGACACCAATGGCCAACTCAAAGGTTGGTTGCAAGGTGCTCACATCGAACTGCACGCTGGCATTCTCCATACCCTCTTGGCTATAGGCAAAGGCTTTCAGCTCACTGTAATGGGTAGTGGCCACCGTTAAGCACCCCCGCTGGTGGAACTCCTCCAGCAGAGCCATCGCTAAGGCCGCGCCTTCCGTCGGATCGGTCCCGGCACCGATTTCATCCAACAGGACTAGATCTCCCTTCCGGGCCTGGCGGAGGATCTGAACGATATTAGTTAAATGGGAAGAAAAAGTGCTTAGATTCTGCTCAATGCTTTGTTCATCACCGATATCAGCGAAGATCCGCTGAAACACCACTAGTTCACTGCCCGGTCCCGCGGGGATATGAAGACCACATTGGGCCATCAAAGCGAAAAGACCGATGGTCTTTAAGGTAACGGTCTTTCCCCCGGTATTGGGTCCCGTCACCACCAACGTTCGAAAACTGCCCCCTAGATAGATATCAATGGGAACCACCTCGGAGCCCAAGAGGGGATGGCGACCTTTGATAATCCTTATCTCACCGGATTTTTTCAAAACGGGGGGCAAAGCATCCATTTCTAAGGCTAAACGCCCCTTGGCCAAATGGAAATCGAGCTGGGCCAAAATTTCCAAACCGACCTGGATCTCATCAACTCTGGCGGCTATCGCCGTCGACAGTTCCCATAGGATCTTGTCGATCTCCCGGTCTTCAGCCTGCTCCAATTCCCGTAACCGGTTGTTCAGATTGACGATGACAGTAGGCTCGATAAAAAGTGTGGCTCCGCTGGCCGACTGATCGTGGATGATACCCCGGACGGCATGGCGATATTCCTGTTTGACGGGTACCACATAACGGCCGTGGCGGACGGTGACAATAGGCTCTTGCAGCAATTTGCGCCACTGTTGGGACCGCATGATCCCGTCCAATTGTTCCCTAATACGGTTTTGGCAGTTCCGTTGGTTGGCCCGAATTTGGGCCAAGGTAGGACTAGCCTCATCCCGCAGCTCCCCTTCGTCGGTGAGACATTGAGCTAATCTATCGATGAGCCCTCGAAAATCGGGCAAATCCCTCGCTAGCTCAGTTAACAAAGGGGCCCGCCCTTCCTTGTCCCGGAAATAACGGGCTAGACGTCCCCCTGCTTCCAATGTCTCCTTCACCGCTAACAATTCCTCGCCCGCTAGCTGGGCACCTAACCCGGCCCGGCGCACCAATTGACCGATATCTTTAATACCCCCCAAGGGGATCTCCTGGCCGAGGGTCAACAACTCTACCCCTTCCGCCGTCAAAGCCTGTCCCCTGGCGATCACCTGTTCATCGGTGGAAGGAAGGAGATTCTCGGCTAAATTCCGCCCCAAGGGGGATGAAGTACAATTGACTAATCGCCCAATAATTTTATCTAACTCTAAAGTCTTGATGGTCTTACCGTGCAAAGGATGAACCTCCTACAATACACCTCGGAAATAATGGCCGGTAGTCCGCTCCTCAGGGGCGTGGGGCAACTCCATAGTTATCCCTTCCTGGGCCAACTTCATTCCGGTCACATAAGCCCTGGTGGTCTTCTCCAATTGATCGACATCGATGGTCGTCCCCAGGATCCGAAGGACATCAACACCTCGAAATTTCGGCAAATGATCCAGCATCGATAATATTTTACTATTATAAATATGCATGCGACAAGCGCTATCCATTTCAATGGGAAAACGAAAACCCTTCCGATCCCGGAGGCTAAACCGCCTTCCCCGACAGGGACGGGGACAATTAACCTCCGCTCCCAATAGGGCACCGGGGATGCAGTAATCGGTTACCATGAGGGGTAGATGACCGTGGATTATACATTCCACCTGGTAGGGCTCGGCTAACTGGCCGACCTCCTCTAGGGTCAACTCGGGGGATAATGTGACCCGCTTAACACCCAAATGGCCAAGGGCCTCGATGGCTCGACTGTTAAAGGCATTGAACGAATAATCGGCGATAATATTGCCTGGTCCCATGATTTCCTGGGCCATATCCAGGGCACCTAAATTGCCGACGACGACCTCTCCAATATCCAACTGTCGAGCTTTCTCCAACAGCTTAGCGGCTTCTTTTAGCTCTTCGTTCCGTAAAAGACGGGGGAGGATGAGGACCACAGGAGGACCGAGTTTTACCACTTCTTCCAAGATCCGTTCCTGTTCCCGCCAAGCAGCTGGACCGGTCTTATCGGTCACAGAAGCAAAGGCCTCACCGCCGAAATATAACAAATGGGCACCACCGGCAGCAGCGGCCTGGGCCCGTTCCCAATCGGCCACATGAACGGCCAATGCCGTTGTCTCCCCTTTGCTACTCCGATAAGGTTTTTCCTCCACCGGAGAGAGGGGAGAACCATTCCTTTTCACCCGCAATCCCATTAAGTCCTCGACAGCCCTATGGCGAGCCTTGTTTATCTCGCTGAAGGGCACCATCACATCTTGGTCCAGATCTATCTCTAAACTGGCGATGCTAAAGGGAACGTTACCTAACCGAGCCATTTGCTCCTCGATAATTTCCGGTGTTAGAGGCCGTTTTCGAGCATTCTCCCCAAGGGTATCACTGCTTCCTTGGCCCCTCCGGCCGTCCCTGTCAGTCATAATCACTTGCAAGGACTCTCCCCTGTAGGCTCGCACCCGTACATCGACGGGGATTTTCCGCAAAACCCGAGGTGAGCGGTAACTAGCCTGGGCCGCGGCTAACAACTCCCTATCGATAGTCTTGAAGATCCGATCCCCCGCGCGTATGGAGCCGACCATTTCCTCCAGGGCCACAACTTCCCCTTCCTCTGCCCGGGAGACCGGTTCACCGTCTTTGATGATCCTTTGGATGGTCGCCTGGACCCGTCCTCCCCGACTGACCCAGACTTCCACCTCATCACCTTGGGACACTCCCTGCTCTAGCTTGAGATAAACCCTTTTCCCATCGACATCATAACGATCAATCCGTCCTAGCAGGGTTCCCCGGTTATTGGGCCGTTTAAACCCCATCAAGCCCCGCCGTTGGCGGCCAAACAAATGGCCGGTGGTGAAATCTCGGTTAAAAACTTGGGCCAAATCTTGTCGTTGTTTAGGGCTGAGCTCATACTGCCCCGAAGCAGCTAAAGCATCAAGGGCCGCCCGGTATGTTTTCACGACAACGGCCACATACTCAGGCTGGCGCATACGACCTTCGATTTTCAAAGCCCGCACTCCCCCTTGGGCTAGAGGGGCTAGATGCTCACTTAGGTTTAAATCTCTAGTGCTGAGGAGATACTTACCGGCCTTTTTCGATTGGGGGATTACCTGTCCCCCTTCATCTAACAAAGCATATTCCAACCGACAAGGTTGGGCACACCGGCCTCGATTACCACTCCGGCCTCCCACCATACTGCTAAATAAGCACTGGCCCGAATAGGAAATGCAAAGGGCCCCATGGGCAAAAACTTCGATCTCTAAACTGGAAGCTCGACAAAGGGTTTCGATCTCCTCCAAGGTCAACTCCCGGGCTGGGATCACCCTGGTGAAACCCAGCTCCTCCAAAACCTTGAGATCCCGAACATTATGGACGGTCATCTGGGTACTAGCATGGAGGGGTAGTCCGGGAAACCGGTGATGGATTAACCGAGCTAATCCCAAATCCTGGACGATGATCCCATCCACCCCGATCTCCTCAAGGAAAGCCAAATAATCGGAGACTTCCTCCATCTCCCTGTCGTTGAGCAAGGTGTTGATGGTCACATAGAGGTGAACACCGTAGAGATGACAATACTCAACGGCCTGCTTCATCTCTTCTTCATCAAAATTGGCCGCATTGGCCCGGGCACTAAATTTTTGGCCCCCTAAATAGACGGCATCGGCACCGTTTTGCACCGCAGCTTTCAATGCATCGAAACTACCGGCCGGTGCCAACAGCTCCGGCACTTCCATCCTTCAACCCTCCCCGATAAGTATAAAGGCTGATACCCCTAGGTACCAGCCATGGTTACCTCTACAGTCTCGAAACCCGGATTAGACCGGAACAGGTTAAGATTTCCACGCCCCGTTTGGCAATCTCATCGAGGATGAAATTCATACCTACAGAATCGCTGGCCATATGACCGGCGATGACCACATTCAATTGGGCCTCCTTAGCCTTTTCCAAATTCTTTTCGCTGATATGCATACAAACGACGGTACCGATCCCGGCATTAGCCATGCTGGCGAAGAGTTCCTTGGCCCCTCCGGTACCACCGGTCATATCGACGAAAACCTTACCGGCCCGCCGTTTTTCACCGCCGGCAACCACCTTCAGTCCTGCGCCGATTTTACCCGCTGCTTGATACTCAGGGATTTCCTTGAGGATGGCTAAGACATCTTTGACCAAATAGGGTTGCCGTTCATCGAAGATCCCCTGCAAGTAGCTGGTGACACAGTTATCGGCGGGAGTGTGGACACACATCAGCGGAATATCCAGCAACCGGGCGGCATCAATGGCCCGTTGATGATTGACGGGCAATAGACCCCGCTCTACCTCAGAGATGCGACCCTGTAGATGACCTTCCGCCACATTGATGGGTACACCGTAGTTAGCTAGGATATCCCCCTGCATATGCATCACTTGATATAACTTTGCCAAACTCCCCCCCTCGGGGTGGTGGGCGATGATCAAATCTAAGCCTTCTTTTTCCCGTAACCGATCGGCTAAGAGTACTTCCCCGACCTCGATATCGACCCCCACCAGTACCCTTTTCACCAGCCGATCATCATCACCATAGAGAATTCTAGTATCGGCATAGGGGTTGTGAAGGGATTCGGTATCGAAATACTCCCGGTCTTCAGCCTTTAGGTCTTCGTACTCTTTCTTGGCCCGTTCTAGGGCCTTATCTACCGCTTCTAAGCCCCGGGGATCCTTTTCTTTTCCTTTTTGTACAGCTAAATCATAGATTTCCCGTATGGTCATTGCCATTGGCTCTACCTCCTTGTCGTTGAAGAACACCTCGCAAAAATCTCCTGGAGCTCCTCCCAGGAACGGCAGTTGAGAATATCATCCTTTTCCAACCAGGCCCGACGGGCGGTGCCAATGCCGTATTCCAAATAGTCCAATTCCCCGGGACTATGGGCATCGGTATCGATGGCGATCAAGACACCAGCTTCCTTGGCCCACCGGGCGTGAACATCATTGAGATCCAACCGGTCGGGGAAGGAATTGATCTCTAGGGCAGTGCCCGTTTTGGCTGCGGCCTCGATCACCCTTTCCATATCTACTTTATAGGGTTCCCGGCGACCTAACAACCGACCGGTAGGATGGCCGATGATATCTACATGGGGGTTGTTGATGGCCGCTAGCAACCGGTTGGTAATCTGTTCGCTGCTTTGACCCATTCCCGTATGGATGGAAGCGACGACCACATCCAACTCCGCCAGGACATCATCGGGGAAGTCCAGAGAACCATCGGCTAAGATGTCGACTTCCGCACCCCTGAGAACCTTAAAATTGGTCAACCGTTTATTAAGCTCGCGAATCTCCTGGCCCTGCCGCCGTAATCGTTCAATGGTCAAACCTCTGGCGACACCTAGGGAGCGAGAATGATCACAAATCGCCAAATACTTAATGCCCCGTGCTTGCATAGCCTGTGCCATCTCCTCGATGGAAGCCGTCCCATCGCTATAATGGGAATGGACATGGAGATCCCCTTGGATATCCTGTTTTTCCACCAGGCGTGGCAGCCCATGGGCCTGGGCGGCAGCAATTTCTCCCCGCCCTTCCCGCAATTCCGGGGGGATGAAATCTAGACCTAACCGTCCATAAAGATCCCCTTCATCGGCCAGGAGAAGGGCCTGCTCACCTTGGAATAAGCCTTGGAAGGACAGCTGCCAACCCTTGTTGTGGGCCAGTCCCTGCAGTTCCTCCCAATGCCTTTGGGAGCCGGTACTGGCTGTTAAGGCGGTAACGGCAGTTTCGGGAGCGGCCAGGAAAAATTGGACTTCCAAGCCTGTTTTTAGCCGGACCCGAAGGAGGTATTCCTCCTGGGCCAAAATCTCTTGAACCTGGGGAAGCTGCCCTACCGCCTCCCGAAGCAGGCCGATGTCCCTGGTGATCAATAGGATATCCCCGTGACCAACCATATCCTTCCGACGCCGGAGACCGCCGACTATCTGGGCCTGGTCCACCTTAGAAAGACCCTGCAAATCGAATACTAAATCTTGAATTTGGGGGCGGGCCAGGGCCGCTAAGACTAGGTGATCTCGACTGCGCCACATGGTGATCCCGTGGAGAATCGCCTTTTCCGTTTTCACGCCCATGCCCTTTAGAGTGCGGATCTTTCGTTTTCTTGCCGCCCGCTCCAAATCTTCCACATCGCGAATACCCAACTCTTGATGGAGGGTAGAAATAGTTTTGGGGCCGATCCCCGGTAGATTGAGCAACTCTAACAAACCTGCAGGGATCTGGGTTTGCAACTCCTCATAGTAGTCCATCTCCCCCGTAGTCAGCCATTGATCGATCTTATCGGCCAAAGCGGGGCCGATCCCGGGGATGGATCGTAACTGGCCCTCCCGATGGATATCTCCAATATCGGTGGGTAGATGGGCAATCTCCCGGGCGGCCCTTTTATAGGCGCGGATTTTGTGGGGGTTTTCCCCCTTGATCTCCAATATATTCGCGATCTGGCTAAATATCCAGGCTAACTGCAAGTTCCGCATAAACAGCCTCCGATGGGAGTATTAAAGGGCCGGGGCTGCCGAAGGCAATCCCTTGGGACCCAGTATGGGCAGTTTTTCCGGCAACATATCTTCCAATCGACTATAAATACTAGGCACGGTGAGCAAAATCTGCTCCGCCACCGCCGATTCGGCGATGATCCCCATGAGCCCTTCGCCGGCCAACATAGTCAAAAAGGTCAAGATAACCATCAATAACAAGAAGCCTTTGGCCAACCCCAACCCAGCTCCAAGAATAGTATCTGCGAAACGCAAAGGGGGAATCCGAATGGAGCGGGACCAAATTAATCCGCCTAGACTGAAAAACAGGGAGATCCCCAGGGCCAAAAGGCCGAAGGCCAAGGGGATGGCCACCCCAACGGGTAAGGCGATGGAACTGGTGATGCGTCCGGCCAATTCCCGATGATAATAACCGGCCACGTAAAGACCGAGGATCGCCCCGCCCAGATCGAAGACCTCTCGAACGAGACCTTTGCGGAAACCTGACCAAGCTAGCAGCAGCATGAAGGCCAACAAAAAGATATCCAGCCAATACACCGCCCCACCCCCTACTTCAGTTCTTCAAGGAACTTGACTAGCTCCTGGTTTTCCCGCCGGGCCCGGGTAAGCTCATCGGCCAAATTGATGGCCGCTAGAATGGCTATCCGATGCCGGGGTAGGGTGGGATTACGCCTTTGGATGTCCCGCATCTTTTCATCGACCATCGCAGCCAAAGCCACGATATACTCGGAATCGGCCGCTCCTTTAATCACATATTCGTCGCCACAAATCTGCACTTGAGCCTTATTTTTCGCCTCTGGCCCGGACACTTGACCACCCCTTTTCTAACTTCGCAAGGTAATGGACAACCTATCCTTCAAAACCGCGGCTATTTTCTCGATTACTGTATTGACCTCTCCATCGGTTAACGTCCGATCCTGCCCTTGGAAGGTGATGGTATAGGCCAAACTCTTATACCCTTCGGGTACTTGCTTCCCTTTGTAAACATCGAAGAGAACAACATCCCGCACTAGGGTACCTCCGATTTCCCGCAAGATGGGCAGGATGTCTCCCGCCGGCACCTCTTCAGGCACCAGCAAGGCTAAGTCCCGGCGGATCCCCGGATAACGGGGTAGCTGAACATAGCTCACCGGAGGGATTTCTAAAGCCGCGAGGGCAGCCACGTTGATCTCCGCCAACAGGATCCGCTCATCTAGCTCCCACTGATCTGCCACCCGGGGGTGGATTTCACCGAAAATAGCAACCTTTTCTCCCCCTACCTCCAGGGCCGCCTGGCGTCCCGGATGTAAGCTAGGATGATCCCCGGCAACCAGTTGCCAGGGCGCACCGAATAATTCCCATATTCCCTCTAGGAGCCCTTTCAAATCGTAGAAATCGAAAGGCCGTCCTTGGTCACCCCAAGACCTTTGGAAAGTACGACCCATCACGGCCAACCCGCAGGTGGTTCGCTCCTCGGGCTGTTCCTCGTCGCCCCGGGGTAGGAAAATAGAACCAATTTCGAACAAGGCTAAATCGGTAGCACCATGTTTGACATTATGGGAAACTACTTTAATCAAACCGGGCAGCAAGGTCGTCCTCATCATGCTCAAATCAGTAGTCAAGGGATTGCGCAAGGCTAGAGCATCCCTCATGGGGCTCTCGGCCGGCAGCATGAGTCGGTCTAGCTCCTTGGGATTGATAAAGCTGTAGGTAAGGATCTCCATCAACCCTTGGCCGACCAGCCAGTCCCGTAAATCGTCAATTACTTGTCCCTGGGAAGTCTGACCACCTAAAGTCGTCCGACCGGTGAGCAAGGTCGGTTCAATCCGATCATAACCATACAGCCGGGCTATTTCTTCAGCCAGATCCCACTCACCCTCCAAATCACCCCGATACGTCGGCGCCTCCACTTGGAGTTGATCACCATCTCGGCTCACTTTCAGTTCCAGTTTCTCCAGAAGCTCGGCCATTTGCTCCCCGGAAAGATCGGTACCCAACTGGACATTAACCCGCTCGGGACGCAGACTGATGACGATGGGTTCCCGCTTTTCGGGATACAAATCGATGATCCCGGGGGCCACCTCACAACCGGCCAGTTGGGTCAACAATTCCGCCGCCCGGTTCAAAGCTAGCAGGGTCCCATTGGGATCAAGGCCCTTTTCAAAGCGTCCCGAAGCCTCGGAACGTAATCCCAGTCGCCTGGAAGTGCGCCGGATGGAAACGGGGTTGAAATTGGCCGACTCCAGTAGGATGTTCCTCGTGTTAGGTCCTACCTCGGAATTCTCTCCTCCCATTACGCCACCGATACAAACCGGTTCTTGCCCGTCAGCGATCACGATATCATCGGTATGTAGCTCCCGTTCAACGCCATCTAAAGTGACTATCTTCTCCCCAGCCCGGGCGGGACGAATTATTAACCGGCCCCCCTGTAACCGATCATAATCGAAGGCATGGAGGGGCTGACCGGTCTCCAACATCACATAGTTGGTGATATCGACCACGTTGTTTAGGGGACGCATTCCGGCGGCAATTAGTCGCCTCTGCATCCATAACGGGGAAGGTCCGATTTCACAATTCATAAGTAACCGGGCTGAATAACGGGGGCACAACTGGGGATCTTCCACGCTAATCTCGATATATTCCTCGATACCCCGACCCTTTTCTTCCACCTGGGGCTGGGGCATTTTCAGCTCTCCGTCGGTGATCGCGGCCACTTCCCGGGCGATGCCGATCATGCTTAATAGATCGGGACGGTTGGGATAGACCTCCACTTCCAATACCGTATCCCGGTACGGCAGGAGTTTAGTGATTTCCTCCCCCAGGGGCAAGTCTTCGGGCAGGACGATGATGCCGTCGGCATCATCCCCTAAATGGACTTCCGCTTCGGAGCAGATCATCCCTTGGGAGAGCACCCCCCGCAGTTCAATCTCTTCGATGACCATCCCGTTGGGCAAGTTAGCACCAGGTAGGGCTACCGGTACTATTTGTCCTGGTGCCACATTGGGGGCACCGCAGACGATGTTTAGTGTTTCCTTGCCGATATCGACGGTACAAACCCGAATACTATCGGCGTTAGGATGGGCTTCCACCGTCAATACCCGACCGGTCACGATGTTATCTAAACCTTGCCCTAAATATTCTATAGTCTCCACGGCCGCGCCGACCATGGTCAATCTATCCGCTAAAGCTTCTTCACTAATATCATAATTAACGTAATCCTTAAGCCAACGACAGGATACCAACAAGATCGATCACCTCCGGACTAAAACTGACCCAGGAATCGGTAGTCATTTTCAAAGAAAAGTCGAATATCATCGATACCGTACTTGAGCATCGCGATCCGTTCCACACCCATACCAAAGGCAAAACCTCCGACCTTTTCTGGGTCATAACCGGCAGCCTCCAAGACCCGGGGGTGGACCATCCCGGACCCGAGGATTTCCAACCAGCCGCTTTGAGAACAAACACGACAGCCGCTCCCATGGCACATAACACAGGAAATATCTACTTCGGCGCTAGGCTCCGTAAAGGGGAAATAGCTGGGACGGAAGCGGACACCGGTCCCTTTGCCGAACATCTCTTCCACAAAAACGGCTAAGACCCCTTTCAAATCGCCGAAGGTGATTTGCTCATCGACGACTAGGCCTTCCACCTGGTGGAACATGGGCGAATGGGTCACATCGACCACATCGACCCGATATACCTTCCCCGGAGCGATAATCCGCACCGGTGGACTTTGTTTTTCCATAACCCGTATCTGGACAGGCGAAGTCTGGGTCC
Organism: Limnochordia bacterium; assembly: GCA_050944915.1. Taxonomy (GTDB): domain Bacteria; phylum Bacillota; class Limnochordia; order JAAZLZ01; family JAAZLZ01; genus JBMNRY01. Next base: position 16,106 of record JBMNRY010000022.1, read on the forward strand.
GCAGCAAAAGTTCTTCCGTTATGTAAAAGGTATCCTGCATATCCCGGGCTGGATGGTGTTTTGGCACGTTTAAGGCCTCAAAGTTATAGTAATCAGTTTCTACTTCTGGCCCCTGGGCTACCTGGAAGCCCATGCCGCTGAAAATGCGGATGATCTCTTCCATAACCTGGGTTAAGGGATGTTTATGACCACTGACCCGACGCCGGCCCGGCAGGGTGATGTCGAGGGCTTCTTCCTTCAACCGGCGGGCTTCCTCCGCTTGACCTAGCTCTTCAGCCCGTTGGGCTAAAGCTCCTTCAAGGACATCCCGGGCCCGGTTCACTAAACCACCAATACGGGGCCGCTCTTCGGGAGAGAGTTGTCCCATTCCCCGCAACAGTTGGGTCAGCTGCCCCTTGCGACCCAAATATTTAATCCGCACATTTTCCAGAGCTTCTTTCGTGGCAGCATCTCTGCACTCCTGTAGGGCTTCCTGCTGCAGTTGTTTGATTTGCCTTTCCATGTAATGCCCTCCTCTTCCTGCACACCTCTTAGCAAAAAAACCTTCCCACCTAAAGGCGAGAAGGATTCCGCAATGACCACCTTCATGTGATCCGGCCCAAACTGTCAGACTCCGCCGTCCTATTGTGACCCCACACCGGGAAGCGCTCTCAGTTGGGGCGCTTCTTCCCTGTCGGGTTAGGGCCTACCCTATTCTTCAGTTTCCCCTGCCTGCTCCGTGATTATGAACTGAAATATACTGACGATAGAGCAAATAGGCCGTAATGGATCCTGTAGCTTCAAACAGCTCCCAAAAAAAGTCAACAGGTGACATAAAAAGGATCCCCGCCCTTTCCCATAGCATGCCTTTATTAAATTGATTATAGCACACGGGTATTTCGAATTCAATACAGAGCGGGCGACTCCCCCCGTCTTTGGCGTATTACCTCATAGAGTAAGACTCCCGCCGCTACAGCAGCATTTAAGGAGTCCAAACCGGGTGCTTGGGGAATATGTACCAGTTCGGCTTGAGAAGCCAGCTCTTCCCCCATACCTTGGCCTTCATTGCCGATGACGATGGCTACCGGCGAGCGCAAATCTATATCAAAATAGCTTTTGGGAGCCCGGGGTGCGGTGCCCAGCAAAGGGATCTTTGCCCTTTCACAGGCTTCAACTAATTCCCAGGGGTCTACCTGGCTGACCAAGGGTATCCGATAGAGGGCGCCGGCGGAAGCCCTGGCCGCCTTGGGATTAAAGGGATCGACGGTCCCCTTGGTGAGAATAACCCCATGGCAACCGGCCGCGACGGCCGTTCTGAGCATCGTTCCCATGTTACCCGGATCCTGGATGCCATCGAGGATCAGCCACAAAGTCCCTTTGGGGGATAGAACTTGGTCTAATGTTGCCCGGGGCTTTTCTAAAAGCCCGATGAGGCCTTGGCTCGTGGTGGTATCACTGATGGTTTGGAAGACTTGGGGAGCAGTCTTCACCAGCTGCCAGTCTTGAAAGGGCACAAGCTGCCTTTCATCGATGGTAGGCAAATAAAAAAGGATTCCCGGGGGGCAACCGGCGGCAACTACTTCTTCCAGGGCCTTAGGGCCTTCTAAAAGGAATTGGCCCGTTTCTTCCCTGTGTTTTCGACGGAGTAGTTTTCGAGCCCCCTTGATTAACGGATTCTGCCTGCTGCTCAACAAACTCAAGGCACCTCACAGAAATAGCTAAACCCCGGGTAACCCGGGGTCTAAAACTTATAATTGGGCTTTAGCCATGTCCACTAAACGGCCAAAGGCCTCGCTATCATTGACAGCCAAATCGGCCAGCATTTTGCGATTGACCTGCACTCCAGCCTTTTTCAGGCCATCGATAAAGCGGCTATAGGAGAGGCCTTGCCCCCGGGTGGCAGCGTTAATCCGGGCGATCCACAATTTGCGGAACTCCCGCTTGCGCACCCGCCGGTCCCTGTAAGCATAGCTTAGGGATTTGAGGACTTGTTGATTGGCCGGGCGGAACAGGGTCCTTTTGGAACCAAAATAGCCCTTAGCCATTTTTAGGATTTTTTTATGTCTTCTGCGGGTTACATACCCGCCTTTTACTCTGGCCATGGATAACGCCTCCTTTGCAGGGTTTTATCTTAAGCATAAGGTAGCATTCTTCGAACTCGTTTTTCATCAGCGGCACTAACTACCCCTGCTTTCCGCAATTGGCGTTTCCGTTTCGCTGACTTCTTCTCGAGGATGTGGCTCTTAAATGCTTTATTCCTCCGGAATTTACCGGTACCTGTTTTCTTAAACCGTTTCGCGGCCCCGCGATGGGTTTTCATCTTCGGCATAGAATTTTCCCCCCTTGTCGATGTTCATTACTAGTTATCTAGTCCTGTTTGGGAGCTAAAATCATGATCATATGACGCCCTTCTAGTCTGGGAGGAGATTCAATGGCACCGACATCCTTGACCCGTTCGGCCAACTCCAGCAACCGCTTGTTCGCGAGATCGGAATGGACGATTTCTCGACCACGGAAACGGACACTGACTTTAACCTTATCCCCATCCTTGAGAAAGCGTTCTGCGTTGCGGGCTTTCACCTGAAAATCATGTTCATCGATTTTCGGGCTCATGCGCACTTCTTTAACGGAAATAACCTTTTGGCGTTTCTTGGCCTCTCGGTCCCGTTTGCTTTGTTCATACCTATATTTCCCATAATCCATAATCCGACACACAGGTGGTTTACCACCGGGTGCAACCTCTACCAAATCCAAATTCTTTTCCGCTGCTAAACGCAGACCTTCCCGTAAGGGCATCACACCTAATTGCTTGCCATCAATGTTGATGACCCTGACCTCTCTGGCTGTAACTTGCTCATTCACCCGTAACTCCTTGCTAATACCCTATCACCTCCGGCTAATTTTTCAATAAAAAAAGCGGGTTCACACCCGCTCCTTGGCTACACCACATAGAAGACACAAAAAGGCTCTTCGGTTTCGCCAACCTTGTTAACTGCTCGAGGCGTCACAAGGTGAGAAGCAGGCTGCTTCTACTTGATGCTTATAATACGCTAGTAGTATATCATATTTTACAAGAAGACAAAAGGGCCAAATGAAATTTTGGCCCTTTTTCATCCCCTAATCCCGGACCTTGTCGGCCACTTCTTGGGCCATCCGTATCTGGAATTCCTCCCGGCTCATCAGGCCTAAATCACCGGCCCGTCGATGGCGGACAGATAGGTTGCCTTCGGCTACCTCTTTATCGCCGATGATCATCATATAGGGAATCTGCTGTAGCTGGGCTTGACGGATCTTATAACCGATTTTCTCCGGCCGCCCGTCGATTTCCACCCGGAAACCTTGGGCCCTTAGTTCCTCGACCAATTCTTCCCCATACTGGTTATGACGTTCACCTACGGGCAGGACTATCCCTTGCACCGGTGCCAACCACAAGGGGAAAGCGCCCGCATAATGCTCGATGAGGATGCCGATGAAACGTTCGATGCTGCCAAAGATGACCCGATGGATCATCACGGGGCGATGGCGTTCTCCATCTTCCCCGATATAGACCAAATCGAAACGCTCGGGCATGAGGAAGTCCAACTGGATGGTACCGCACTGCCAAGTCCGTCCTAAGGAATCCTCGAGATGGAAGTCGATCTTCGGTCCGTAGAAGGCTCCATCGCCTTCGTTGATTTTATAGGCCATCCCCCGCTCTTCTAGAGCCTCCTGTAAGGCCTTGGTGGCCTGTTCCCAGATCTCATCGGAACCCATGGAGTTTTCCGGCCGAGTACTCAATTCCACATGGTATTTAAAACCGAAGACTTCCCGATAGCATTTATCGATCAAGTCGATAATCCGCCCAATTTCTTCGGTAATCTGGGAAGGAAGCATGAAGATGTGGGCATCATCCTGGGTAAAACAGCGGACCCGCATTAAGCCGTGGAGAACCCCCGACAGTTCATGGCGGTGAACCAGACCCAATTCGGCCCAGCGCAAGGGCAACTCCCGATAGCTATGGAGTTTCTGCTTGTACAACAGAACAGAACCAGGACAGTTCATAGGCTTAATGGCGTAATTTTGCTCATCGATTTGGGTGAAATACATGTTCTCCTGGTAATGATCCCAATGACCAGACCGACGCCACAACTCCTCTGAAAGGATCAAAGGTGTCTTGATTTCGTGATAACCAGCTTGATGGTGGATCTCCCGCCAAAATTCTTCTAGGGTGTTGCGCAGAACCATCCCTTTAGGCAGGAAAAAGGGAAAACCGGGACCTTCCTCGAGGATGGTGAAAAGTTCCAACTCCCTGCCTAAGCGTCGATGGTCCCGCTTGGCCGCTTCTTCCAGGACCTTTAGGTAATCCTCCAGTTGGGCCTGGCTAGGAAAAGCCGTTCCATAGATACGCTGTAACATGGGGCGATTGCTGTCACCCCGCCAATAGGCGCCAGCCACATTTAACAACTTAAAAGCCTTAATTCTACCGGTGCTGGGCAAATGGGGGCCGCGACATAAATCTTCAAATTCTCCCTGCCCATAGGTAGAGATCTGACCATCAGTTAGCTCCTCAATGAGTTCCTGTTTGTAGACTTCACCTGCTTGGGCAAATTGTTCGATGGCCTCTTCCTTGGCTACTTCCCGTCGGCAGAAAGGTAAATCTTCTTCGATGATTTTGGCCATTTCGGCCTCGATCTGTTCTAATTCTTCCGGGGTGAATGGTTTTTCCACGGCAAAATCATAGTAAAACCCGTTATCGATGGCCGGCCCGATCCCCAAGGCTGCATCGGGGAAAAGCCGCTGCACCGCCTGGGCCATGACGTGGGCTGTACTATGCCTGAGAATTTCCAAACCTTCCGGTGTATCTAGAGTCACAAATTCAACGGTGGCATCATCGGACAAGACTTGGCTTAAATCGACCAACTGGCCGTTGACCTTGGCGGCCACGGCAGCCTTGGCCAAGCGGGGTCCGATCTGGCGGGCGATCTCCTCCAGGGAGCTGCCCTGGGCCACTTCTATCTTGTTTCCATCGGGTAAAGTGATCTGCACTCTTTCTCCCTCCCTAATAAAAAAACCCCCGTCCGGCAAGGGACGAGGGAAACTCGCGGTTCCACCCTTATTGAAGGCATTTGCCTTCCGCTCTCTGGGCTGTTAACGGTGCCCGACCGGCCAAGCCTACTGATCCTTTCGGTTGGCAGCTCCGGAGTGGTAGGTCATACTAGCCTTTACCTAGGTGGGCTTTCAGCCACGGCCCTCCCTCTCTGCAGGCGGTTCTAGCGACCGTCTCCTTCATAGCTCTTGGTTAGATTATACCACTAGGTATACATTTATAGCAACCATGAAGATAATAATAACTGGATTAAACCGACGATAAATCCCAATACTGCCCCCAGGAACTCTATATGGCGCAATTCCCGGGAAGCTAAACTAAGGACAAGGGCTTCTAGCTCCATCAAGTCCAATTCCCGCACCCGCTCTTCAATTACGGGACCTAGCCGGGCCTCTTCCTGGAGCTGTTTCGAGACACTCCTCGACATCTGACCGATTAACAAATCGACCTCCCGAGTTAAAGGTTCCCTGACGTTGTTAGCCACAAATCGACGAATCTGGAGGGGAATTATCCCCGGCAGACCTTCCAACAGGCGGTTCTCCACGTGGCGGACCACGGTATTGGTCATATTCCGACGGAATTCCCTTGTGTCGAACCTGGCCACCAGCTTGTCCATCGGCAATAATTCCGTTTCGACCACCTCAGCGATGGCCTTGGCCAGCTCCCCCTGCCGCCGCGGCAGCAGCCCTTGCAAGGTGTAACCGAATATTTTCCTGGGACGTCGGGGTACAAAAAGCATGCGGATGGCAACCACATTAGTTAACCAACCGATCCCTGCTGCGATTAAGGGAAATACTAATAGCTCAGCAACCACAACACGGGCCACCTTTCTAGTCCCATACCCAAGGGACTATTTAAGCAAATCCATTTGTTGTATTATTCTACCCCGTTGTTCTCTCTCCACCAGGCCCCTTCCTAGTCGGACCCTAGCTGCTACCCTTTACGCTCCTATGGATTCTAAGACTCTCCAATCCCTTACCGTAATATATGTCCGATCCAGCAGCGTCGTCCTAAACATGAAAGAACCCGGTCGCAATGACCGGGTCTAATAGACAATGGAGCGGAAGACGGGATTTGAACCCGCGGCCCCCACCTTGGCAAGGTGGTGTTCTACCACTGAACTACTTCCGCAAGATGGTGGGAAAGAAGGGACTCGAACCCTTGGCCTCCACCATGTCAAGGTGGCGATCTAACCAACTGATCTACTTCCCCACACGTGATGTTTATGGAGGCGGCACCCAGATTTGAACTGGGGAATAGCGGTTTTGCAGACCGCCGCCTTAGCCACTTGGCTATGCCGCCCAATACTTAATGCTATCGGCACTGATTATGATACCTGATCTACCCCCTGGATGTCAAGACCGACAAAGATAGTTTTTTGCCGCCCACGGCCAATACCCCTCGAATTTGGCGTTTTTTGGGAGGAATGATGGTCTTCTATCCACGATCCTCGAGAAAGAATCAGCTTCGTGCAACCCTGCTACTGTGGGAGACTCCACTCAAATTGTGAAGATTTAACCAAGGGAGTATTCTCCTTCCTTGTCAGACCATCCCCCGTCCCTTATAATAGAAGGTAAGTTTTGGTAATCAGCCCTTAGCCCGTGAGGAGGATCTCCATATGCCCACAGTAGATATACCCATTCCACTACTGGCCTTCCTATTGATCATTATCCTGTTGGCTTTCGCCTACTGGCGACGAAAAAAAGGACTCCCTTCATTTAATTACCGGGAATTGGCGGAGAGCATCAGCGATCCCTTTATGGCCGTCGATGAAAATTCCCAATTTATTTACTGGAATCAGGCCGCGGAAATCATCTTCGGGATTTCCAGCGAGAGTGTCATCGGCAAATCAATTTATGAAGTCTTCCCCCAGATAAGAGGCACCAAATTCGAAGAGCGCTTTCTGGGGGTATTATCTTCCAAAGAGCCGGCCGCTTGCGTCACCACCGGCGAAATCAAAGGGGTGGAATTGGCCCTAGAATTGAGTTTTTATCCCCTCGCCAGGGGAGTCTCCATCATGGCTAAGGAACTTCCTCCCAACAGGGATGGGGAATTCCGACAACACGACCCCCTCACGGGGTTGTTTAACCGCAACTACTGTAAAACCCTGATCAATAAGCTTGACGAAGAGGATCAGCTACCCTTGAGTCTGCTCATCGGCGGTGTCAATGGATTGCGATTAATCAACGATTCCTTCGGCTATCATGTGGGTGATCAAATCTTACAGCGATTAGCCACCATCCTAAAGGATATCAGCGGGGAACAAGATGTGGTGGGCCGTTGGGGAGGAGATGAATTTATCATCCTGCTGCCCCGGACGGATCTAACTAAAGCAACGGAGCTCTGCCAAAGGATCTATGCTCTCATCGAAGATGTGGACGATTTAAAGGTCCCCCCCAGTATTTCCTTCGGCATCGCGACCAAAGAGAAAATTTCCCAATCGATCCACCACACCATCCGGACGGCGGAAACATTGATGTATCGCCGCAAGCTGGTAGACAAACGCAGTTCCAAGAATGCTTTCATCGAAACCCTTATGGAGACCATCGGTATTCAGGGTTATCCAAGGGAAAAGAATCCTTGGCGGATCCAGGAGTTGGCCATGACATTGGGCGAAGCCTTAGAACTCAGTTACGATCAACTTGATGCCCTGTCCCTTTTGGCCGCCCTCCATGATATCGGTGCTCAGGCCATGGCCGATAATTTCTTGGGCCAAGTTGCCAAACTATCACCGGAAGAATGGCAGGACATCTATAGGGGAAGCTGCCAGTATGTGGCTTCCCTTCCGGAACTGCAACCCATCAGTGCCGCCATCGAAGCCCACCATGAACATTGGGATGGCAGTGGCTCTCCCCAAGGACTTAAGGGCCGGGAAATCCCTCTATTGGCCCGGATCATATCTATTATCGAGGCCTACGATGTAATGACCTACGGCCGTCGGGACAAAGAACCTATCGGCCACCATGAGGCCATGGCTCAGCTAAAAAGGTGTGCCGGCCAACGCTTCGATCCCTATCTTGTCGATGTGTTTATCAGCCTTATGGAAGAAGATTCGTCAGACCAACCAACATAAGAAAATGTACTTTCAGCGCCAAACAAAAAAGTCTCGAGAAATCTCGAGACTGATTTTTCTGGAGCGGAAGACGGGATTTGAACCCGCGGCCCCCACCTTGGCAAGGTGGTGTTCTACCACTGAACTACTTCCGCCTGACAATGTTAATTATAGGATATCAGGACCCGAATGTCAACCCTCGGAACCCATTGGATCGGTTAAAGCCCGCCAAAAGGAATCCTTGGTGATCTCCGCCATGAGGCGTCGGAAACAATCGATACACAGACTCTCCCTTTGGTCATCGAGGCAAATCTCCATGATCACCGGATTACCACAGCGACATTTCCAATCGAACAGGACTGCTTCCGCAGCGATAAGTCTCCCCTGCATCGGTCGCCCTCCATTCCATTGCATATCACCCATGGTAGCCCAATTGGGCCTGTTTCGCAATGGAATGTTCTACCGCCTATAAAAAAGAAAAAATCCCACGACCTTAGGGGTGGGATGAATGGTGGCGAGACCCAGAATCGAACTGGGGACACGTGGATTTTCAGTCCACTGCTCTACCGACTGAGCTATCTCGCCAGGACCTTAACTCCAAAGGCATTGTACCATAAATCAGCCTCCGATGCAACACCCTCTGGGATTTTTTTTGAAACCCACCCTATCGAAGCCACCAGCGGTAACGGAGCTGGGTGATGACCACAGTCACCATCAACAATAC
>JBMNRY010000023.1:0-24150 GCA_050944915.1 Limnochordia bacterium
GGTATCAAGACTTCAACGCGTCTTGTTCTCAGCCTGACTCACAAGCTCCCCTAGTGGATACGAATATACAATTTGTATATCTATTTCCCCCTAAGATGAAAAAATCCTCCCGGGAGTTCGTTAACGTGGTTTTCTCTTTGGTTGACAATAAGACCCTCCCCTGCTACCCTGGAAGGAAAAGGAGGTCTCCGCCATGGTCGGGAAAAATCTCCTGCGTATCCCTATTTTCGCAGCGTTAACGGCCCTTTTGGCCTTCATCTATATTCCTTTACCCTTCAGTCCCGTACCGGTGACGGGCCAAACCATGGGTCCCCTCTTGGCCGGTATCTACCTGGGGAGTCGGGCTGGTGCTGTCAGTCAAATCATCTATTTGGGTCTCGGCCTCATCGGCCTGCCCGTCTTTGCTGGGGGGACTGCTGGACCGGGGACCCTTGTTGGTCCTACCGGCGGCTATATCTGGGGTTTTATCCTTAGTGCCCTCTTGGTTGGTCGGTTATGGCAACCCCGGACTTCCCGAGGACGACAGGTTTTCATTCTCTGCTTAGGCATGCTGGTCATCTATTTGTTAGGGATCGTCCAATTGAGCCTGGTGATGGGCCTTCCCTTAGGAGCAGCCTGGCAGCTGGGAGCTTTGCCTTTCTTAATCGGCGATAGCTGTAAAATCATGGCCATCTTGTTTTTCCTTGGCCGGCTGCCCCACCTTTAATCCCTTGAACCTCTATAACGGGCGTCGAGACCGTGGACAAAGACCAGGATCTCCGCGACCAGGCGGTAAAATTCCGGTGGGATAGTCCCTTCCAAGGAAAGGGGAAACAAACCATCGACCAATTGGGGATGTCGGTAATGGGGAACCCCCGCCTTGGCCCCTTCTTCGATGATCCGCTGGGCCAGCCGACCCCGACCTTTGGCGATCAACCGGGGAGCCCGGTCCCGCCGGGGAAGATATCTTAAAGCGACAGCCTTTTTCTCCTCCATCTTACTCACCTCAACCTCGGAGATCGATGGGGCCCTGGGGTAAAGCCCGAGGCCCTTCCTCTAGCTGAAATTGAAGGGAAGTTAAATCTAAGCCATACTGGGCCAAAATCCCGGTGAAATCCCGAGCATATCCCCGCAAGTAGGCTAAGACTTCCCGGGAAGAAGCTTTGACCCAACAATTGGCTGCTCCAGGGACCACCATAAGGGTGATGGTCAACAGCCCCAAATGTTCCATTTGGAAACTGAAGGTAAGGGTCCTTTTTACCGCCCCTTCCCCGCCCCTATCCCTAAGGACCATGATCCGAACCCCATGTTGGCCTGGTTCGGCCCCGAAGGGAAACTGCCAAAAAAGAATGGGTATTCCTTCCTCCCAAGGGATCTCCCGCAAAAGGCCTCCCGCCTCAAAATGGACCGCAACCCTTTCCAAAGAGGAGACCAGCCCTTGGGGCAAAGAATCCCTTTGGCTAAGGAGCTTCTTTATTAACGGTCCAAACTCCCGCCCTTTGGCCTGGACAGGTTCATTAAGCGCCCTCCCCCCTTTGCCTACCTCCGGCGGGGATGATGGGGCTTTTTCTTCTGCCCCTTCCTGGGGGACTAGATCCCCTTTTCGAGATACCCTTCCTTCCTGGAACGCCCTGACCAACTTGTTGAGGGCTTCCTCCGGGGGGAGTTGCTCTTCCGAGGAGGCTTCGCCCATAGGCAAATTAAACTGCCGGCACAGTAAAGCCAGTCTTTCCTTCAGGGGCTCCCAGGCAGGGGGAGCTTCCCAGGCCTGGAGCTGCCCATGAAGGGCCTCTAAATCACCAGCCAATTGTTTTGGTTCTTGGTAGTAAAGGGCAAGGGCCCTGATGAGCTCTTCCGTGGGGGTAACTCCGTACCGCAGGAGGTGAATCAAGGCCGGGATGTTCCCCGGCAGTTGGGGCATCTGGGGCAAAAGCTCCACTAGTTTCTTTGTCAAGGGGCTTAAAGGGGGCAGTCCATGTTGAAGCAACCCTTGGAGGATTTCCTCGGCCTGGGCCGGTTGTGGCTCCCCTAACAGTTCCCAGAGGGAAGGCTGCTCCAGTTCAGAAACCCCCTGGTCCCCGTTCAAGATCCGCAGCAGGATGGTCCCCTCCCCCCCGGGCAGGGGTTGGACCAGAAGCCGCTGTCCCTTGGTCAAGGGACAGTCCCGCTGACAAGTTAGCAGTCCGTGGGGGAATTGCAAAACGGCCCGTCCCTCTTGGACATCGACCACGGTCACGAAGAAGGGGGTTGGTGTCAGAAGCCCCCATGAATTAGGCAAATTAACGGCTAAAACGTCCATCGGTAACCTCCTAATTCTTATATCGGCAGGGGGCACATAGAATGTTAGGACAGGAGGGAAGGCCATGGGCAAATTAGCTTTAGTCCTCAGCGGTGGGGGAGCCAAAGGGGCTTACCAGGTGGGCGTGCTTCGGGAAGTTCTTCGGCGTCAGTTACCGATTCATCTCATTTGCGGCACATCCATCGGAGCCTTAAATGGCGCTGTTTTAGCCCAAGATCTAGAGGAAGAAACCGGTGGGAAATATGTGGAGAAATTGGCCAAGAGCTGGTTAGAGGCACCCCAACCCATCGGTTTCCATTGGTGGGGTTTAGTCAAAACCTTGCTGCGGGGTCGCTCGCCCCTAGCCATGGGTTCCCTTTCGTCGGATCGCCGGGTGCGGCGCCTCGTCGGTCAGCTAATACCTAAGGAGTTGCAATTTGACCATTTCACCAAGGTGGAGCTGGCCATCACCGCCACCGATTTGAACCGAGGTACCAGCCGGGTCTTCACCAACAACGATACCCTATCTTTACGCCGGGGAGTATTGGCCTCCTGTGCCTTACCATTGCTCCTACCGACGGTGACCGTCGATGGGCGTTATCACACCGATGGAGGCGTCTTTGCCAATACCCCTATTGGGGCCGCGATGGAACGTGGTGCCACCGAGATCATCGTCGTCTCCTTGCGGCCCCAGGCTAATGATATCTATCTGCAAGGTATCGCTGACGGCGAACCATATGATGACCTTTCTTCGGTGGCCACGCGATTGGTCGATCTGATCTTGGACCAGGTTATGTATCGGGAAGTCCATCAAGCCCGGATCCATAACGCTTTGCTGCAGTTAGCAGGTAAAGTTGAAGGGAAGGTCGGCCAAGAGATTCGACGGATTTTGGGGGTTGCCCCGGGAGTCATCGGCTACACCCGACTAATCGAAATCGCCCCCGAGACTGTGTTAGAGCCTCCGGGAGCCTTTGGTTTCAACGATAAGGAAAGCATCGCTCAGATCATGAAAAGGGGTGAAGAAGATGCTCGCCAAACCTTAGCCCATCTTTCACCCCCCATGTTTAACCTTTAGTGTCGCCTTTATCCTCATCCACAGTCAGATCCTCGTTAAGTGTATAGTCGAGAGGATCCGGCGTCCCGTAGTCGGCGGTACCGGGCTGAACTGCGCTTTCAATGATCTCCCCCGGCTCGGTGACGGCTATGATCCCCATGTCCGCTAAGGTCCTGATGACCATGCGAACCTGGGCTTGAGACAGGCCGCTAGCCTCGGCCACCTCGGCGACGGTAGGCTTATGCATCGGTGAATCACCCCTCTCTCCCATGAGTCTACCCCAGAGAGATGAAATTATATTCACAACCAGGAACAACGGTCTTTTCTACGAACATATCTATGGGTGATTAGATATGTTCATTTTCCTTTCGGCATTTACCATCGGCCTCTCGGGAGCCATGATGCCCGGCCCCTTATTGACGGTGACCATCGCCCAATCGGCCCGTCGGGGATTTTGGGCCGGTCCCCTGCTGGTCCTCGGCCATGGGCTTTTGGAGTTGACCCTCATCGGTGGATTAATCCTCGGCCTGCAGCAGTTTCTTACCAGGCCTGGGGTCATGGGCCCTTTAGGTCTGATCGGCGGTAGTTTTTTGTTGTGGATGGGTTGGGGTATTCTCCGCAGTGCCCGTCACACCTATCTAGATACGGCTAATGAAGGAGCCCAGGGGAGCTGGGGACCGGTCCTAGCTGGGGTTGTAACCAGCATTTCCAACCCTTACTGGATCCTGTGGTGGGCCACCATCGGGGCCAGCTATATTACAATAGCCACCGCCCAGGGTTGGCACCAGGTGATCGCCTTTTTCAGCGGCCACCTTTTAGCCGATCTCCTTTGGTATTCCCTGGTGGCTTTGATGATTGCCACCGGCAAACAATGGCTCAAGCCAAAGGTTTACCAAGGAATCCTGTTCCTTTGCGGGTTAGCCCTAGTAGCTTTAGCGGGCTATTTTATCTGGGACGGCTGGCAACTTTTGGCCCTGGGAACATAATTTTCCTGAGAATAAAAAGCTAAGCAAAGGGAGGTGAACCTATGGACCTAACACCCTTAACTAAGGAGGTAGATGAACGCTATCGGCAAGTCCGGGGAGAACAAACGGTTAAGGCCTTAGAAAAAAGGGGATTCCCCGCCTGTTATGTGGCGACTAAGGCCGAGGCCGTGGCCAAGGTATTAGAGGTAATCCCCCCGGGGGCGAGCATCGGTGTTGGTGGTTCCGTAACCATTCGAGAATTGGGTTTGATCGATGAGCTAACCGGCCGAGGCCACCGGGTGATCCATCACTGGCAGTCTGGTTTGTCGGCAAAGGAAATCGATGGATTGCGGAAAGAAGCCATGTTCGCCGATATCTATCTAACTAGTTCCAATGCCATTACCGTCGATGGTCAATTGGTCAACACCGATGGAGTGGGCAATCGGGTCGCAGCCATGATTTACGGTCCGGGCACAGTGGTTGTCATCGCCGGCGTGAACAAAATCGTCGGAGATGTGGAAGGAGCCTTTGAACGGATCCAGCATCAGGCCGCCCCCAAAAACGGCATCCGTTTAGAGACGAAGACACCCTGCACCATCCTCGGTTATTGCAATGACTGCGATTCGGCAGCCAGGATGTGTAAAGCCAAGGTGGTTCTGGAGCGAAAACCGACGGCCACCGATTATCAAGTGATCATCGTCGGCGAAGATTTAGGTTACTGAGCCCCTAGCCGCCCTGGGGCGGCTAGACCTTTTGACGGAATTTTCCCAATTGGTCAAACTGCCAGACTAAAAACCTTGATAAGGGTCAGTTTTGCACCATTTGCAAAAGCCTTCCTATAGGCGGAATTTTTTGATTCATGGGAGGTATTTGCATACCCGACGAGAAAGGTCTTAATATCTTCACCTGGGAGGGTTAGCCATGCAAGTTAGTGAAGCCATCGTCAAGATTCTGGAAAAAGAGGGCATTGAGGTCGCCTTCGGTATCCCCGGCGCCGGCATTAACCCGGTGTACAAGTATTTGGGCACTTCGAATATCAAACATTACATCGCCCGGCACGAAGCGGCCGCCGTCCACGCCGCCGATGCCCACTTCCGGGCTGGCAAGAAGATGGCCTTGGCCATTTGTACCTCCGGTCCAGGGGCCACCAACTTCGTCACCGGCCTTTATACGGCTCAGATCGATTCCATCCCCTTGATCGCCATCACCGGGCAGGCCACCAGCAATCAACTAGGTAAAGAGGCCTTCCAATGTGTCGACATCGTCGACATTGCCAAGCCCATCACCAAAGGAGCTTGGTGTGTAACTAAGGCTGAGGAAATACCGGAAGTACTAAAAGAGGCCTTCCATACTGCCCGCAGCGGTCGTCCCGGCCCCGTGCTCATCGATTTACCCCTAGATATCCAGATGGCCGACATCGATTTCGATATCGATGCCTATGAGCCGCTGCCGGTGGAGCGCAAAGTTCCCGAGGCTGATCAGATCAGCAAAGCTTTAGAGCTATTGGCCCAAGCGGAAAAACCGGTCTTCCTGGTGGGTGGTGGGGTCATCCTTGCGGAAGCGGAAGAACAGGCCCGGGAATTGGCCGAACTTCTCTCCTTGCCGGTGATAAACACCTATATGGCTAAAGGGGTCATCCCTGCCGATCATCCCCTATATGTAGGCCAAGTGGGAACCCAGTGTTGCACTCCCTTTGGTAACAAATTCTTCTTAGACAGCGATCTGGTGTTGGCCATCGGTTGTCGCTTCAACGATCGCCATACCGGAAACCTCGATGTCTATCGGGGCAACCGCAAGTTCATCCACATTGATGTGGAAGAAAAGCAAATCGGCAAAATCTTCAACCCCGATCTGGGGATCGTCGCCGATGCCCGCCTAGCCATCGAAGCTCTCATCAGCCAAGCTAAGGAGAAAGGGATCAGCCTTAAGCCCCATCCTCGGGTAGCCGATATCCCCCAAGGGCGGGCTGCCATGGCTAGAAAGACCGATTTCGATAGTTTCCCCATCAAGCCCCAACGGGTTTATAAAGAGTTAAACGATTTCTTCGATGATGATACTATCTTCACCACAGGCTGCGGTCTGAACCAAATCTGGTCCGGACAATTGCAAAGTGTCAATCGGCCTCGCCATTATCTACCTAGCGGTGGCGCAGGAACCCTCGGTTTCGATATCCCGGCTGCCGTAGGGGCCAAGGTTGCTTGCCCTGATAAAAAGGCCGTCGCCGTCATGGGTGATGGTGGTTTCCTCTTTATGGTCGAAGAACTGGCCATGGCCGCCTACCATGAACTGCCCATCATCGTAGTCATCCTCAACAACGGTTTCTACAGCCTGATCCGCCAGAACCAAAAGTATGCCTATGGTTTTGAGCATGCCGTCGATATTTGGTACCAAGGCACCCTTATCGATCCGGTAACCATCGCCAAAGGCTTCGGCTGTTTGGGCGAAAGGGTGGAAAAGGCGGAAGATATCCGGCCGGCCTTGCAGCGGGCTGTTGAATCGGGCCGTCCCTATGTAATCGACATCCTGGTCGAACGGGAAACCGACTGTTCCATGGGTGGCAGCATCGATGCGGTGAAGGAGTTTTAGGGAAGGCAATGGCCCGCCGCAAACAACCATCAAGTCAGATCCAATCGGCGGAAAGGGTTTTAAACCTGCTGGAAATCCTGGCTCAAGTGGGCACCGAAATGTCCATCACCCAGTTGGGCAAAGAATTGGGTGTCCATGTGAGCACCGCCCACCGGCTGGTGACGACGGCCATGTATTGTGGCTTTGTGGAACAGAATCCTGTTACCGATAAATATCGATTGGGGCTGAAGTGTTTAACTTTGGCCCATTCCCTACTTCAGCAATTGGACCTCCGCCAAGTGGCCCGACCCCATTTGGAAGAGCTGGCCAAAGTCAGCGGTGAAACGGCTAATATTTGCGTCTTAGATGCTGGAGAAGTGGTCTATATCGATAAAGCGGAAGGTTCTGCTTCCCTGCGGCTCTTTTCCCGGATCGGGAAAAGGGCTCCGGTCCACGCCACCGCGGCCGGTAAAATCCTGCTGACCGATTTGGCGGTGGGAGAAGTGAGGCAAATCCTCCAACTCCACGGGATGGAACCCCTTACGCCCCAAACCATCAACGATGAGGATGAGCTGTTGTTCCAGCTCCAAGAGGTCCGTCGTTTGGGCTATGCCCTTGATGATGAAGAGTGCGAACCTGGAGCCCGCTGTGTAGCAGCACCGATCTATGACTACACCCAGCGGGTGGTGGCTGCCTTGAGCATTTCCGGACCCCTATCCCGGTTTTCCGTCGATGATTTACCCCGATTGATCCACATCGTTAGGGAATACGGGGCTAAGATATCCAGAGATTTAGGTTATCAGTTATCCTCTTCCAACTAGCCGCCCTTAGGCGGCTAGTTGGCTTCACAGCGTTCCAATAAAACCTGCCAACGCTCTTCCACTTCCGCCTCTAAAGTCTCCAAAAGCTCTTCTTTGCCTGGCTGGAAAAGGTGGCGGAAGCGCCCCTGCCTTCTTAGCCAATCGACATAACTTTTCCGCTCCCGGGGTTTGTAACTCAGCTTCCAATGCCCGTTTTCCACTTCATATAGCGGCCAGAAACAGCTGTCCACCGCATGTTTAACCAAATCGATGGTATCTTCCGGGGGAGTGGCCCAGCTTAAACGGCAGGGAGCCATGACGTTGATAAAAGCCGGTCCCTCAACAGCCAGCGCTTTTTCCGTCTTGCGAACCAAATCCTTCCAATGGGCTACCGAGGCTTGGGCTACATAGGGTAAGTTATGGGCGGCCATGATGGCCGTCAGATCCTTACGGGCTTGGGGTTTGCCATCGAGGACCCGGCCCGCGGGAGTAGTCGTGGTGCTGGCTCCCTTAGGTGTGGCCCCCGACCGCTGAATCCCCGTGTTGGCATAGGCCTGGTTATCATAACAAACATAGAGCATGTTATGGCCCCGCTCCATGGCCCCCGATAGGGACTGCAAACCGATATCATATGTGCCGCCATCACCACCAAAGGCGATAAAGTCGAATTTCGCCTTCACCCTACCCCGCCGGCGAAGCACCCGGTAGGCGGCTTCCACACCGCTGACGGTGGCCGCCGCGTTCTCAAAGGCATTATGGATAAAGGAGCAACCCCAAGCGGTGTAGGGGTAAATGGTCGAAGTCACCTCTAAACAGCCGGTGGCCGCCCCGACCACGAGGGGATTCTTCGCTGCTTTGAGGACTAAACGAACGGCCTGGGGAAAACCGCAACCGGCACAAGCCCGATGGCCCGCGGTAAAAAGCTCCGGCCGGCGGGCTAATTCTTTAAGGGTCGTCATCAGCTGCTCCTCCCTTCGTATTCCGAAGGCCCACCGGAACCGGCCATGCTCGGATCGGCATCCTCGGGGATCATGTCGATGGCATTGGCTCTAGAGGGACATTCTTTAGCACAGATCCCACAGCCTTTACAATGTTTGTAATCAAAACCGACCATCCGTCCATCTTCGACGATGACGGCCATATCGGGACAATAAACCCAACAAAGCAAACAATGAATACAGCGTTCCGGCAGATGAATGGGTTTAAGGGTCCGCCAATCTCCAGTTTCGAACCTCGGGGCATTGGCGCCCCCCTGGATAGTACCACCCAACTCTTTGATCTCCCGCCAGCCTTGATTGCCGAAGGTCGATCGGTCCTCGTGCCAAGCTTCTTGGGTTGCACTAGTGTTTTTGTCTTTGACCACCCGGTCGCCTCCTCCCGTGGCTAATCTCAAACCTAGGATATCCCAGTAGACTGTCGATCATCCACAAAGAAGGGAATAAATATCCCCAGGGAGCAATTACCTGGCAATTCGCCCCTGATATTCGGAAAAACTATCATTGCACCGGGGAGGAGGATGGAAGATTGGGTGAAAAGGAAAAGGCTTGGAAGGAATTCATCGCCCAGGGGGCGATCATGCCTTTGGACTTGGAAGACGGGGCCCAACTACCCCATATCATGGGCTGGTCCATGTATGATTATCAACTGGGGCGGGCCCGGGCCATGGAGGAAATCGCTGAAGAATTGGGCGCCGATTATCACCGCCCGAAAAAATGAGCAGGTCGGTGGCCCAGCCACCGACCTCCTGGTTTTTCCATAGATCAAATCTACACGCTAATGGCATCGGTAGGACAGGAATCGGCCGCTTCTTGAATGCAGTCGGCATCCAAATCGGCGTCTTCGCGGACAACAGCTACCCCTTCATCGTCATCCATTTCAAAGACCTGAGGACAGATGTCGGCACAGAGGCCACAACCAATACAAGCATCGGGGTCCACATGAGGATTAGCCATTAAGATTACCTCCTTGTCACAATTCTTCCCTTAGTCTGCACCACTGCCCGGTCTGTGATTCCTAAAAGAGCGGGGCGATAAATGGTGCCACTAAAGCTGTTAATAGACCGGCCAAACCCATGGCCAATCCACTAATTCCACCGGTTAACTCCCCTTCCTGCAAAGCCCTAGCAGTTCCTAACCCGTGGGTAGCAACACCGATGGCCATACCCTGGGCTAAGGGAGAGTTGATGCCAAACAAGCGGAGGATCTCCGGTCCTGCGATGGCGCCTAACAGACCAGAGGCCACGACGAAAACACCGGTCAATTCGGGGATCCCACCGTTGATGGCCGCAATTTCCATCGCGATGGGAGTGGTCACCGATTTGGGCGATAGGGACTGTACCACCTCGGGGGTAGCTCCCAATAGTCTGGCAATGCCCCCGGAGATCAACATGGCCAACGGGGCGCCCAAGCCAACGATCCCGACGACGGACCCTATTCGTCCCTGCAAATGGCGTCGGTTTTTATAAAGGGGGACGGCCAAAGCCACGGTGGCCGGTCCTAAAAAGAAGGAAATGATTTGACCACCTTGATTATAATCGGCATAATCTATATCACCTAACATAAGGCAGGTGATGATTAATACCGTGGCAATTAACAAGGGATTAGCTAGCGAACAACGAATAATTTTAAACACAAGCATCCCCACATAAAAGGCGATGATGGTTAAAGCAAAGCCGAATATGGGTGTCGCGTATAGCTTCTCCATCCTATCCCTCTTCCCTTGAAAAAAACTTTTCCGCGATTTTACCAGTAATAATCAAGATCCCAATGGTCCCCACAACTACCGAGGCACCCATGGGTAACCACTGGGCCCTAATCAGATCCCAATACAAGATAGTCCCCACAATGACCGGAGCGAAAAACAAGCTCAGATACTCCAACAGAATTCCGGCACTTTCCTCAATCATTTCCAACTTCAACCAACCGTTAAACAAAGCGAAAGCAACGATAGCGAAACCGAGGACATTTCCCGGGATGGGAATCCTGAGGAAATGTCGGAGGAATTCCCCCAGAAGATGGGCGGAACTGAGGATGGCAAAACCTTGGACTAATTTATACATAATAGAATACCTCCATCGCAGTAGAATTCGCTATCAGGGACCAGCTTCCTTTCTAGCCACCAATTACTAAAAGGCATTTCCCGAAAATCTAAGAAATAGACTAGAAGAACAAAATCCTATTTCGAGGAGGCGGTGACGGTGCCACGGGCGATTTCTACCCAGGAGAAACAAAAGTTTCTATTATGGTTTTTGCGTCACCACCGTCTGCGCTCCCCTGGGGCCTATGAGTTGTTCGAATATTTTCTGGCGGCACCCCACCGCTTAAACAGGCTCCACTTCGTCGATCAGGTGCATGTACCGGGCGTCAGTTTGGTGATCTCCACCAGTTGTAGTCCCAACCCGCCCTTCATTTTCCGGTTTTACGGACAGGAGACAAGACAACCCCAGGAAGCCTTAGCTTATCTTTTGGCCCACCCAGAATCGGAAATATATTTAACCCTCTTCTTTCATCAGAAAAGCTCCTCACCGGAGTATAGTAAGGTGGTGCTACCGATGGAATACAGTCAGCTACCCCTGCCAGTCGAAAATCAGGGCTATGCCGAGCATTGGGTAGATGAAGTAGTGTACCAAGCACGAACTGCCTATCTATACTATCTCATTGACCGTTCCCTGGAAGAACAGGACCGGGAACAGTTTTTCCATCTGGTTCAATTATTGCGTGAACACCTTGAACTAGGTAAGTAACGCCTTTCCTGGCAGGAATTCCTAGATCAGATTTGAATTATAATAGTACGAGTAGAAATCAAATCTGTTCTTAGAATAGGGGAAGACAAAGATGCGCATCGGAATTTTTGCCGATAGCTATGAACCATATGTTAGTGGTGTCGTGCGTTCGATCAAAACCTTTACCAAGGAACTTATAGATCTGGGTCACCAGATCTATATTTTCGCGCCATCCTACAGTCAGCAAAAGAATCAAGAACCCCGAGTGGTGGAAGAGACCCAGGAAGGAGTAACGGTTTTTCGCTACTTTTCCCTGCCGGTACCGACCTACCCAGGGTTTGTCTTGCCGCTACCTATTTCCTTCCGCACTAATCAATTGGTCCGCAAACTCAAAATCGATATCGTCCACAGCCATTCGCCCTTCCTCATGGGCCAATTGGCCGCGATGGTAGCCCGAAGGCATAAGCTGCCCTTAGTGTTTACCCATCATACCTTGTATCCTGAATATGCCCATTACGTACCGGTAGCCCAGCCTTTGGTTCGTCGTTTAACCATCCGTTTCCTCTCCGATTACTGTCGTAAGTGTGACTTAGTCATCGCTCCCTCTCCCTCTTTGGAAGCATGGTTAAAATCTACTTATGAATTGGAAAAGCCCACTGCGGTCATCCCCACCGGCATTCTATTAGAGAATTACGCCCAAGGGGATCCCACTTGGTTACGCCGGGCTTATAACATCCCGGAGGAAACACCGATCCTCCTTTTCGTCGGAAGGATCAGCAAAGAGAAGAATGTCACTTTTCTTCTTGACATGCTGCCTTATGTGAAAGCACCGACAGTCCTTATTTGTGTCGGCTCCGGTCCTTTACAGGAACAAATGGAGGCTCGGGCCCAGGAAATGGGCTTAGGCGATCGGCTCATTTTCACCGGTCTCTTGGAACATCATAAAGTGATCGATGCTTGTCTCGGCGCCGATATATTCGTCTTTCCATCGGTGACCGAGACCCAGGGTATCGTCCTTGCCGAGGCTATGGCGGGACACACACCCGTGGTTGCCGTAGAATCACCGGCCACCAGTGATATCCTCACCGATGGCAAGGAAGGCTTTTTGACCCCCGCCGAACCGGAAATTTTCGCCCAACGGGTCAACAGCCTCCTGGAGGATCCTAATCTCCTGCAGGAGATGGGACAACGGGCAGCAGAGAAGGCCACCCAGTATAGTTCCCACCAGATGGCCTTACGACTAGTTAGCAGTTACCAAATGCTTTTAGAGCAGCGCCAACTCCAAAAAGCTCACCAGGCTTAAGCTAAAAGTGCAAAACTCCATCGAGGATTTCCAGTTTGACCAGGGCCAAGCCTCGCTCCACCATCTGCAGTTGCTGGGCCGCACCCCGGGAGAGATCGATGTAGCGGCCTTCGATAAAAGGACCCCGGTCGTTGATTTTCACGATGACATGGCGACCATTATGGAGATTGGTCACCCGCACCCAGGTGTCGAATTCCCAATCTCTATGGGCGGCGGTCAGACCGTACTGGTCATAGATTTCCCCCGAAGCCGTTGGGCGGCCGTGGAAATAGTCTCCATACCAAGAAGCCGTACCTACGAAGCTGCCATCGCCCCTGGCGATGGCTGGGGCCGCGATGGCGATGGGTGAAATTCCTAAAGCCCGACGAAGATTGTTGGCCCAAATAAGGGCTAGTTCCCACGGTTCACAACCATTAAGTCGGGCGTGCTCTTTATCAACGGTGATCAGCAGTTGTCCATCGATGGTAACGGCGTGCTGTCCATTAACCACATCCGGGATAATCCCCTCACCTGTGACACCCCCGCCGAGAAGGCGTAATAATCGCGCTTCCACGATTCGTCCCCGTTCTTCAACGGAAAGACCCCCATGGGGCGCCCGAATCCGCAAAACCACTTGCCCCGCGACAGATATTTCCACCACTTCCCGACCGGCCCGTTCGGCCATCTGCCGCTGAACCAAGCTAGTCCCCTGGAGGGGAGCTACCAAAAACAGGGCCAACACCAAGATCATCGCTAGTCTTTTAGACATGATTCAATAACCCTCACCTTCTATGAAAGCAATCTGCCTATCCTTAGTATGGGCATTTTTGGTAAATTTATGCCCTAGGTGAGGGTTGAACCATGAAAAAAGCCGGGGGGTCTCTCCCCGGCCAGTCTTCTTAGATGGAACCGATGATCTCCAGAATTCCTTGGTGCCCTTTGATGGCGTTGTAGGAAAAGAGGACGATCCCCTCCACCGGCAGCCTTTGGGCCCGCCGGATTTTCTCCTCCAAGCTAGACGGATCATCTAGCAGAGCATAAGCGCCCAGGCCAATATGGAGGGGGCCTTCCACTCGTTCTACTAAGGTCTCCATCTGGTGGGCCACCAGTAGAGTATTGGCGGAATAGAGCATGGGGACTGCGAAATCCAAATATCCTTCTGCTAACCAGGTCGGCCAATCCTGGAAACGTTTGGAGTAGGCGTCGTCGACATCACCATAAACGGCCGCGGATAACCGGACCTCCGGTCGGCATTGGTCGATGAGTTGGGCAAGCCTCTTTACCAGTTGGGTGACTCCCCATCGGCGGTAATCATCCCAGCGATCCATCAATTCGGTGTAGTTTGGGTACTTCCCCGGGTTCTGCACCAAATGGAGGGGATCGACACCATAACGTTCCTGGAAAACCCGGCGGTTATAGGGACTGTAGCCGTAATCGGCCGAAGGATAACGCAGGTAATCTAAGTGGATCCCATCGACATCATAATTGTTCAGGATTTCTTCCACAACCTGACAAAGATAGTCCTGCACCTCCGGCAGCCCCGGCTCCAGCATGATGGCCGGTAGATGGGGACCTACATCGGCAGGACCGTAGTCCAACTGGGAGCGCCCTTGGGCATCAACCATAACCCAATGGGGATGGGTATGAAGTATATGGCGGGGATCTTGAGGCCGATAAACGAAGGAGGAGATAGTATAGGCGTTAATCCACGGATGGATCGCGATATTATACCGGGTTGCTCCTTCGATGGCATAGGCCAAAGGATCGAAATCCTCCTCTAACCCGGGAGCCGGGGGAACTAATTGGGAACGGTAGTAGGCTTCCGCTCTGCCGTTAACCTGCAAAAAGAGGGTGTCGACCCCTAAGCGGGCAGCAGTAGCCAAAAGTTCGTCGATCCCGGCTTTCGTAGTCAGGCCATCCCGCACCACCCACAGGCCTAGGGAAGAGGCAGTCGTCGTCGTGCTAATCAGGAATACGAAACATAAGACCAAGAAGAACCATCTAGTTTTCATCGATTTCCTCCCGGGCCGTCAAGGCCGTAACCAAGGCGGCAATGGCTTCCCCTTGCCCAACGGCATCTAAACCTTCGGTCGTCGTCGCTTTAATGTTTACCCGATCCCGGGATAAATTAAGGATCTGGGCTAGCTTCTCTTCCATCGCGGGGATATGGGGTGCTAATTTGGGCCGCTGGGCCATGATCACCCCATCGACGTTGATCACCCGAGCACCCCGCCTCCTTAATAAGGCCATGACCTCCTCCAAGAGCTCTAGGCTACAGGCTCCCCCATAGGCGGGGTCCGTATCGGGGAAGTGGGCTCCAATATCCCCTAAGGCTGCGGCTCCTAGGAGGGCGTCCATCACCGCATGGGTGAGGACATCGGCATCGGAGTGACCTAAAAGGCCCTTCTCGTAAGGGATCTTTAGGCCCCCTAGGATCAAGGGGCGGTCTTTAACCAGACGATGGATATCATAGCCGATCCCCGTAGCCAGGAAACCAGCTCCCAGTAGGCCCTCGGCAATCCGGACATCGTCGGGGGTCGTCAGTTTTAGGTTCCGATAGGAGCCCATCACCATATGGACCGGATGCCCCAAAGCTTCAACTAAAGAGGCATCATCGGTGGCTAAGATCCCCTGCCTTTTGGCCTCCTGATAGGCTTGACACAAGAGGTCATAGCGGAAGGCCTGGGGCGTTTGGGCAGCCCAAAGGCGATCCCGCCGGGGCGTGGCGGTGATGAGCCCTTCCTCGACGACCTTAATGGTATCCTTAACCGGTACACCGGCGACGGCAGCCCCTTTCGTCAGCCCTACCTCGATGATCCTATCGATGATCTCCCTATCTACTAGCGGTCGGGCTCCATCGTGGATGAGCACCAAATCCGGAGGAACCTCTAGGGCGGCTAAACCACAGGCTACCGAATCTTGACGTTCCTTGCCCCCGGCCACCGCGCGAACGTCATCCAACCCATAGGGAGTTGCCATGTCCCTTTGGAAATAGTCCAACTCCTCCTCTCGGAGGATGACGATGATCTCGTCGATGAGGGGATGTTGAAGGAAGGTCCTGATTGTGCGGACCAAGGCAGGCACACCGTGGAGGGGAATATATTGTTTATTGACTTCCTCTATCTTCCCCATTCGGCGACCTTGGCCGGCGGCGGGGATGAGAGCAGCAATCCTTGGCATGAACATACCACCCACTTTTTGTCACAAAAAAAGGTTTCGCCACTAGGTGACGAAACCCTGCTCCAAATCCCTTAGCTTACCCCTTCATAACGCCCGTTCCATTGCCTTTGGCTTGGCAAAAATCATCCTGCCGGCCGCCGTCTGCAGAACGCTGGTGACTAAAACGCCGACCGACTCGCCGATATACTTGCGGCCGCCGTCGACGACGATCATGGTGCCATCGTCAAGATAGGCCACACCTTGACCTTGTTCCTTGCCATCTTTGATGACATGGACCATCATTTCTTCTCCCGGCAGGACCACAGGTTTGACGGCATTGGCTAATTCGTTGATATTGAGGACCGATACACCTTGTAACTCGGCAACTTTATTCAAATTGTAATCGTTGGTGACTATTTTAGCCCCTAATTTCTTGGCGAGACGGACCAGCCGGGAATCCACTTCCCCATGGTCATCGGTATCCCGATCATAAATCTGGACCGCCACATTATTTTCCTTGCGCATTTTGTTGAGGATATCCAAGCCCCGTCGTCCCCGATTCCTTTTGAGGACGTCAGAAGAATCAGCGATATGTTGTAGTTCATCGAGAATGAAATTGGGAACGATCAAGGTACCTTCGAGAAAACCCGATCTACAAATGTCGGCGATTCGTCCATCGATGATGACACTGGTATCGAGGATCTTGCAAGGGATGCGGTTGGACATCCGGCCCGATTTGGACAAGGTACGCTCCTGGAGTCGGGATGAAAGCTTAAAGAGTAGCAATAATTCCTCTTTTTTCTTGATGGCCACCAACGCACCTACATAACCTAGGGCCAAGGTGATGAGTAAAGGTGCGTAAAAACCGATAATCGGTAGCTCCCTTGGAAGGGGAGTCGTTACTAAGAGCCCGATGACCAAGCCAATGAGTAGCCCGATAACGCCCCCAATCATGTCTTGGATCGGCACTCTGTATAAATAACCCAGCAAACGTCCAATCACTGTCCGAAAAGCCACAACTACCGTGGGACCAACCAAGGCACCTAAGAGGGCACCGCTGATAGTTCCCAGCCAAATCAAATAGTGATGATTTGGAAATTCCAGCCCGAAGTAGATACTATGTCTCAAACCATAGGAAAAAAGTTGATAGCCCACGGTCGAACCGATAATTGCCGCCAAAGTCCTTTGGATCTTCATCTGTTGTCACCTCCTTCTGTACGACAAGTCCCGCCTTCATCACATCCAGGAAACCTTGCCTTATTATTCTCAGTAAACCATGGGATTTTTATACATAAATTGGGGTGAAATAAAATCCTTAGCTTTCTTCTTCCCCCGATGGTTGACTTAACCATTCTTCCAAATGGGCCTCTACTTCCTCTTCCGTTTTTCCACTGACCAAAATCAACTCACTGACTAAGATCTGTTTGGCTGTTTCCAACATTTTCCGTTCGCCTGTCGATAAGCCTTTTTCATTATCCCGAATGACCAGGTTGCGAACGACTTCGGCCACTTCTCGGATATCACCGGTCTTCATTTTTTCCATGTTTGCCCGGTACCGCCGGTTCCAATTGACGGACATTTTCGTTTGTTCGGCCCGGAGCAGTTTGATGACCTCTGGGACATCCTCCCGTTCAATAACGGGCCGTAACCCAATCTCCTTCACGTTAGCCATGGGCAACATGACTCTCATATCCCCGATAGGCAAATGCATGATATAGTATTTGTGTTTTTCCCCTAGAATCTCTTTTTCTTCGATAGCTTCAATGATCCCCGCTCCATGCATGGGATAGACAACCTTGTCACCAACTTCAAACGTCACATTAAAACCTCCCATCGAAGCGGAAGCCCTTGGAAATTGACGCAAAATTTACCTTTTTATGTGCAAGTGGCAAAAGCATACCTTTCCACGATATATTTTAACATCCTAGCCAAAGGGTGTCAATTCTGGGCGTTACCGCTTCTTTCCCTAGTATCCCTTGACAAAGCATTTCCTACCTGCCTATAATATGCTTGCAACAGGCCTATTTCATGCCTAGTCAGGGAGTGGTACTTGCCATGAAAGAGTCTCGTTCCTATGCCCAATTTCAGGGATGTGTCGAGGAGTATCTAATACGTCATCGTAGCATCCTCGATGTCCTCTCTAAGTTACAAGAATCGGCTGCGCGTACTCAACGGGCTGTCACCAAAGCGGTCACAACCTGCGGTTGTGTCCGGGTGGAAGCCGAGAAAGCAGTTATCCCGCCTGATATCACTTATCCCCAATTAAAGGAACATATGGATACCCACCTCAGGGGGCAACTATGTGAAGTCTGCCGTGACGTGATCGAAACGGAGATGGGACAAAACCTCTTCTATTTAGCCGCCCTATGCACTATCGCCAATTTGGACATGGAAGAGATCTTGCGCAAACAATGTGATCGCCTGAAGACCCTAGGCAATTATTATCTCTCCTAAATATCGGTGGGCACAACTAGACATGCCGATCCAGCAAGACTTGTTCCCGCAAACGACGCAAACCTTCTTTAATCACACGGGCCCGTACTTCGCCGATACCTTCTACTTCGTCCAGCTCTTCGATGGAAGCAGCTAGGACTTCCGTTAAGGTGCCAAAACGCTGGACCATATTATCAATCACTGCCTGGGGCAGCCGGGGAATCTTACTTAAGATCCGATAACCCCTGGGCGTCAGCGAATTATCAAGATTGCCGATCCCTCCATGACCCAAAGCCCGGGAAATCATGTTCAAATCCAGGAGGTCTTCCGAAGACCAGCGGGTCATTTCCGGCCAAATAAGATCCATATCTTCTTTATCAGCATAATCTTTGACGACAAGCTGACCTTCATTTTCGATATCGACCATCAGTTCTTCCAACTGCATGCTCACCAGGCGTCCTTCTGTACCCAATTCACAGACATAGCGTTCGATTTCCCCCGCGATGTGGGCGACCATTTGGGCCCGCTGGACGACGGTGACTACGTCCGATAAAGTGACTAGATCTTCAAATTCCAGGGCACTTAAATTGATCAGGGCCTGCTCCAGAACGCTCTTATACTTCTCTAGGGTTTGCAGGGCCTGGTTGGCCTTAGCTAAAACCACACTGATATCCCGCAAAATATATTTCAAATTGGCTTGATAAACGCTGATCACATTTCTCCTTTGGGAGATGGAAATAACCAGTTCCCCCGTTTGGCGGGCCACCCGTTCTGCGGTGCGGTGCCTAGCCCCCGTTTCACTGGAGGGGATCAACGGATCGGGAGATAAGTGGGTATTGGCAAATAGAATTTCTTTGGCATCGCTGGACAAAACGATAGCCCCATCCATCTTGGCCAATTCATACAAGGCCGATGGATGGAATTCAGCATTGATCTTAAAACCGCCATTGACGATCTTGAGCACCTCTTCGCTGTCGCCAATGACGATGAGGGCGCCTGTTCTAGCCCGAAGGATGTTTTCCAAACCGGCGTAAAGACTGGTGCCCGGGGCTAGGATTTGTAAACGCTTTAGGAAACTTTCCTCGGTCACTTTGTCCTCCTTCACCTAGACCCCTCCTCACTGCAATGCGTAATCTAAGGCTTCTTGTAATGAACGAACAGGTATGATGGCCACTCCCCGCATCTCAATCTGATCCTTGAGTTCTTCGGCATTACCTTGGGGGATTAAAAACTTATCAAATCCTAATCGTAAGCCTTCCTTCAACCGCAAATCGGCTCGGTTAACCATGCGCACCTCTCCGGCCAGCCCCACTTCTCCAAAGGCTAAGGTGCCAAAGGCCACCTCCCGATTGCGAAAACTGGAAGCGATGGCCAAGGCAGCCCCTAAATCAGCCGCCGGTTCGCTGATCTTAAGACCGCCGGCCACGTTGAAATATACATCCTGGGATTGTAAGGCGAGACCACAGCGTTTTTCCAAAACAGCTAGGAGCATATTCACTCGATTATGGTCGAGACCGGTGGCCAATCGCCGGGGCGGTCCACCGAAGGGAGCTGGCCCCACTAAAGCTTGGAGTTCCAACAACAAGACACGGCTGCCTTCACAACAGGGAAAAACTACCGAACCACTCACATCCCGAGGTCGCCCAGCCAAAAAGATCGAAGAAGGATCGGCAATTTCCTCAAGACCCCTCGAGCCCATCTGGAAAACACCGACTTCATTAGTGGAACCAAACCGATTCTTTGTGGCCCGCAGGATCCGCAAATAAGCGTGTTGATCCCCTTCGAAATAACAGACCACATCGACCATATGTTCCAACACCCGGGGACCGGCCAAAGCACCAGCTTTAGTCACATGGCCCACGAGAATGATGGGAATCTGACTAGCTTTCGCCATATGAAGCAATAACCCCGCTGTTTCCCGTACTTGGGAGACACTGCCTGGGGTGGAGTCCAGTTCCGGTCGAAACATGGTTTGGATGGAATCAACGACGACCATGTTGGGTTTTATGCCATTGATCTGTTCTTGGATGTTGTGTACGTTAGTCTCGGCCAAAACCAACAGTTGAGGATGGAGGGCTCCAAGACGCTGGGCACGCAAACGCAGCTGCTGGGGTGATTCCTCACCGGAAATGTAGAGAACTTCGCCTTCTTGTTGGGCTACTAGTCGACTGACTTGTAACAGCAGGGTGGATTTGCCGATTCCGGGATCGCCCCCGACCAGGATCAATGATCCGGGCACGATACCTCCGCCTAAAACCCGATCGAATTCATGGAGTCTGGTAGGATAACGATCTTCACCCCTTGGCTCGATCTGGTCGATCGATTGGGCCGGTGAACTGATGCCACCTGGGCTCCAAGGGGTTTTAGGGGATATTTTAGGTTCCATTTCCTCCACGAGGCTATTCCACTGACCACATCCAGGACAGCGCCCTAACCACTTCCATGTTTTATGACCGCATTCCTGGCATACGTAATGCTTGCGCGCTTTCGCCATCCAATCGGCTCCGCTTCGACTAAAATTCCGGCTTTTCCCCCATTTATTATAACATTTTCTCGAAGTTTTGACAACGACGGTCGCTAATGGGGTCAAGGGGGGATACCCCCCTTGACTATTCTACCGACGCTATTTCCTTATTTCGAAAGACCATTCTCTTATCTTCGGCATCGACGACGACGGTGTCACCTTCCTTAAATACACCTCGCAAAATCTCATCGGACAGAGGATTCTCGACAAGCCGTTGGATGGCCCGCCTCAAAGGTCGGGCGCCAAAGTCCCGGTCGTAACCTTCTTCGATGAGGAGATCCTTAGCCCCTTCCGTCACTTCGATGGTGATATCCTGTTCTTTGAGATGTTGTTGTAGATCGACTAGCATGATGTCAACGATCTGACGGATATGGTCTTGGTTTAGGGCATGGAAGACGATTAGCTCGTCGACCCGATTGACAAACTCAGGCCGGAAGGTCCGACGGACTTCTTCCAAGACCTTTTTCTTCATCACTTCGTAAACATCCCTCTCATCCTCGGTGACCCGGAAACCGATCCCGCTGTCCCGCTGGATCTCGTGGGCGCCGACGTTGGAGGTCATGATGAGGACCGTGTTGCGAAAATCGACGGTACGGCCCTTAGCATCGGTTAAGCGACCATCTTCTAAGACTTGCAACAAGGCGTTGAACACATCGGGATGGGCCTTTTCAATTTCATCGAAGAGGACCACCGAATAGGGACGTCGCCGAACCTGTTCCGTCAATTGACCCCCTTCATCATAGCCGATGTAACCTGGAGGTGCTCCCACTAAGCGGGAGACGGTGTGCCGCTCCATATACTCAGACATATCTAAGCGGATCATCGCGTCCTCATCGCCAAAGAGGGCATCGGCTAACGCCCGGGCTAGTTCCGTCTTACCCACACCGGTAGGTCCCAGGAAGATGAAGGAGCCGATAGGCCGCCGGGGGTCTTTAATGCCCGCATGGGCCCGCCTGATGGCCCTAGCCACAGCATCGATGGCTTCATCCTGGCCAATGACCCGTTCATGGAGGATATTTTCCAATTCCAGCAACCGCTGGCTTTCCTCCCAGGTCAATTTGGCCACGGGGATGCCGGTCCAGCTGGAAACTACCTCGGCGATATCCTCTTCCGTTACTTCCCGGGTGGATTTATCCCGGTCGTTCTTCCACTGGGTCCGCTTCTCTTCCAATTCGGCCTGGAGTCTTTGTTCTTGATCCCTTAAGGACGCGGCCTTTTCAAATTCTTGATTCTTAATGGCCGATTCCTTTTCGATTTTCGTCTCTTCGATCCGTTCTTCTAATTCCTTCAATTCCGGTGGAGCCATGAGGGCTTCCAACCTAATCTTGGAGGCCGCTTCATCGACGAGATCGATGGCTTTATCCGGTAAGAACCGATCGGCCACAAAGCGATCGGACAGACGGGCAGCGGCCTGGAGGGCTTCATCGGTGATCTTCACCCGGTGATGGGCTTCATAGCGGTCCCGCAACCCTTCTAGGATCTGAACCGTTTCCTCGACGGTAGGTTCTTCTACATCGATGGGTTGGAAACGTCTTTCTAAGGCTCCGTCCTTTTCCACATGTTTGCGGTATTCATCGACGGTGGTTGCGCCAATGACTTGTATTTCTCCCCGGGCCAAGGCGGGTTTTAAGATGTTGGAAGCATCGATAGCCCCTTCCGCGGCCCCGGCACCGATGATGGTATGCATTTCATCGATGAAGAGGATCACATCACCGGCGGCTCGGACTTCTTCCATAACCTTTTTCAATCGTTCTTCGAATTCACCTCGGAACTTGGAGCCGGCAACCAGGGAGCCTAAGTCCAAGGTGACTACCCTTTTGTTCATCAAAGGTTCCGGTATATCGCCGCTGACGATCTTTTGGGATAGACCTTCGGCGATGGCCGTTTTCCCTACCCCCGGTTCCCCAATGAGACAGGGGTTGTTCTTGGTGCGACGGCTTAAGACTTGAATCACCCGCTGGATCTCCTTCTCTCGCCCGATGACGGGATCCAGTTTGCCTTCCCGGGCCAGTTCCGTCAAGTCCCGACCGAACTGATCCAGGGTTTGGGTCGGAGTCCGCTTGGGCCTTGTCTTACCGCCGCCGACCCCTTGGGGTCCTCCTAAGAGGTTGACGACTTCCCGGCGAGCCTTTTCGATATCGGCCCCCAGATTACGTAACACCTGGGCAGCTACTCCTTCCCCTTCCCTGATCAAACCGAGGAGTATGTGCTCGGTACCGATGTAGCTGTGACCTAACTGCCGGGCTTCCTCGAAAGCTAACTCTAGAACCCGTTTAGCCCGGGGGGTAAAGCCGATTTGACTACTGCCACCGCTGTCACCCCGGCCGATGATCCGCTCGACCTCCCGCCGGACCTTATCTAAATTGATACCTCCGCTTTGTAGGGCCCTAGCAGCCACACCTTCCCCTTCGGCGATTAATCCTAGAAGTAAGTGTTCAGTGCCAACGACATTATGTCCTAAGCGACGGGCTTCTTCCTGGGAAAGGACGATCACCTTTTGCGCCCTTTCAGTAAAACGTCCGAACAATGCCCTCACCATCCTTGTCCTTAGAATTAAACTTTAAGCTTTTCCCTAATCAATGTGGCCCGATGATAATCCCTTTCTTCGGCTTCCATATCTTTACCGACCAATCGCTGCAGATGGGCCGGACGAATCATCACTAGAATTTCCTGTAGAATCTGAGGTTCTAAACCTTGAATCAGCTCTAAGTCGATACCTAACCGCACCTTGGAAAGATGCTCCATGGCTTCTTGGGAACTGACCCGACGGGCGTAGGCTAAAATACCGTAGGACCGATAGATCCCATCCTCCAGGGCTCCTTTATTGACCGTCAAGAGATGTTCCCGGGCCCGGCGTTCTTGATCGATGATTTGGCCTGTAATGTTTTCCAAATGGTTGATGATCTCCTCTTCCGCCAAGCCTAAAGTCACCTGATTGGAGAGCTGGTAGATGTTGCCCACAGCTTCCGTTCCTTCCCCATATAATCCCCGCACGGCCAAACCAAACCGATTCACATCGGCCAATACCCGCTGCACCTGGCCCAGGGCCGTCAAAGCCGGCAAATGGATCATCACCGATGCCCTAAGGCCGGTTCCTAAGTTGGTGGGACAAGCGCTAAGATAACCTAACTCCTGGGAGAAGGCGTATTCCACTTGCTCATCGTAATGGTCATCCAAGCGGGTCGCCAGCTGCCAGGCTGCCTCCAAGTTTAAGCCCGGGGCAAGGATTTGAAGACGGAAATGATCTTCCTCGTTGATCATGACGCTGATGGCCTGATCACCCCGGAGGGCCACACCCTTAAAAGCTGTATTTTGGGTGTGTTGGGGACTGATTAGGTGGCGCTCAACTAAAATCTGCCTTTCCAGGGGACTGATCTGGGCCATAGGTAA
>JBMNRY010000024.1:0-23124 GCA_050944915.1 Limnochordia bacterium
GACGAATCATTTCCGTATCCTTCGGTGGAGCAATACCTGCCTCCACGGTACCGTACACCGTGGGATTATCTAAATCCAGGCGTTCCCGCAGCTGGTAAAGGACACTTGGCATCCCACCCGCCTCTTGGAGACGGGAGACGGGATAGCGCCCCGATGGCTTGACATCAACCAGATGGGGAATTTCCCGGCTGATCCGATCAAAATCGGCCAACTGAAGCTCGATTCCCGCTTCATAGGCGATAGCCAAAAGATGGAGGATGCTGTTGGTCGAGCCTCCCAAAGCCATATCGGCTTTAATGGCATTATGCAAACCGGCGGTGGTGATGATCTTGTCGGGTGTCAGATCCTCCCGAACCATCTCCACGATGCGACGGCCCGATTCCCGAGCTAGACGGATCTTCTCCGCATCGGGGGCATGGACCAAAGAACAGCCCGGCAAGGTCAACCCCAAGGCTTCCGTCAGAGCGCACATGGTATTGGCCGTGCCTAACATGGCACAAGTTCCGGGACCGGGCAGAGCCCGCTCTTCGATTTCCGCCAATTCTTCCTGGCTGAGGCGACCCCTTTGCACCGCGCCGATGAATTCCCGCATATCGGTCAAGGTCAGATCTTTCCGTTCCTTCCACCGACCGGGATACATAGGACCTCCCGTGACGATGATGCTGGGTAGGTTGGTCCGCAGGGCGGCGATGATCTGCCCCGGCACCGTCTTATCGCAGGCGGGCATCAAAACCATCCCATCTAAACGGTGGGCTTCCACCATCATCTCGATGGAATCGGCGATCAATTCCCGGGAAGGCAGGGGATAACGCATCCCCACATGGCCTTGACAAAGACCATCACAGATGGCGATGGTGTTGAATTCGATGGGCACGCCGCCGGCGGCCCTGATCCCTTCCTTGACAGCCGCCGCCAATTCCCGCAGATGCTTATGGCCGGGGACGATCTCCGTATAGGAGTTGACGACGGCGATCATGGGCCGGCCAAAATCGTCCTTAGTCAAACCGAGGGCGTGGAGGAGGGCCCGGTGGGCCGCCCGCTCCAACCCTTGACAAATCTCACTACTGCGCAATTCCTTCTCCATTTAGCCTTCCTCCTCGATGAGGGGCAAGGTGGCACTGCCTTCGGGGATGATCAGGGCTTGGTAATCAGGCCCGTGTCTTTCCTCTACCAACTCTAGGGCCGTAGCCAAATCGGGGGCCGGAGTGAAGAAGAAATCCCGCACCAGCTGCTCATCCATATCGGAAACGAGGATACATTCCTTCTCCAACAGAACCCGGGCGAAGGCAAAGGCCTTATGACCGCCCATAACGAATTTCTTGCCGATCCGTTCGATGATATCCTCTAAATCCTCGGCAGCCAGCATCCATTGGGTGAAGACCTCATCACCGGGACCTTCCGGACATTGGGCTACCAAGATAACGGTCCCCCCGGGCTTAACGGCTGCGGCGGCATTCTCTAAGCCCTTTTGGGCTTGGTAGAGATTGATATCCTTAGGATGACCACCGACACCGGTGATGGCCACATCGTACTGCCGATCCAAGGGAACGGTGTAGACTTCCTTGCTCATCTCCACTCCCGCGAGCCAAGCTGCTTCCACATCCCCCGCGAAGGCTTTGATGATGCCTTTGTTTTCATCGGTCACCACGTTGACGATGAAGTCGACGCCAGCCCGGCGGGCTGCTTCCAACATCTCCAGGTGGATGGGATTGCCGGCTAACTTTGCTGGGGCCGCATCGGGGGTCACCATCTTCGAATGGTTAGATTGGATAGTCTCCCGTCCCGCTACCCCAGGCAAGATGGATTTACGCCCACCGGCGAACCCCGCCATGTAATGGGGAACGACGACACCGGTGGTGATGACCACATCGGCTTCCACGATCTCTCGATTCACATAGAGGGGACTGCCGTAGGGCAAACGGCCTAAATAGACAAGATCCCCGTCGGCATTATGATTGACAAACCGATATTTATCGGCAAAGGAACCGAAGATGGCCCGGTTTTCCTCGGGGGTATGTCCCCGGTGTAAGCCGGTGGCCACCATAAAGGTAACCTGCTCGGTGGTTATGCCCGCTGCTTGTAGTTCCTTTTCCAAAGCGGGAAGGATAGCATGATAAGGGGTCGGTCGCGTGATATCGTTGACGATAATCGCCACCGACTGGGCCTTTTTCCTGGCGATAATCTCCCGCAACAGGGGAGAGCCGATGGGCTCTTCGATGGCCCTGCGTACTTCCGCCTCTTCGTCGGCGACGGGAGTAAGGGCCCTGGCCCGCACATAACCAGCTATATTGGCTTCCGGCAGCTGGGCTGCCATCTGGCCTTTTCCATATCCTAAGGCAATTTCAACAGTCTTTCCCACAAATGAAACCCCCTTGCAAAATCACTCCACCCTAGCGGGGTTCTAGATTCCCTCCTCAAGCACTTCGCCGAAGGCTTCATGGAGGGTTCTTATTCCTTCGACCAGGGCCTCTTCATCGATAATCAGCGGTGGGTTAATCTTGATGGTCGCGGGGCCAGGTCCTACAGGGGCGAAGAGGAGGACTCCCTTTTCCACCGTCCGGGCGACGATCCGGGCTGCCAAGGCCGATGCTGGAGCGCCTTCTTCATCGACTACATCGATCCCGGCTACCAGACCCGTAACCCGGGTTGGTCCTACACAGCTTGGGTACTCGGCGGCGATCCTATCGATTTCCCGACGGAGGAGCGCTCCCAGCTGGGCCGCCCTTTCCGTTAGTCTCTGCTCCAGGATAATCTCGATGTTCTTCAAGGCCGCGGCACAACTCAAGGGGTTACCGCTGTGGGTATTGGTCAAGGCTCCCGGTGGGAATTGGGTCAAGATCTCCCGCCGACCCAGGACCGCCGAGAGGGGCAGGGAGCCGGAAATGCCTTTGCCGCAGCAGATCAGATCGGGCTGGACCCCATAATGTTCGAAAGCAAAGAATTTACCCGTCCGCCCAAAACCGGCCTGGACCTCATCGAAGGTGAGGAGGATATCGTTTTCCCGACACCAAGCGGCCATGCGTTGGACAAACCCGACGGGCATGAAGCGGGCTTGACCCCCTTGATAACTTTCGGTGATTACCCCAGCCAGATAACGGCCGAAGTCCCGGGAATCTAGATGGCGGGCCACCTCGTCGCAGAATCGATCGAAGCATTCCCCGTCACAATCATCATAACCTTCCTTGCCCCAAGGACAAGCGAAACAATCGGGGAAGGGTAGTTGATAGATGTTGGGATCTAGATTAACAATCCATTCCTTTAAGGAGGGAATACCCCCTATCTGTTGAGCCCCTAGGGTGCGGCCGTGGAAGGCCCCTTCAAAGGTGATGATCCCGATCTTATCCCGGCCACCCCGACCAAGGCCATAGGAGCGCATCTGTTTGAGGGCGTTTTCCGTCGTTTCGGACCCGGTGGTCAACAAGAAGACGGTGTCTAGGCCTGGGGGTGCAATTTCTACCAGTTTTTCGGCCAAGGCCGCTCGGGGTTCGTTGGCGAAGAGGAAGGTATGCCATAAACCTTTGTCTAACTGCCCTAGGATGGCCCGGTAGATGTCTTCATTGAAGAAACCGGTATTGGCCACTAAGACCCCGGAGGTGAAGTCGATCCATTTATTCCCCGCCCGGTCATAGACCTGAAAGCCTTCCGCCCGGTCCCAGACGATGGGGGGCTGACTGGCTGTAGCCTGGGGTTCGTATTTAGCCAATTTTTCCAAAACAGGCATCGTCTCCGGTGCCGGAATCTCCGTTTGAATCCGCCGATATTTTGTCTCTACCCGGGGCACCATCCGAGGTTGTCGCTGAAAAACCATCCCGTTCCCTCCCGTGATATCGATTTCATTAGTTAATCAAAATTCCCCATCTTGACAAGATGTCGGATATTCTTTTCTTTCCCGTCAAACTCGCCGATTCCTGCTTAATGAAGGAAACCCCCGGAGGCAACTCCGGGGGTCGGTCTTTAGCCTTTGTAGCCGAAGTTTTGGACGGGATTGGACAATAATCCGATCCCTTCGATTTCGATCTCCACCACATCGCCGTGCTGGAGGGCAAATTCGTTGGGGACCATGATCCCCGTACCGGTGGAAACCACTGTGCCATCGGGCACTCCGTTATCCCGCAAAAGGAATTCCGTCAACTGTTCGAACTTGCGACCGATCCGGGAGGAGCTGACCCGGTCTTCGAAGATGTATTGGCCGTCCCGTTGGATCCGGCAGGTGATTTCCAGATTATAGGGATCAGGGATGGAGCCAGGGGTAGCTAAAACGGGCCCCAAGGCACAACAGCGATCATACATTTTACTCTGGGGCAGATACAAGGGATTTTCCCTTTCCAGATCCCAAGCGGACACATCGTTACAAACGGTGTAGCCGACGATATGGCCATGGCGGTTGATCACATAGGCTAATTCCGGTTCCGTAGCCGTCACCTGGGAGTCCCGCCGAACACCGACGGCATCCCCATGGCCAACACAACAGCGGGCCGTCCCTTTGAAGAAGATCTCCGGCCGTTCGCTTTCATAAACCCGGTCGTAAATACCCTTCTCTTGCCCTGTATCATGATCCCGAAACTCGGCACTCCTTTTATAGGTCACCCCACAACCCCAGACTTCCGGTGGGAATAGGGGTAATAGGAGGGCTCCTTGCCCAGAGTGGGGTGGATTGAGCAATTCATCGTAGGAGTAGCTAGGACCCCGATGGGCCGGAACATAGGCTTCTAAAAAGGTATCGAGATCTTGCCCTAGTTCCGTTGCTGCTGTGATCAATTCCGTCACGCCATGGTAATGTTCCGAGGTGATATCAATCACCTCATCGCCCTGGAGGACACCCACCCGGATGTCTCCAGTGGGTAGTTGAAACTGTACTAACTTCACTAGGCTGACTCTCCCCTCACGCCGTTAAACAGGCATACTTTTTATCTAATGGTGTTTCTCCCTATATTCAGCAAACTCCTCTATTTTTGCGACAGGAATCGACCATTGGGAATATGAAACAAAGGCTTCTCCCCATCGGCAGGGGAAATCTCCCCTTCCAACAGGAGGGAATCCCTCCCTCCAGGGGGAAGAATTCACACAAGTTTAGCTCAATTGGGAAAATAAGCAGCTGGGGGTGGCAGCTTTGCGTCTCGATGTTCCCTATGGTCGCGGTTTTTACACTTTAGAATTACCTCCGGAGCGGACCGATGTCATTACACCACGGGAAGTACCTGGGTTGGCCGATGAAAGAAACAGCATCAGAGAAGCCCTCCGTTCCCCCTTGGGAACGCCCAGACTGGGGGATATGGTGACTCCCGAGATGAAAGTGGTCATCGTTTTTTGCGATATCACCCGACCGATGCCCAACCATCGGGTCTTGCCGGTGATCCTAGAGGAGTTAGCCCACCTACCCCGGGAAAACATCACTTTGTTGAATGCCCTCGGTACCCACCGGGAGAACACCCGGGAGGAGCTGGAAGAAATGTTGGGGACCGAGATCGTGGCCAACTACCGAATCCGCCAATCCCAAGCTTCCCGGGATGAAGATTTCCTACCCCTAGAGGGGACCGATGTCTTCCTCCACCGGGATTATCTGGAGGCTGATTTTCGCATCCTCACGGGATTTATCGAACCCCATTTCTTCGCCGGTTTCAGCGGCGGACCTAAGTTGGTCATCCCCGGGGTAGCCGCAGCCCGAAATATCATGGAAATTCACAGCGCCCCATTGATCAAAGATCCCCAGGCCCGCTGGGGCATCACCGAAGGCAACCCCCTTTGGGAAGCAATTTACCATATCGCCATCAAGAGTGAGCCCCATTTCATCGTCAACGTCAGCCTGAACAAACACCGGGAGATCACCGGGGTCTTTGCCGGTGATTTGACCCTTGCCCACACCAAGGGACGGCAGTGGGTAAAGAAGGTGAGCATGTCCCCGGTGGCTGCCCCCTATCCTTTAGTCATCACCACCAATGCCGGCTATCCCCTAGATATGAATCTCTACCAAGGGGTCAAAGGCATGTCCGCCGCAGCCCAAATCACCGCCCCTGGAGGCAGTATCCTCTGTTTAGCCGAATGCAGTGATGGGATCCCCAGCCACGGCAATTTCGGTCGTTTACTAGCCTCAAGCTCCTCCCCCGAGGAATTGTTAGGGGCTATCGAAGGGGGCCAAATCCACATGGTGGATCAGTGGCAAGCCCAGATCTTAGCCCGACTTCTCCTGAACCACAAGATTTATCTCTACAACAGTTATCTCGACGATACTACTGTGCGCAGCTGTTTCCTGGAACCCGTCGCCGATGTAAACGAATTCATTAAGGAAAAGCTGGCTCAACTGGGACCCGAAGATCGAATTTGCGTTTTACCCGAAGGGCCTTTAACCATCCCCTACCTAGCTTAAAAAAGGGCCTCCTGGACAAAGGGCAATCCCATGTCCAGGAGGCCTTTACATTATCTCACACATCCTTAGGGGAGACCCCCTAAAGCAGATTAGGAACGCAGTTGGTCAGCGATGACGGGAATGATGCCGCCGGAGGCGATGATCCTTTGGATATCCTCGGGGAAGGGAAGGAAGCTATATTCCTTTTCCCCTACGGTAATCCGACCCGCGGCCAAATCGATGGTCAACTGATCACCCCGTTGGACCTCTAAACCTTCCGGTAGAGTGATCACCGGCAGACCTAAGTTGATGGCATTGCGGTAGAAGATCCGCCCGAAGGAGCGGGCGATAACCGCGCCTACCCCACATTCCTTTAAGGTGATGGCGGCGTGTTCCCGGCTGGAGCCGCAGCCGAAGTTGCGGCCGGCGACTATGATATCGCCCTTCTGGACCTGGGAAGCAAAGTCGGGATCGACACCGGCCATGGCATGTTGGGCGATGGCCTGCTTATCGGTCAGCTCCAGATAGCGGCCGGGAAAGATCTGATCGGTATCGATATTATCCCCGAAGGGAAAGGCTCGACCCTTGATTAGCTCCACTATGCTCCCTCCATTCCTAGAAACTGCCGGGGATCGGTAATCCGGCCCGTGACGGCGGAGGCAGCAACGGTTAGGGGTGAAGCCAGATAAATCTCCGCTTCAGAGCTGCCCATGCGACCGGGGAAATTTCTGCTTGAAGCAGTTATACAGACTTCACCAGGTCCTAACATACCCTGGTGAATACCGATGCAAGGCCCACAACCCGGTGAAGTCACCGTGGCTCCCGCTTCGATGAGGGCTTGGATATAGCCGGCTTCTAAAGCCCGCAGGTAGACTTCCTTGGAAGCAGGAGTGATG
Organism: Limnochordia bacterium; assembly: GCA_050944915.1. Taxonomy (GTDB): domain Bacteria; phylum Bacillota; class Limnochordia; order JAAZLZ01; family JAAZLZ01; genus JBMNRY01. The sequence continues at coordinate 7,240 of JBMNRY010000024.1, forward strand.
ATCAACCGGGTTCCCGGGGCTACCTTCCGTCCCCCCATGACCTTCACCGCCCCGGCGATATCCTCCAGTCGACCGCCGGTGCAAGTGCCGATGAAGGCCTGATCGATAGGCTGCCCGGCGTATTTTTCAATCGGATGGACATTATCGACGCTGTGGGGAGCAGCTACCACCGGTTGGACTTGGGATAGATCGAGCTCCACCCTCCCGCTATAGACATAATCGGGATCGGTAACGGGAACGGGGAATTCCTTGATCCCCCTGGTTTCCATATAGGCCCAAGTCACCTCATCGGGTGCGATATAGGTAGTCTTGGCCCCCATTTCCACCGCCATGTTGCAAATGACCATCCGTTGGGCCATGGATAGATTTTTCAATCCCGGCCCTGTATATTCAATAGCTTGGTAGACAGCACCATCGGCCCCCAGCTGGCCTAATAATTGAAGGACGACGTCTTTAGCTTCCACACCAGGGTTTAGCCGACCGGTTAGATGGACCTCCATCACCTCAGGGACGGTAAACCAGAGGCTGCCGGTGGCTAAGACGACGGCCAAATCGGTAGCTCCCACCCCTGTGGCGAAGGCGCCGAAGGCACCATGGGTGGTCGTGTGACTGTCGGTGGCCACCAGCACCATCCCGGGGTAGACTAACCCCGCCTCAGGCATCACTTGGTGGCAGACACCGGCTTCGATATCGAAAAGATGGGGAATCCCCTGCTCCTGGATGAATTCCCGCATGGCCCGATGGTTATCGGCGGCCTTCGGGGTTGGCGGAGGACAATAATGGTCGAAGACGAAGGTGACCTTTTCCGGGTCCCAGACCTTTTTGCCGCCCATGGCCCGGAAGGATTGGATAACCTGTAGATACAAATCGTTGACCTCGGCCAAATCGACGGCCGCGGTCACCATTTCCCCCGCCTGGACCGCCTCTTTCCCCGCGGCCCGGGCTAAAATTTTCTCCAACGCGTGCATCGGTTTTCCTCCTAGAATTTCAACAGGACTTTGATCGCGTCCTTAGTCTTTTGGTCGACGATTTCCAAACCCTGTTGGGTTTCTTCGATATCGAGGATCTCGGAGATTAACGGATCAACATTGATCTGGCCAGAGGTCATGAGATCGATAGTTTTTTGGAAATCATCCCCGGTGTACATCATACAACCCCGGATATCGATTTCTTTCCCTGTGATGGGGAACATTTCCAGTTGGATGGGACCATCGAAGAGGGCGATGATGACCACCTGACCCCGCTTGCGCACCGTCTGCAGGGCCTGCTGAACTACAGGGCCCAGTCCCGCGGTGACAAAGACCACATCGATTTTATCGGAACCGATGGCCTCCAGGGGATTTTCCTTGGCCACATTAATCCCTTTGACGGCTCCCAATTCTTCCGCGACCTTGAGGTTGTATTCGGCCACATCGGTCACATAGATATTCTTGGCCCCTGCAGCCTTGGCGGCCAGAAGGGTGACTAAACCGATGGTACCGGCGCCCAAGACGAGGACGTTATCCCCCAACCTCATGTCGGAAACCCGCACCGCGTGGACTCCCACGGCCAAGGGCTCGACCATCACACCTTGGGCATAGCTGAGGCTCTCGGGCAATTTGTAAACCACGCTGGTCGGCGCGACGATGTATTCGGCGAAGGAGCCCGACCACTGGCTGGTCCCTAGAACGATTTTGTTATCACAAAGGTTGGTCAAATTCTGGGCACATAAGGGGCATTTGCCGCAGGCGATCTGGGGCTCGACGATGACCCGATCACCGACTTTAAATTCGGTGACACCAGCGCCTACTTCCACCACGTCGCCGGCCAGTTCATGGCCTAAGATGACAGGAGGCTTGCGGTAAGGGTGGGTACCTTTGAAGGCATGGATCTCGGAACCACAGATACCCGTTAATTTAACTTGGATTTTCACTTCTCCCGCTTTGGGATACACCTCGGGCACATCGGTGATCTCTATTTCGTATACTTCTTTTAATAGGGCTGCCCGCATGTTCTCACATCCTTCAGAGTAGTTTTCCATCCCGCAAGATGGCTTCCATCTCGGCCCGTTTGTCTTCAGGCAAGGGCAGGAGGGGCTGCCGGGGCGAACCGCCGAAATAGCCCCGCAGTTCCATGGCATATTTCAAACCGGCGATACCCATGCCGGCGGTGATGGCTTGGTTGACTTTAATGACTTGTAAATGCAGGTCTTGGGCTTCTTGGATCTTTCCGGCCTGGTAGAGTTGGTAAATCTGGCAGCACTCATCGGGCGCGATGTTAGCCAGGGCTAGAATACCCCCTTGGGCGCCGACGGCCAGAGCAGGGAGGAAATGGTTGGCAGAACCGGCGAGGACGGCGAAGTTTTCCCCTCGGGTTGCCCGGACCAACAAACCGACCTGGGTGATGTTGCCCGAGGTATCCTTCATCCCGATGATGTTGGGATGCTGGGCCAACTTAGCGATGACATCTACCGGGATGTTCACACCGGTAAAGCCCGGCACGTTATAAATCAACACAGGGATGGGCGATGCATCGGCAACTTCCATGTAATGCCGCAGCAGCACCGGTTCTTTCATAGCCCCGGTGTAATAATGGGGATTGATGACGATGGCGGCATTGGCACCAGCCTCGGCGGCCCGTTTCGTCACGCGGATGGTGGCCCGGGTCGATTCCATACCGGTACCGGCGATGACGATCTTATCAGGTGCCGCGTTGGCCCTAACCAGTTCGACCATCCTGATCTTTTCATCTTCCTCGAGGTAGGGGAATTCCCCGTTGGAACCTAACACCACATACCCGGTTAGGGCCGTTTGGTTCCACTTCTCCAAGTTCGCCATCAGCTTGTCTTCGGCGATCTCGCCGTTTACAAAAGGAGTTGCGATGGGAGGGAACACGCCTTTGATGGAAACTGCCACTTTCCATTTCTCCCTTCTTAATTAAATACTTCTGGATTGACCAGATGCCGCGGTCGACGACCTTCTAGAACAGCTAGTACTTCTTCCGAAACGGTTATGGCCATCCGTTTTAGAGCTTCCTCGGTGGCCGCCCCGGTATGGGGAGTCACAACGACATTATCCAATTGGACCAAGGGATGATCCGCTGGGGGAGGCTCCTTGACGAAGACATCTAAACCGGCACCGGCGATTTCTCCGGCTACCAGGGCCCCATGGAGAGCCTCTTCGTTGATAATGCCGCCCCGGGCAGTATTGATGATGAAGGCCGTTTCTTTCATCATGGCTAGTTGGGGAGCAGCGATGAGATCTTTAGTCTCCTCCGTTAAAGGTACATGGATGGAGATGAAATCTCCGGCCCTTAAGACCTCCTCCAAGGAAGCCAGTTTAATGCTGTCGGGAGCTGACTTGACATAAGGGTCATAGGCTACGACCTCCATGTCAAAGGCCGCCCGACACATGTGGGCTAGATGGCGGCCGATGCGGCCTAAACCGATCAAACCCAGGGTTTTACCCAAAAGTTCGACGCCCCGGTAGTTTTTCTGGGGACCTAAGCACCCACCCCGAATGTCCCGGTCGGCGGATCCGACCCGCACCGCCAAGTTCAACATCAAAGCTAAAGCATGTTCCGCGACGGAGACGGAGTTGGCCCCGGGGGTGAAAACAACGGCTATACCTTGTTCGGTGGCCGCAGGAACCTGAATATTGTCGTAACCGACTCCGTGTTTACCTACCACCTTCAATTGGGGGCAGCCTTTCAAGAAGTCGGCATCGATGGGCACGACCCGGACGATGATACCATCGACGTCCCGGGCTAACTCCTTTAATTCCTCTACAGAACGGCCGGCACCTAAGACTACTTCTGCCCTTTGGCGCAGAAACTCGATGCCGGCATCATGGATCGGTTCTGTAACCAGGATGCGCAAAAGACTTTCCTCCCTTCAGCTACTGAATAACTAGACTTTCTTTATTGGTTGTAGAATCCCTTTTTTGGGAGATTTGTTTCCCTTGCGGAGGATAACAAAAAAGGGGCCCGTAAGCCCCCCTGAAAAGATTGCTTTTCCTTCCCCTAAAGACCGTTCTCTCCCCGAGGACCCCTTCAATCCAAACCCATCTCGTTCCCGAAGGAGATACCCTCTCCCACAGCAGGAAGACCCAACAACTGGCTCACCGTAGCCGCCAAATCCCAAAAACCCCGGCGAATCCCTAAATCGACGGGCTGGATCCGGGGATTCCAACAAAGCAAAGGCACATATTCCCGGGTATGGTCGGTGGTGGGATAGGTAGGATCGCAGCCGTGATCCGCGGTGAAGACCAACAGCTGCTCCTCCCCCGTGGCCTTTAATAGCTCCGGGATCCTCCCATCCAAGGCCTCCAAGGCCCGACCGAAACCCTCCACATCGTTGCGGTGGCCGTAAAGCATATCGAACTCCACCAAATTGGTCAAGACAATGCCTTCCTTAGCGCTCATGGCCTCCAAGGTAGCATCGATACATTCCCTATGCTCCAGGACATGGATGCTCCGTCCGATTCCCCGGTGGGCGAAGATATCGTCGATTTTGCCGATGGCCGTCGTAGGAACCCCCGCCTCCTGGGCTACATCCAACAGGGTCGGCTGGGGCGGAGGCAAAGAGAAATCCTTCCGGCGGGCCGTACGGGTCCAACTTCCATCCTTCCCAAGGAAGGGCCGGGCGATGACCCGGGCCACCCCATGCTCCCCCTGGAGGATCTCCCTAGCCGTCAAACAAATCTGATACAACTCCTCCACGGGGATGACTTCCTCATGGGCTGCGATCTGAAAGACGCTATCGACGGAAGTATAGACGATGGGGTAACCGGTCCTGAGGTGTTCCGCCCCCAGCTCCACCAAGATCTCCGTCCCCGAAGCCACCTTATTACCCAAAATCCCCCGTCCGATCCTCTCCGTGAACTCATCGATAATCTCCGGAGGAAAGCCCTGGGGATAGACGGGCCAAGGTTTTTCCGTCACCAAACCCATCAACTCCCAATGGCCGGTGGTCGTATCTTTAGCCGCCGACAACTCCTCCATTTTCCCATAAGCCCCCAGGGGACGATGACCGGTCTCCCCCACCAAGGCCGTCAATCCCAACTGCCGCAGATGGGGCAGCTGTAACTCCGGCATCCGCTCCAGGATATGACCTAGGGTGTTACTTCCCTCATCCCCGAATTTATGGGCATCGGGAGCAGCGCCGACGCCCACCCCATCTAGAACTAGGATAATGACCTGTCGAATGGACAAACCCCTTCCCCCTTCAATCACTGGCGAAAGCCGGTTTCCCGATGGCCAATCCAGAAACGATGGTTTCCACCAGGATGGTCCCCGGCACATCGCCGCCGATCTGGGCATAACGTTCATCGATTTCCACATGGACCTGAATATCTTGCCCTCCAGCGGCCTGGGCCAAACGGAAGGCCTCCTCCCCCACTATTTCCTCCGCCGCCCGGCGGGCCTGGGCCAAATGGCGGTAGATCCTGGTCTCCCCCGGTCCATAGAGGGCAAAACGACCGGTTTCCAAGGCTCGAATGACCGCTTCCGCCCGGGCGCTGATATGGCCGATAACAGCCCCGACGGCATTGGCCACCTCGTAATGGGGTGGAATGATGACTTTAGTCCCTAATTTACCCCCCACCGGGGGCAGGTAAGCACCGATGGGAGCTCCCACACCGATTAGAGGCAGTTTTAGTTTTAATTGACCCGCTAGTATTTCTCCCCCACCGAAAAGGATCTTCTCGAGCAGATAGCCGGGGAAGGATCCCTCACCCTTACCGGTACCTTTGGTCTCTTCACCCCAGGCCATCTGCAAAATGGCCCCAGCCAACTCTTTCTCCATGGTTCGTAAAACTTGGCTGATTAGATCCTCCACCGCCCAACGGAAGGAGCGGGCTACCAACGCGGCAGCCATTCTCGCTGCTTCTCCATCACCCTCGGCCAGCTCCCCTGTCAGATGGAGGATATCGGTGGGCGTTAAGCCCACCCTGATGATCCGACCGGCTTCCTCTAAAGCTGTCATGGGTAAAAGACTGGGATAGCTACTGCCTATGGTTTCCGCTAGTTCATAAATAGAGCAGGGTCCTTGATTCAGCCTGGCCAGGATAGCTTTCTCCCTTTGGCTCCACGGCCAATTTCCTCCCCCCGGCAGGGCCACATAGAAGGGCAAGGGCCGAAGCAAACCCCAATCAACATGGATTTCTCCCTGCAGCCAGCGGGCCATTTCTTCTTTAATCTCCGGATGTTTCCGGGCTAGCAGGGAAATGGGCAGAACCCGCCTTGGACCTAGTTTCAGCTGGCCTTCCACCAGCCTGATTTCACTATCCCCACCCAATCCCAGGGTGTGGAGATCCAGGGTGGTGACCGCTAGGGGGTAGTGTTTTAGTTTAACACCCCCACGGCTGATAGGAGTTTGACCCTGGGCGATGATGGCCAGATCTGTTGTGGTTCCTCCCATGTCTACAACTAGCCCCTCCTCGGCTTGGGCTAACCAGCGGGCGCCACCCATACTGGCCACCGGCCCAGAGAGGATGGTCTCCACAGGCCGCTCCTTGGCCAGCTCGCTAGCCATGAGGGAGCCGTCGCCTTTGAGGATGTGTAAGGGTGCTTTAATGCCCCGCCGCTGCAAAACCTGCTCCACCGCGCCGATCAATTGGACGATGGAGGGGATTAACCGGGCATTGTAAAAAGCGGTGATGGCCCGCTCCAAGGAGTTTAATTGCCTGGTCAATTGGTGGCCCAGGACATAAGGATAACCAGCGGTCTCCAGCATTGCCCCGGCCTCTAGTTCATGTTCGTTGTTGCGGACAGCTAAATAGCTGCTGACGGCGAAGACATCGACTTGGTCCTTTAAGGATTCGATGGCTTCGGCCAAGGCTTTAGTGTCCAAAGGTTCGAGCTCTTCCCCCCGGATGCTGTGCCGTCCCTTGATGAAACGGCACTCCCCCACTTCGGGAGGAAGCAATCTGGCCACCCTTGGATGGTAGCCGATGAGGATGAGACCAACCCGACCCCCACGGTTCTCAACGATAGCGTTGGTAGCTAAGGTGGTCGATAGAGCCACCATTGCAATCTCCTTAGGATGTTCGATTTCTAAACGGGCAATGGCTCCTTCCACGCCGATGGAGTAATCACCTTTGGTCGTGGGGACCTTGCCTTTTTTTAGTATTTCCCTGCCTTTTAAATCGAGTAAAACTGCGTCTGTGTAAGTGCCGCCGGCATCGATACCTAAACCAAGCTGCAAACGTTGTGCCTCCTCCAGCCCCCAGGGGAGCAGTCTTGATGGATTTAAAAGAAAAAAAGCGCGGTTTCCCGCGCCTATGGTCGTAAGTCTAGCCCCGTCACCCTGGCTCCCCGGGAAACCTCGACGTAGAACTCGGTACCCACAGGGATGCTCACATCTTTACCCTTGACGAAATAGCCACCGGCCAAGCCAATGGGGCCTAGGAGGATGACACCGGCCATGCTGGCTCCCGCGGCCATTTCTAAGGAAAGGTTCTTTTCCGTAGCCCGTTCGCTGACTTCCAGTTGAACAGGGGTGCCGTCGATAGCCTTCACCGAGCTGAAATCGACTACAACCCGTCCATCCCGGCCTAACCGACCGGCGGAGGTGACTTCCGTTACCTTGCCTTCCCCTTCACTACCCGCAGGGAGGACCATAATCCCGTCCACCAGCACATCATCGACGATGCGGTAGCGGACCCGTTGACCGACTTCGTTCTTCGCGGAGTTCAATTCGGTCTGGAGGCGGATTTTTACCAGGGTCTCCTTCGGTAATTCTACCGACCGGGTTTTCAAATCATCGGTGGCCCAAAGAACTTTGATCAAGGAGCTTGATCGCTCCATGATGGCCCCTTCTTGGGGGGCTCCATAAAGGGCCATTTCTAAAGCTTCTAAACGCTTGGCGATAGGTTGTCCATCGTTAACCGATTCGTGGACCATCCATTCCAGGGCGTTAAGCTGCATGGTTAAAGAAGCGCCCCGCACTTCACTAGATAACAAATATTGATTAATATTGTTAATCCGTACGATGAGAGCTCCCGATTTGGTTTCGCCGAAGAGGTCCCGTTCTAACCTTTCCAGTCGGGAGACCAGGGCACCGCCCTGCTGCTGTCCGTATAACATGTTTTCTACTGTTGCCAGCCCTTCCACCGGCGAAGCCATAGCCGTACCCACAGGACCAATTACACTTACGATCAAAGAACAAAGCAAAATCCAGGTGATTCTTTTCATTAGACACCCTCCCCCATTAGAAGCGAATGGCAAATTCTGCGGTAGCCTTAGTCTCGGTTCCTTCCAATTCCTCATCCTCGACCACATTGAAATCGACCAACTTATACCCTAGCAAAAGGGAAATGTCGTTGTTGAAACTATATCCGAGACCGACACTGGTGGAACGCAACCCGAAGTTCTCATCACCCTGTTTGGACCAGGGGATGGTACCATCACCCGCATAGACCACATCGGCCTTAATGGTCCCTCCGGGTATGTAGAAATCTAAACCTACCGATGTTGTCGTCCGGGGTTCATCGGGCATTAATTTATCTAAGTCCACATATTCGTAACCGGCCCGCAGAACACCGATGTTTCCAACCTCGAAGTTGACTCCATAGGAGGTAGCAGAACGCAGTAGTTCTTCTTCGCTGAGGACCAAGTCCCGTTCGGTACTGATCAATAGATCCCCCAACCGCATGTTAAACCCATAACCAGTCGACTCTGCAAAAACGGGGATATCTTTCTCAAAACCAGGTTCTAAAGTCTTGAAGCTAGCCCCCAGTTCCATAGCCCCCAATTTCATGCTGCCTCCCAGCTTGATTCCACTGCTGTCGGTACTCAAGTTTTGAGCATATTCACCGGTGAGGCTCAGTCGGGGGTGGAGGATAACGGTGCCTCCCAGACTCCCCAAGGCTTCCAATTCCCTTTGGGGATTGAGGAGATCCCCCATTTCATGGGAGCGACGGACATAGCTACCCCCAACGATGACGTAGTCGTTGAGTTCAATCCGCCCATCGAGGGCAGCCACATAATCATCATCGAGCTGTTTGCCGATGATGACGGTAGAGCCTAATTGTCCCAGATTGACTACTGCCCGCACACCGTCCAACTGCTGCCCCTGGAAGGTTAGCTCATTCAATGATACCTCCTGGGAGCCTAGGGTGGCTAATAACCTTTTGTCGAGGCTGATGGCCACATCTTGCAGTTCCGGCGCCTCATCCCAAGCAGGCACCCGGTCGATCCAACCGGTGTGGACCCGGAAACCGCTACCGGTATCTGTGGTCAAGACAAAGCGATGTAGTCCCGGATCTACGCTGGGGATTCTGATTTCGCCCCTTGCTCTTTCATCAAAATCCAGTTGAGCCTCTCGACCATCCCAGGATACGGAATAGCCTAAGACCTCTAGTTCGTCGGCGTATTCCACACTTAGTCTACGGACCCGATCAACAATCGCCGGGGTGACGACAATGCCGTCTTCCACATCACCGGCCACACTGCTTAAGGCCTGGCCCACCAACATGGCCATCTCATATCGTGTGACCGTCCGGCCGCTACCGAAGTTCCAGAGCCGTTGTCCCGAGACAAGGCCTCTGTTGGCAAGGTATTCAATGGCTTCGTAACTCCAGTGTTGGGCAGGGACCTCTGCAAAGGGGTTGGCGGCCCCCGGAGTTGCCAATAGGCAAACCAGCAGCATCACTAGGATCCAACGTCCGCTTTTCATCCCCTTGCCCTCCCCTCAACACTAACCTATTTTACCGCGTATTAATTCTCCACTTGTTTCTTCAATCCCTGCCATTTACCTTCATTTCCAATTGTAACCAATATCGTTGACCTAAGACAACGGCCACAAGATCATCGTAGGGTTCAGGGGGTGTCTGCAAAGAGACTGGGACTAATTTTCTCCAGCCCTTACGTTTATTCTCTTTCCAATATAGTTTTCTTGCTTCCTCAGTTGTGCCATATTCATCGACCAGTTCTACCGCTAGGCCAAGATCTCTTAGTTCCTGGAACACTTCTTTGGAGCCGGTGCCATCTCCGATGACAATCCGAGCAACGTCCTTCCAACGTTGACGGCAGGCCTCCACAATCTGCTCTAAGTCCTTCCGGGGGATGACCTTACGCCATAGGGTTCCTTCCCGGCTGACGATGGCTACTCCGCACTTGTCTCTGCCTGGGTCAATAGCGATAATCGGTCCCATGGGGAACACCCCTTAGTTGAAAATACCCTCGGAGTAGGAACTCCGAGGGTATTTGGATGGTTCGTTTAGCTGTTTTAGAAGGAGATTGCTAAACCAGCCTTGACTTGTTTGACGGTGAAGCTGTATTTCTTGTCATCCTCGTCGCGGTCAAAAATGTTGTCGTGATGTACGTAAAGACCACCGAGTTTGAAGTCTACATTTTCGGCAACGGGATAAGTCAAGTTGACGTCCCAAATGGTGTCGATGGAGTCGTATTCTTCATCCAAGTCTTCAGGATCAACGTCTTCAGGATCAGGGTACAGCTCTTCTAGATCCGCTTTCCCTACTCGTCGGAGGAAGTCGACACCAAGGTCGGCACCGAAGATGGTTGTTCCAACGCCAGCCCGATAAGCGATCATCTGGCGGGAATCGTTGAGAACCTTCTTGAATTCCAAACCTTGGGTGATGTTCAAAGCACCAAGGCTCAGAGCATAGTCGGCAGTTGCTTCCACTGTTTTCGTGTCTTTTTCGTCGCTGGCATTTGGATCCCGAACAAGTTCATAGGAACCGGTCACGTTGAGGTTAGGAGTCACATCGTACGCTAGACCAGCCTTATACTTGTTGCGATCCTCCCCAGCTTTCCACTTGCTTTCCTTATACCAATCGGTGGTATCCCGCAACATTGCGGCACTGACTCGGGCAGTCAGACCATCAACAACAGGGATGTTCTTTAATGCAGCTTGTGCATATTTTGCATCCACGGTTTCGTCTCCACCCTGGAGTTCTTTACCTAATCCACCTTCTAAAGCCAAGGTAGCCCGGCCAACTGGCATTTCAGCTGTCAACATGCGTTTATCGTATTCAAATTCAGTTTCTTGTTCAGCTTCCTTGAACCACGCAAGGCGCTTTGATTCATCGCCATCAAGCTTGACTACGATGGGACTAGCCGTAAAGGTCTTTTTGTTATAACTAGCGCCTAGAGTCATACTGCCAGCGGGCATAGATGCATCCACTTCGATATTGCGCAGACCTCGGGCAAACTCTACATTATCCGGTTTATCGTCCTTAAGGAAGGCGTCCACCGGTTTCCCTTCTTCATCGCTTTCAACCTCGACTGCTAAGTCCTCATCAAAGGACCGTCCATACTTCCAAGAAGCCTCGAGTTCGTCTTCACCTTTAGCCAAGAAGTCTTTTCCAATGTCCAAGACTCTAGCACCCAAATTCAAGGCCCCTAGCTTACCACTAGCGGATAGTTCATAGGCAGCAGCATCACCGGAGAACTGATCAATAGCATATTCCCCTGCAAAGCTGAAGTTCCCCAGGTTCAACCCAGCATTGAAGGCCCACAGGGTGTTTTCATCTTGGAAGGCTTCTTTCTTAACAATCCTGTCAGCCTCGGTCATGAAGGTGACACCCAAATTCATGGTTTTATCAACCTGCCATTGGGTGGTTACTGCACCAAAGTATGCATCATGATCATTATCAGGATCCTTGACTAAACGCTCAAAGACAGCCTTTGTGGTAACGTTAGACGGGAATTCCAATTCAGCATACATACCATCCCGCCACTTCTCATCATCAGCTTCTTCGGAGTACTTTTCTAAGGTGAAAGGACTCCAGTTTTGCTCGGGAATGGTACCGAAGCGCATCAACTTGAGAACGCCGTCGGTGCTTAACTGAACGTAGGAGCCATCCAGATTAAATGGGTCGGCATCTTCTTTGTTGAAAACGTTGGTCCCTTCCAAACCGGCTTCCACTTCAATGTTATCCGTCGGCCGTACAGACAGGGTCAACTCGTATACCTGTTCGAAAACGGTCTCATCTTCGTAAACTTCATCCTTGTCCCGGTCCATAAGATCCTTATAGGCGTAAACGCCTTCTTTGGGATCTACCAAAGTATCCTCAAACTTCACTTCCGTCTTACCACTGAGCTGGACAGCCCGAGCGTGGTCGGCGAAGTGGCGGTCTAAGGTTACAGAGGTAACCTTTTGCTGCAGTTCGAGGTCGGAGACACGACCGCTGAGGGAAGCGAAGAGATTTTCCAGTTTCTCGACGCGAACACCGAGAACTTCCAATTCTTCTTCGAACTCAACGGCTAAGCGGTTGATAGAACCGGAAAGGGACTTAGCCATAATGTCCATCAAAGCTTCGACGGACTCTTCGTTGGATGTTACCCTATCGTCGAGGGCAGCTAGCTTCAGATCGATAGCATCCACATCTTCGCGGAGGGCGGCTAGCTCGGCTAAAGCTTCCAAGGCAGATTGGCTGGCGCCATCGGCGACGTCCCGGGCCTTATCGGCTTCAGCTTGAGCGATAATCGTCCGGTATTCGGCATCTTCTGCTGCCTTTTCGATCCGTTCGTTAATAGCCCTTTCTACTTCTTCCCGAACTACCTGTTCGAGAGCGGGCGTAACGACGATGGTTTCCCCATCGACTTCAGCACGGCTAGCTTCGAGAGCAGCCAACTCATCGGCGATCAGCTTTTGGGCCCGTTCCAGTTCTGCCCGGGCTTCTTCACTGACACCGGCTTTGGCGGCTTCGATATCGGCCAATGCCTTAGCTAATTCGTCTTTCAGATCCTGGGATACCTGATCCCTAACTTCAGCGACAATCCCCGGCCGCTCTGCTTCGATAGCAGAAGCAACACGGTTGTCCAGTTGGGCCAAGAACCGAGCGACGACCATAGCCATTTCATAGCGGGTCATCGGCCTTTGGCCTTTGAATTCTCCATCGGGATACCCTTCTACTAAACCTGCTGCCTCCAACTGGACTACGGCATCGTAGGCCCAGTGATGTGCCGGCAGGTCAGAGAAAGGATTCGCGGCGGCAGCAATGACTGGGAGTACCAGGCTGCCTACCATGAGAAGAGCTACGAGTAACGCGATCTTCTTCCTCATTTTTCATTTACCCCCTTTTGTTTTTGGTGGTTCCCGGCAGATCTTCGGGGGTCCAGCAGACGAGTGGCCTTGTTTCCTCGACCGCATCGCCCCCCTGATCGACCAGGGGACCCCGCCTTCCGCCGAAATAAGCAGACGAAAAACCCAGATTGTCTGCTCGCCCATATAATTCGTCCCCTCCCGGTCAATTCCTTCTTTTGATGGGAAAATCTCCGGCCAAAATTTATAATCCCAAAAGGGGGAAAACCTGGATATCATCGATGTTTTAAGACCTCAGGGTCCTTGGGGGAGTGGGGGTAGTAAGATCTACCAAAAAGAGCCCGCCATAATCGACGGGCTCAAAATCTAATCTGTAGTCCTTCCGCAGCTACCCGGGAAGCGGTATCAAAATCAACTAACTTGTAATCTTCCAGAATATCTCCCTCCAGGGTCCCCAGCTGGAAAGGTTCTTCCCCAGGATCTTCCGGGGAGGAGAGATCATCCCTGCCGGTAACCTGGAGGGATAAATCATCCAATGCAATAGGTTTCTGTTCACCGATGGGGCCTAGATGAAGGCGACCCACTTCCCAGAGGATCCCATCGACGGGGGAAGGAGGCGGTCTAAAGATAGCCAGTTCATCGCTGAACTCCCGCTGGAGGCGGATTAAATCCAAAGCCAAATCCCGAGCTTGTCCATCGAGGGAACCGCTATCGTAGAACTGGAGCTGAAAAGTCTCGGCCAACTGCTTTTGCACCAACCGACCCAAAGGCTTGGTGGAACCTTGGATAGTTGTCAAAGCCCGCTCGATCTCCATGGCCACCTCATAGCGGGTCATACTGAAATAAGTAGTGGGAGGTAAGAAGCCTGCTTCCATCAGCCGGTCCAAGGCACCGTAGGCCCAATGGTCGGCTTCCAGTTCCGCCAAGGGACTGGCTTGGAGGGGTGAGGTGAATAGGATTAATAGAAGTAGCACGGAGATGGCTCGCATAGATCTTGGCCTCCCGAAAATAAAGGGGCCGTCCTGCCGACGGCCCCAGGCCCCACCTACCAACGGCTCGCTGTCGATGGTAGAGGAATGATACTAAAACTGGTTTGACCCTTCATCAAAACCGGTATGAAAGGCACCAAAAATAGGACGACTGCAAGGACCAGTACTGCTTAGCCTGCTGGTAGTAAGCATCAAATTTTGCTAACACGGTTGCTGGGAATAAAGTAGTTGTCTGTGGTTAGAATCATGGTAGGTTTTTCCTGGGCCGGTTCCCTGGATATAAAAAGTGGGGCACGGGATGAATTCCCGTTACCCCTACACTATTCTCCACAAAAGGACAGGTTCCTGCTTCTTTTTTTCTACACTTTCTACTATCCCTGGATCTAATTCCCTTCCACCTGGAGGCGAATTTGCAAAGGACCTTCCGTAGACCAAGTATCGGCGGCAGCTACGGCCAGGACCCGCACCGGACCGTTGGCCAGTTTCACCGCGGTGATGGCCTCGAGGAAATCTCCCCCACTAGTTTGGCCCACCAGACCGTGGGGGTCGGTGATCATTCCCCGTTCGATGGCGATTTCGTTCACCTGGCGGAGAAGCTGGAGGATCCGATCTTCAATCTGGGCAGCGACCCTGCCGTCGACGGTATCCGCGGCGATGACCTCCCCGGCGGTGAAGATCTGCTGTTCGGGGATCACTTCAAAATGGACCACAACCGGTTCACCCAGCATGGTATTACCACTAGAGACACCCCGGACGACGAACTTGCCTTCCTCTTGGGACAGCATCTTGGCCGTAGTATCGAAATGTTCTTGGGAAACCAATTGCAGCGCGTAATTAGGCTTGCCTAGGATCCGGGCTCCCCGCTCTAGGGCCGCACGGTTCACCAACATCAGAAAATCTAAGAGGTCGGCTTCCGCTTCGGGCAGCGGCTTTCCACCATTGAAGACAGCCGCCAAGATGATCTCTCCTGAGCGATAGGCCACGTTGCCGAAGCGCATCCGTTCCGTCTGCTTCTGGTAAGTCTCGCTGAGATCTTGATAAGCTTCCCAAAGGGCCGCTATCTTTTCGTTGAGGGCCGCTTCCGTCCGTTCCAGCTCTTCGACCCGCTGCTGGATCTTCTCACTGATCTCCGTTAAGTTCTCTACCCGGGCCTGTTCGAATTCCAACTCACCCTGGGCCTTTTCATAGGCGGCCAAGACCCGGGCTTCCTCGGCCTTAGCCTCTAGAAGGTCGGCTTGGGCCGCATCCCTTTGGGTCACCATGAGCTGCAGCTCGTCGGCCATGGCTGCGATCTCCTGGGCCAATTCATCGGCCCGGGCTTGTTGCTGCAGCAATTGGCTTTGACTTTCTTGGTAACGGACTTCGCTGGTGGCTAAGGCCTCCTGGATCTCCCGGATGTGGAAGAGAGCCGTGCGAACATCTTCGGAAACGATAGATAACACCGCTAAGGTACCGACGGAAATGAAAATGCCGGTGAAAATAGTGATGAGAATAGATGTATGTTTGGGCCTCAGACCGAAAAGGGTCAGCTTTTTGCGGCCGATGGTCATGCCCATCCGGTCACCTAGGTAGGCGATGAGCCCCCCGGTGACGGCCAAGATGGCGATCAGACTCAAACCATACATCTATTCTCACCCCTTTACAAACGAAATCCTTCTCCTAGATAGTACTTCCGAACTTGGGGATCTGCGGCTATCTCCCGGGGTGTGCCCGAGGCCAAGACCCGCCCATTATGGATGATGTAACCTTCATCGACGATAGATAAAGTCTCCCGGACGTTATGATCAGTAATTAAGACTCCTAAACCTAAATCCTTCAGATAGGCGATCAATTTTTGTAAATCGGCGATAGCAATGGGGTCGATCCCGGCGAAAGGCTCATCGAGGAGCAAATACCTAGGCTTGCCCG
>JBMNRY010000025.1:0-22955 GCA_050944915.1 Limnochordia bacterium
GCACACTTTACATCGCAGCGGGGGTACTCGGAATCAAAGGGGCAGTGATAACAGATGGGAGGGTAAATATGGGGGAAGTTGAGCAATAGAGGCAAATAGGGTTCGCGCCATCTTGTGCGACCGGTGATCGATAAGGTGCCCATGGTATTGCCGTGGTAACCTTGCCAGCGGGAAACAAACCGATATTTACTATGGATTCCCTTAGCCAAGTAGTAGGTACGGGCTAATTTCAGCGCAGCCTCATTAGCTTCGGAACCGCCCGAGGAGAAGAATACCTTTACTTCACCCATCCCCGGAGGAGCCATCGCGGCTAGTTTTTCAGCCAATTCCATAGTCGGTCGGCTAGCAACGGCCCCGCTGAAGGCAAAGGCTAATGTTTCCATTTGTTTTTTGGCCACTTCAGCGATTTCCTTGACGCCATGGCCGATGTTGACGACCCCGATTCCACCGGCAGCATCGAGGTATTCGTTGCCCTGTTCATCGTAGAGGAAAACACCAGAACCTCGTTCGATAATTGGATAGTTTCTGGACATGTCCCGATAGAATACTCTACTCTTTCCTGGATAATCCATCTAATGCACTCCTCCCAAATGACATAATCAACCATTCATGATTAAATATTCGAATTCCTGCTTAATCACCGAATCCTATTTACTCCGGCTATGTTCTGGATTTTCTTTCCTATCCTCCGTTTATCCTCCTCCCTTCCACTCCCGTCGGGCGGGATAGTCCCCAATCCCCATTTATTCGAGGGCTTGTTCCCCCCTTGTCGCAGACACATATACTGTAGAAAGTCCATATGCAAGGAGGGACGACCTATGGAAGCAAGTCGTCGCAACGGAAAGAACAAAGTGGTTTCCACCCAGACCCATGTCCACGAAGTCCAGGGCAGCACCGCAATTTTTGAACAAATACCCCATAACCATCGTTTTGTCGGAATGACAGGGGAAGTGATACCCGTCGGTGATGATCATGTCCATACCTTTCAAATGGACACCGACTTCACTGAACTCCACCTCCATGAAGTGGGCGAAATAACAGGCTTATCTATTCCTGTCGGTAACGGCAGGCACATCCATGCCGTTTCGGGAACAACCACCCTTAACCGGGGACATGTACATGAATTCATCTTTGCGACCCTAATCGATAATCCCCTACGCACTTAAAAAGGAAGGCCCCAAGGGGAGCAGAGCACATTGAACTGCTCCCCTTGGGGTCTTTTGTACCTTTTATTCACTGGACCGACGGAAAACACCTTCGCCCAAGACCAATAAATTGCCGGCCCAAGCTCAAAGATCTGGTATCCTGGGGTACCCCTCTAGAATACCTGCTCCCAAAGACAATGGGGGCTAAGAGATGAGTTTTCCCCTTCACCTTCCCCACACCCATCTAGAAAACAAGGACAACATACCGCCTAGAGGGTACTTGTCTAGTCCTCGTTAAATATCCTTCACCAACAATCCATGGCGGTTACAGTGGAGATAAAGCTTACCCCGGCGAAAGAGGGGCAAGCGAAATTCCGGAGCTTGTTCCGGATAGAGTTTCACCAAGAGCACCCGATCATAGGCGACCAGGGCGGCAAAGGTGAGGTAGTGTTCCTTGGTCATCTCATGGTCAACAGTGACAAAGTATTCCAAATCAATTTCTTCCAGGGAAATATGATGGGCGCCATCCTCAACTTGGGGCTCCAAAGGATCTAATTTCCGCCCGCAGCAGGAAAACTCCTCCCCTGCACCGGTAGTAGTAGTCACACTCTGACAGTTTGGACAAAAATAGAATTTAATTCGTCTCATATTTCCTCCATCGAGCTCATTGGGGTTTAGTTCCCCTAATAAGATCTGATCGATATTTACTCCCAACACCTGGGACAATTGATTAAGCAAGGACACATCGGGACAACCAAGTCCCCGCTCCCATTTCGAAACCGCCTTATCACTAACCCCTAACAAATCAGCCAGCTGCCGTTGGGTCATCTGCTTTTCCTTGCGCAAAGAGGCGATCAAATGCCCCGTCTTACCACAATCCACAGCGTTCCCTCCCAAAAACAGCATAACCTTTCCGGAGAGAAATAACAATCTACGATCCGTAGAGTTACCGCCAAGGCGTCCCCTATTCGTAGAAACACAGCACCAGATTCGGTCTCTATCCCAAAAAGCCCTTTATCTCCAGTCTTACCTAGAAAGACTAGAGATAAAGGGCTTCCATCAGGCGCAAGAAGGCCATGACTACATTAAGGAATGCTGTTTCCTTACCCGTGGCCCCCGCCAACTTCACCGAAAGATGGATTCCGGCCTCGCCCACTCTTGTCCCGCGCCCTTAATGCCCCCTCTAATGCTCTTTTCTGATTATTGCCCCTTTCCGAAGGATTTTCTCCCTAGGGCATGTATTAAGAATGTATGAGCTCAGAAAGAAATACTCTGCCAGGGGAAAGAGGAGGTTTTTTCATGGCCAAAATCATTGATTTTCGCAGTGATACCGTCACCCTACCCACCGCGGAAATGCTGAAAGCCATCGCCACCGCTCCGTTAGGCGACGATATGAAAGGTGAAGACCCCACGGTCAATAAATTGGAGGAAAT
Source organism: Limnochordia bacterium (assembly GCA_050944915.1). Taxonomy (GTDB): domain Bacteria; phylum Bacillota; class Limnochordia; order JAAZLZ01; family JAAZLZ01; genus JBMNRY01. The sequence goes on from JBMNRY010000025.1 coordinate 2,579, forward strand.
GGCCGCCCAGTTGGTAGGCAAAGAGGCAGCCTTGTTACTCACCTCGGGAACAGCGGGAAACCTGGTCGCCATGGCTAGTCATACGAACCCCGGGGAAGAAATCATTCTAGAAGCAAAAGCCCATATTTACTGGTATGAAGCCGGCGGCATCGCTGCCCTTTGTAACTGTCTACCCCGTTTAATACCCGGTCACTACGGAGTCTTGGACCCCGACGATGTCCAAGCTGCTATCCGCGATGGTAGCAACGTCCACCATCCCCCCACCACTCTGGTCTGTCTGGAGAACACCCATAACGGCCATGGTGGTACAGTGATGACCATCGAACAAATGAAGGCTATCAAAGATGTAGCCCATGCCAACGGCTTAAAGGTCCATCTAGATGGTGCCCGGGTCTTCAACGCGGCCGTAGCCTTAGGGGTCCATGTCCGGGAGATCGCTGCCCAAGTGGATTCCCTCACCTTTTGTCTCTCCAAAGGTTTGGCCTGTCCAGTGGGTGCCATCCTCTGCGGTTCGGCGGAATTCATCGCCAAGGCCCGTCGCGTCCGGAAGGTAATCGGCGGTAGCATGCGCCAAGCAGGTATCATCGCTGCACCAGGCATCGTCGCCTTAGAAAAAATGATCCACCGCTTAGCCGATGACCACGCCAACGCCCGCCTTTTGGCCGAAGCCCTAGCACCCTTAGGAGGGATCAAGCTCGATCTGGCAACGGTACAAACCAACATTGTCCGATTCGCCTTAGAAGGAACCGATTTTAACGCCCACCAACTAGCGGCCCGGCTGAAGGAAAGAAACATCCTCATTCAAGATGTGGACCAGGGATCCATAAGGATGGTCACCCATAAGGATATCAGCCGTGGGGATGTAGATTACACCATCGATGTTTTCCGAGGGATTTTCCCCAACTAAAGGGCCTGACCTCTACTTAAGTCCTTGGGGCCCAACAGGAGCCCTCGCCCTTGCCCGTAAAAACAGGGGAGTATCCCCCGCTACCCTGGCTACCCATAGCAAGTAAGCCCCCAAAGGGCAATAAAGGGAACTGGCACCTTGATGATGCCAGTTCCCCTTACTTAACGGCTGATTCTACCTTTGGACTCTTTTATTTACCCTGGGCAGCGTTGGCCCCTGCGATCCGACCGAAGACGAAGATATCGGCGATGGCGTTACCACCAACCCGGTTACCGGCATGGATTCCACCGGCAACTTCACCGGCCGCATAGAGTCCAGGAATAGCCTTTCCTTGAGTATCGAGGACGTGACAATCGATATCGATGGCCAGACCACCCATGGTGTGGTGGATCGATGGTTTCATGGCCCGAGCTACATAAGGAGCTTCGATCTTATGGGTAAAGGAGGTTTTACCAAAGTCCGAGTCATAACCAGCTTCCACAAAGGAGTTGTAGCGCTCCACTTCCCTCTTCAGTGTCGCGGCATCACAACCGAGTTTAGCTGCCATTTCATCCAGGGTATCGGCGATGAACATCACCGGTGTATCTTCGGTCCGGGCCGCAGGCCAATTGTCGCTACCGAGGGTCTTCAACTCATAGAAAAGGGTTCCGTTTTCAAAGGCTGCAATGGAGATTACGTCCCGCTCAGCATATTCGTTGACGAAGCGCTTACCTTCTTGGTTGATGTACATAACGTTGGAACCACCACCAAAGGCAAGCAAGCCTGTATCAGCCCAACCGATAGGCATCAGCTGGGTATAACCCATACCGGCGAGACCGGCGCCAACGGCAAGACCCATGTTGATCCCATCGCCCTTAAGCTCTTGTCTGTTGGTGGTTAGGATCTTGGGATCCAGTTCAGGCCAGTAGTTGTTGTACTCGATGACCATATCTGTATTGGCACCATAACCACCGGTGGCCAGGATGACACCCTTGTTGGCCCGCAGTTCCATGGGCGTGCCGTCCTTCATTTCCGCATAAACGCCGACGATCTTACCACCTTCGACGATGAGTTCTTTCCCTGTGACATTGAGTAGAATTTCGCCGCCGTGGGCGTTGATAAACCGAGCTGGCTTACCAAAGAACTCTTCATACTTATCGAGCAGACCATTGGAGCGCCGCCACAAGGAACCGATGGGCTCAGCAAGGACATCCCTGAATACGGTACCTACCGTCCGTTTCAACCATTCTTGAGCTGCCAAGCTCTGCCGACACATCAAATCGATGAATTCAAACCGAGGTTCGATGCTCGAACCATCGAGGCCTTGACGTTTACCACCAAAGTAGGTTTGGATGATATGAAGTTCCGCTGAATCGAACATCATCGATGTATCGCCGGCCAGATAGGTGCGGATTTGGTCCTTTAAAGTCCTTAGAGTCGGACGGAAATCGGGAGGTAATTCCGATTCATCCATTTCTAAATAGGACTTTAATTTCTCCGTTAACCCAACGGCAGCCGGGGTCTGGGAGAATAATTCGGGGTTGGCCGCATTCCAAGCACACCCGGACACGACAGTATTACCACCTAAAGCAGCAGTCTTTTCAATGACGATGACGGAAGCGCCACTTTCTACAGCACTAATGGCGGCTGCGATTCCGGCTCCACCACCACCGACAATGACCACATCGGCACTCTTAGTGACCTTGGGACCGGCAACCTTCGGGACGGTCTTGGCCCTCAGGGCTGCCACATTCCCACCGGCCTGCTGCACACAAGAAGCAACGCCGGCCATCAAAGCATAGCTGGTGATAGTGGCCCCAGTCACTACGTCGACGCCTAAAGATTGGTGTTTAATGATTTCCCCCGGTAGGGACTCGAGGGCAAAGTCACCAACACCACGGGTCTCGGCGTGTTCCACAATGTCGATGGCTGTTATTGTCCTTTCGCCAAAAGTCACGGCTACTTTGATCGGTGCGTTGAAACCTCTTACTTCTGCTTCATATCTTCCGGGATTATAAAGGGCGTCACTGGCATAAATGGGCGCACAAGTAGACAACAGCATGATCACCAATAACAACACAGCAACTCGCCTGGACCTGATGGCTTTCATCATCATTCCTCCTTGTTCGTGCTTTCACACTCAATCGGTCCTTACTTTTATATTGCGCCAAGTCCTGGCAAACTCCTCTTATTATTATCCGACTTTTAATGATTTTTTGAGATGATTCCCTTTAGACTATCTTATAGATCCCTAAGGGCATCCATAGAAAGAGCTCTCCTCCGGACCAGCAAAGAAGTCTCCTTCGTTCGGAACACCTTAGAATCGGAAAGACTGAACTCCCTAAAAAAAGGGAACTGGCACTGTAAGAAATGCCAATTCCCAATTGTGGAGTTGAGTTGACTCTACCGTCGTGTTCCCTTATTTACCCTGGGCAGCGTTGGCCCCTGCGATCCGGCCGAAGACGAAGATATCGGCGATGGCGTTGCCACCAACCCGGTTACCGGCATGGATACCACCGGCAACTTCACCGGCTGCATAGAGTCCAGGAATAGCCTTCCCTTGGGTATCAAGGACGTGGCAATCGATGTCGATGGCCAGACCACCCATGGTGTGGTGAATCGAAGGCTTCATTGCTCGAGCTACGTAAGGAGCTTCGATCTTGTAGGTAAAGGAGGTCTTTCCGAAATCGGAATCATAACCGGCTTCGACGAAGGAGTTGTAGCGCTCAACTTCGCTAATCAGCGTCGCAGCATCACAACCGATTTTCGCAGCCATTTCCTCCAGGGTATCGGCGATGAACATTACCGGAGTATCGGGAACTCGAGTTGCCGGGAAATTATCGCTACCGAGGGTCTTCAGCTCATAGAAAAGGGTTCCATTTTCAAAGGCACCGATGGAAATTACGTCCCGCTCAGCATATTCGTTGACAAAGCGCTTACCCTCTTGGCTGATGTACATAACGTTGGAACCACCACCAAAGGCAAGCAAGCCTGTATCAGCCCAACCGATGGGCATCAGCTGGGTATAACCCATACCGGTAAGACCGGCGCCAACGGCAAGACCCATGTTGATTCCATCGCCCTTAAGCTCTTGTCTGTTGGTGGTTAGGATCTTGGGATCCAGTTCAGGCCAGTAGTTGTTGTACTCGATGACCATGTCGGTGTTAGCACCATAGCCACCGGTGGCCAAGATAACACCCTTGTTGGCCCGCAGTTCCATGGGGGTGCCGTCCTTCATTTCCGCATAAACGCCGACAACTTTGCCGCCTTCGACGATGAGTTCTTTCCCTGTGACATTGTACAGGATTTCGCCGCCGTTCGCGGTGATAAACCGGGAGGGCTTACCGAAGAACTCTTCATACTTATCGACAACACCATTGGAACGTCTCCACAAGGAGCCAATAGGTTCACTGAGGGTATCCCGGAATACGGTACCTACCGTCCGCTTCAACCACTCTTGGGCCGCCAGGCTCTGCCGACACATCATTTCGATGAAATCGAAACGAGGTTCGATGCTCGAACCATCGAGGCCTTGACGTTTACCACCAAAGTAGGTTTGGATGATATGAAGTTCCGCTGAATCGAACATCATCGATGTATCGCCGGCCAGATAAGTGCGGATTTGTTCCTGTAAAGTCCTCAAGGTCGGTCGGAATTCGGCTGGAACTTCCGATTCATCCATTTCCAGATAGGACCGTAGTTTTTCCGTCAACCCAGCGGCAGCAGGGGTCTTGGAGAAGATCTCGGGATTAGCCGCGTTCCAAGCACAACCGGACACGACGGTATTACCACCTAAAGCAGCCGTCTTTTCAATGACAATGACCGAAGCACCGCTTTCCACGGCACTGATGGCCGCCGCCACCCCGGCACCACCACCGCCGACGATGACTACATCGGCAGTCCTGGTTACCTTCGGACCAGGGACCCTTTCAATAGTCTTAGACCTGAGGGCTGCCACATTCCCGCCAGCCTGCTGCACACAAGAAGCAACACCGGCCATCAAGGCATAGCTGGTGATAGTGGCCCCAGTCACTACGTCAACGCCTAAAGATTGGTGTTTAATGATTTCCCCCGGTAGGGACTCGAGGGCAAAGTCACCAACGCCACGGGTCTCGGCGTGCTGTAGGATCTCAATAGATGTGATGGTCCTTTCCCCAAAACTTACTGCTACTTTTATCGGTGCGTTAAAACCTCTTACCTCTGCTTCGTATCTTCCTGGAGTATAAAGGACTTCACTGGCATAAACGGGGACACAAGTAGACAGCAACATGATCACTAACAACAACACAGCAATTGACCTCGACCGTAGGGGTTTCATCATCGTTCCTCCTTGTAATTTTTTTCACATTATATGTGAATTATATCATTTATAATAATGCGCCAAGTTTTGGCAAAATCCTCCCCGCTCCCCTCGAATTTCTATTGGTTTTTAGAATTCTAATTCCTGCAATCTCTTCCCTGGCCAAGGTAAGTGTTACTAAAACCCCTCAATTAAGGACGCGGAACCTATATTTCCCCTACGATGATCCCGTCGGAAATCAAAGGTCGCAAACTTTGGACTGAAGAAACCAAGTCTACTTTCTAAATGGAACTGGCACCGTCAACCGATGCCAGCTCCCATAGATATAGCCGATTATCTTAAGCCCTTTGTCTATTTGCCTTGGGCGGCATTAGCCCCTGCGATGCGGCCGAAGACGAAGATATCGGCGATGGCGTTGCCACCAACTCGGTTACCAGCGTGGATTCCGCCGGTTACTTCGCCAGCAGCATAGAGGCCTGGGATGACCTTGCCCTGGGTATCGAGAACCCGGCAATCGGTGTCGATGGCCAGACCACCCATGGTATGGTGGATAGACGGTCTCATAGCCCGAGCTACGTAGGGCGCCTCGATCTTGTAGGTAAAGGAGGTCTTGCCAAAGTCGGGGTCATGGCCCTTTTCGACGAAGGTGTTGTAGCGTTCAACCTCACCCTTCAGTGTCGCGGCATCACAACCGATTTTGGCCGCCATTTCTTCCAGAGTGTCGGCAAAGAACATTACCTGGGTATCCTCACCGCGGGCGGAAGGCCACATATCGGTACCGAGGGTTTTCAACTCATAGAAGAGGCCTCCCTCGGCAAAAGCAGCCTTGGAGAGTACGTCCCGTTCTGCATATTCGTTGACAAAGCGCTTACCTTCTTTATTAATGTACATGACGTTAGAGCCTTCGCCAAAGGCCAGATGCCCGGTATGGGCCCAGCCGATAGGCATCAGTTGCGTGTAACCCATGCCCGACAGGCCGGCCCCAACGGCGAGACCCATTATAATCCCATCGCCGGCGGCTTCCTTCCTGTTGGTAGTCAGGATCTTGGGATCAATTTCCGGCCAGTAGGCGTTATACTCGATGACCATATCTGTATTGGCACCAAAACCACCGGTAGCCAAGATAACACCCTTCTTGGCCCGCAGCTCCATGGGTGTGCCGTCTTTCATTTCTGCATAGACTCCGACGACTCTACCATTTTCCACAAGGAGCTCTTTCCCCGTTACATCAAGCAATATTTCGCCGCCATTTGCGGTGATATACCGGGCCGGTTTGCCAAAGAACTCTTCATATCTATCTCCAACACCATTGGAGCGCCGCCACAAGGAACCGATAGGTTCGGCGAGGACGTCGTTGAATACTGTACCTACGGTCCGCTTCAGCCATTCCTGGGCTGCAAGGCTTTGACGACAAAGAATTTCGATGAACTCAAACCGGGGTTCGATGGTAGAACCATCGAGACCTTGGCGCTTCCCAGCAAAATAGGTTTGGATGATGTGTAGTTCTGGAGAGTCGAACATCATTGATGTATCGCCAGCGAGATAGGTGCTGATTTGTTCCTTTAAAGTCCGCAAGGTCGACCGGTATGCGGCGGGTAGCTCCGACTCATCCATTTCATAAAAGGACTTTAGTTTTTCATTCAACCCGGCGGCAGCCGGAGTCTTGGAGAACAATTCGGGATTAGCCCCGTTCCAGGCACAACCGGAGATAACTGTATTACCGCCTAGATTAGCTGTCTTTTCAATGAGGATGACCGAAGCTCCATTTTCCACAGCGCTAATAGTTGCTGCGATCCCAGCACCGCCACCACCGACAACGACGACATCGGCGGTCTTAACGATCTTCTCGCCAGGAACCTTGGGCACGGTTTTTGCCCTCAGGGCTGCCACATCACCGCCAGCCTGTTGTACACAATTGGCAACGGCGGCCATCAACCCGTAACTGGTGATGGTGGCCCCAGTGACCACATCCACACCTAAGGACTGGTGCTCGATGATTTCCTCCGCCAAGGGAGCTAAGGCCAAGTCACCAACCCCCCTGGTCTCTTGATGGGCCAAGATGTCGATAGCCGTGATCATCCCCTCGCCAAAGGTCACTGCTACTTTAATTGGGCCATTATGCCCTGCGGCCTCGCCTTCATACCTTCCCGGTTTATAAAGGGGTGCCGCAGCGTACCCAGGAAGAGAACCGAACAGCAGCAGACATACCACAAGCAACACAGCAATCCGACTAGGGTTTACCATTTTCATCACCATTCCCCCTTGTAATAAATTTCACAATTCATCGCGGATTGCGATTGCCAATGAATATATTACCCCCTGTGGCCACCAAATCCTTCTGTAATTTTACCAACCATCACAAATCATCTCTATTAGTTCGATCTAAGGCACATTTTTCTGTTAACTATTCCAGTTCTTCTCCAATGACCCGAGATTGTCTTTCCTGGCAGATAATGTGTCCTAAACATTTCCCTTTGTCCTAACCAGGGAGTGTCTAATAATCGGAACAACCACTTTAGGAGGAGCCTTCGGTCTTCTAAGGAGGCCTTGGCTCAGCCCCCACCTTTAAGGTCTTTAAGAAGAAGGCAAAATCTTCGACGCGAAGAAGTTGTGTAGAGGAAAACACGCAAGGAAAGGGATGACATTGGATACAAGAAAATACGATCGGGAATTAGGAATCAAAACAGCTGGCCTCCGGGAATGGGACGGTCATCGACATTACAACCGTTATGAAGCCACTCCCTATGAAGCTCTAAAAGCCTTATTCAAATCCTACCAAATCAACAAACACTCGGGTGTTGTGGATTTCGGCTGCGGCCGGGGCCGAGTAGCCTTCTACATCCACAACCGTTTTCGGGTCCCTGTCATCGGCATCGAAGCCAACGATAAAACCTATCGGGAGGCCCTAGACAACAAGGATCGTTATCTTCGGAAGGCTAAGCATATCAAAACTCCCATTGTCTTCGAATATGGGTTGGCTGAACAATATGAGATTAAGCCCCAAGATACATGCTTTTACTTCTTCAACCCCTTCTCCAGCAAAGTCTTTGCCAAGGTGTTGCGCAACATCATGGCCTCGCTGGAGCAAGCGCCCCGAAGCATCGATTTGATCCTCTATTACCCCCTGCAGACCTACAAAGAGGTTGTTAAACAATACCCCTTTAAGCAGATCCATAAAGTCCGTTCCCCCAAAGTGCAAGACCCCTTGGAAAAGTTCATTGTTTATCGACTCCCAACCACAACCGATCAAGATGGGAATGACTACTTAGCCCAGGCTTCGTGGAGCTAGCTTTTGCCCGGAGCCTTTCCTGCCAAGGTTCAGATCTCACCAACGAGGTCCGAACCTTGGCTTGTCCGCCTTCTAAGGCTGGAGCATCAGAAGTCTGAAAAATGCTCTCCTGTATCTCCCTTGTCGATAACCAGCTTTGTTATCTTAATAGTAGGAAAAAGGAACACCATTCCAAAAAAACTACCGGAAAGACACAAATAATTACAGGGCCCCCGGGAAAAACTCCGGTATAATTGAAACTAATAGTAAAGATCTCAAAGAATACAGGGGGGTTGAACTTGACATCACTGGAACGGGTTAGCCTGGCACTTAACCACCAAGAAGGAGATCGAGTCCCCGTTTACCCTTTGTTAAATGGGGTGTCCCGCAAACTAGTCGGCGCATCCTATCCCCGTTGGAGTCAAGATATGGATGTATGTGCCGAAGCGTACTTGGCCGTCACGGAAAAATATGATTTAGATATTATCTGTACCTTGATCGATCTATCGGTGGAAGCGGCCGATTTCGGTCAAAGGCTGATCTATCCCGAAAACGAAGCGGCCCACCCCGATATGCGGGATCAGCTGATCAAAGACATCGCTGATTACCGTCACCTAGAACCCATCAACCCCCGCCGAACTCCCCGGATGTCCGGACATATCAGACTATGTGATACCTTAGTCCGGAAAAAGGGCAAGGAAGTACCCGTCGTGGCCTTCATCTTCGGTCCCCTAGGGATTCTGAGTATGTTAAGGGGACAGACCAACCTCTTCCTCGATCTCTACGATGAGCCAACGGTTATCCATCAGGCCTTAGAGGTGGTCACCGACACCCTAATCGAGTACTGCGGGGCCCTAATGGAAACGGGGGTCCACGCCATCATGCTCGATACCCTTTTCGCCTCCCAATCCATCATGTCCAAGTCCATGTGGATGGAAATGGAAGGTCGCTATGTCCAAAGGATCGCGGATTACATCCACGATCAAGGTTGTATGGTCATGGTCCACAATTGCGGCCATGGAATCTATTTCGATGTCCAAATCGAGACCATGCGACCCCAGGCTATCTCCTTCCTCCATCTGCCCGATGATTGTGAGAGCTTCGAAGAGCTTAAGGAAAAGTATGGGCAACAAACCACACTAGTCGGCCACATACCACCGACATGGCTTTTAAGCGCCTCGGTTGAAGATGTAGACCGAGAATGTCAAATCCAACTGGAACGCTACAAACACGGCGGCGGTTATATCCTAGCCACCGGCTGTGAATACCCAGCCAACCTAGAGCTAGATAAAGCAGAAGCCATCGTTGAAGCAGCGAAAAAATACGGCCGCTACGAATAAATCAAGACATGGGAGGCAGCACCTCCCATGTTTTTTGATCTGAAACTGCACACACTTCCAGATAGCCCCCGCCCTATTCACCCCTGTACTCACTCTTCCCTCCCCAATCTCCTTTCATCATTTCTATCAAGATACCGCTAGCCGCCTTCGCCCCCTTTGTTGCCACGCTAATGCAAACTCTTCCAAGGACGATGTTCTCCATGTTGAATAAATCCAGGGATCCCCTTCAGCAAGGAGGCACCCTCCTTTTCCTAAGGATGCCAGGGCAAAATGGCTCCTTCTACCCACTTCTTCTGACCTTCCTCGGACGTATAGTGTAGAGAGTTTTAGTCAGAAAGGAGGAGTAACCCTATGCATGGCCCACGTGTTCCTACCCATTGTCCGCCAGGTTTTAAAGGCCGGTATACGGTGGTCCAAGGAGACACCATGTTTCTAATCGCCCAACGGTTCGGTGTCCCCCTCAACGCCCTCATCGCCGCCAACCCCCAGATCCCCAATCCCAATTTGATTTTCCCGGGGGATGTTTTGTGTGTGCCCGGAGAACAACCGTCACCACCACCGAAGGACTCCTGTCCCTGTCCCAGAGCTCTCAAGGATTTCCTCAACCGTCGGGTAGAGGTGATGACCCCCTGTGGAGTAATCTCAGGTACCCTCGTCTCCGTCGGAGATGACTCCCTCACCCTCCGTGAATATCCCGGGGGCCAGACCATCGTCATCCGCTGTCAGGAAATCTGCTTTGTCCGCGTCCTCCGCCACCATGGAAAGGGGGATTAGTCATGGGCGACTGTCCCTGCCCTTGCCCTGAAGGATTGGTGCCCTTCCTCGATGAACGGGTCCTCGTGATGACCAAAGCTGGAGAAATCAAGGGCATCTTGCGGGGTATAGGCGACACCTTCTTGGAAATCGAAGAAAAGGATTATGGTCGGGAGCTAACGGTGATCCCCTGCGGACAAATCTGTTCTATCCGACACTTGCGCTGATTAAGACCACGGCTTCCCACCGACAAAGAAACACCTGCCGATTTAGTTAAAATCTGGCAGGTGTTTTTTAATCTAACACCACAAAGGGGTTACTTAAACCTATTCTTTCGGATTCCCCAGCAAGGAGGAAAAAGTTCACAAATGGGGAATAACAATAACTAAGATTATTAAAGTATCATGGGAGGTCGAAAATCATGCGAAAGATCCTATGTCTCGCTTTCGCTTTCCTGTTGGCTTTCGGGACTCTAGTTGGAGCCCAGCCAGCAAACTACGATGTCATCGTCGTCGGTGCAGGAGGAGCCGGCTTATCGGCGGCGGTGGAAGCCAAGGATCTGGGCGCCAACGTGTTAGTTATCGAACAAATGCCAATGGTCGGCGGCAACACCCTCCGGGCCACAGGGGGGCTTAATGCCGCAGAATCAACGGTCCAGAAGGGCTTAGGTATCGAAGACAGCAAAGGCGTCTTTTTCATGGACGTTATGAAAGGCGGCTACGAGCGGAACCTACCCCAACTGGTGTGGGTGATGGTCGATCAAGCCGCCGATGCCGTCGACTGGTTAGTGGGCTTAGGTGCTGACCTAAGTGACGTTGGCCGCTTAGGCGGTTCCACCAATAACAGGGCCCACCGGCCCACAGGCGGAGCCCCCGTCGGCAGTCACCTGGTGCAAGTACTGCATAAAGCGGTCGTTGACCGTGGTATAGAAATCCGGCTTCAAACGAAGGCTGTGGAGCTCCTCACCGATGATGGCGTGGTCATCGGGGTCCAAGTTCAAGGACCCGATGGTAGCTCCTATCCCGTCTATGGACAAGCCGTCGTCATGGCCACCGGTGGTTTTGGCGGCAATGCCGAACTATTTGCCAAGTATGATCCCGAACTAGAAGGGTTTGGTACCACCAACCATCCCGGGGCTACCGGCCAAGGTTTGATGATGGTGGAGGCCGCCGGCGGACAACTCATCCAAATGGAGCAAATCCAAACCCATCCCACCGTTCATCCGGCCACTAGCTTCATGATCACCGAAGCGGTACGGGGTAATGGTGCCATCCTCGTCAATCGGGACGGCCGCCGCTTCGTCGATGAAATCTCCACCCGGGACGTGGTTTCCGCTGCGGTCTTAGAACAGGAAGGCGGCACCGCCTACTTAGTCTTCGATGAAACGGTCCGCAAAAGCCTCTTAGCCATCGAACAGTATATCAGCATGGGCATTACCATCTCGGCCAACTCCGTCGAAGCCCTGGCCCGGGAGTTAGCTATCCCCGCCGATGCACTCCAGGCGACTATCGCGACTTACAACAAATATGTCGCGGAAGGCAAAGACCTAGACTTCGGCCGCCCAGATCTACCCCGGGCTCTGTCCCAAGCTGACTATTACGCTATCGAAATCGGTCCCGCAGTGCACCACACCATGGGCGGTGTGGCCATCAATACCAAAGCCCAGGTCCTAGGCGCCGACGGACCCATCCCTGGCTTGTACGCCGCCGGTGAAGTAGTCGGTGGTGTCCACGGCGGTAACCGCCTCGGCGGCAACGCCTTGGCCGATATCGTCGTCTTCGGCCGCATCGCAGGTCGCCAAGCCGTTATGGATAACAAATAAGAGGGATTTTTACCGAAAAACAGCCGGCTCTAACACCGGCTGTTTTTTTGATCACAAAAACCCTTCTCCCCTTTGTTATTCCAATAATCCCGCCAATCGCTCCCCGACCATCCTTTCTTCCCCTGATTGGAGACTGAAAGGATTGATGATGATCTTGCCTCTTTGGACTAAGCGCTCATTAAAGAAGATAGGCGGCCTACCCCGCCGGCATTCCCTCACGATTTCCAAAGCCCGGGAGCCGGCATCGACGATGAGCAACGGGATCTCCCCGGGGACCAACTCCCCTACGCCAGGAGGCAGATACCCAGCGATTTCCTCCAAACGGTTTTGCCAAAGGGGATGGGAATCGTAGGTGACAAAGCGTTGGAGGGCAACCATCAAGCCGACGATCTCCTCCTTGGAAACCTTAAACCCGCGCCCGATGCCGTGGTAAGGCACCCGGGTCAGGCGCTCCTTCAGCAAAAAGGACGGCGGCTCCCACAGCGGCCAAGCCACGTCCATGTCCAGCATCTGCAGTCCAGCGGAAGCCACCAAATCGGCCCGCCCACATAAAATCCCCGTACCTTGCGGTCCACCGATGGCCTTGCCGCCGCTGAAGACGACTAAATCGGCCCCTTGGGCGATGAACTTCCGCAAATTCTCCCGGGGAGGTAGCTGGGCGGCGGCATCGACGATGACGGGCAGATGGTGAGCATGGGCTACCCGGACCACATCTTCCAAGGCTAGGGTGTCGTCGGGTCGGGCCAAGTAGAAAATACCGGCGGTATCAGCATCGATGGCTTCCGTGAAGGCCTGGGCCTCCACTCCCCGCACCCCCGTTTGGGCTACGCGATCATCATATCCCACCTCGACCAAGCGGGCCCCGGCCAAAAGCAATGCTTTGTCATAAGAATTACGGTGGGGCCGGGCAACAAGGATTTTTTGGGGCATCCCCTGGGTATCGGGAAGGCGGTTCATCCTCCCCACATCAAGACCGGCTAAGACCGCGGCCGCAGCTAGAGTCAAACCGGCGAAGGCTCCTGAAGTCACCAGGCCGGCCTCAGCCCCGGTGACCTCCCTAATCAAAGCCCCCGCCTTCCCCTGGAGTTCCTCGATGGAAACACTATGTCTACTGCTGCTGGTCATAGCTTCCATCACCTCGGGGGCCAAGGGCGGCCCCCCGAGACGAGTTACCGTTCCTGCGCAGTTTATGACATGGGAAAGACCCAGATCCTCGTAAATACTAGTCAAAGATACACCCCCCTAGGAGCGCTCCCCTAAGGTTTCCTGAACATAACCCCGGAAGAGTTCAGCCAGTTTTCGGGTCATGGCCCCCGGCAGCCCATTGCCCACCGGGCGACCGTTCAGGCTAGTCACCGGGAAGACCTCCCGTCCGGTACCGGTGGTAAAGATTTCCTCGGCCCCAGCCAAAGCATCGGCGGTAAAGAACTGTTCCCGATAGGGCAAACGGTGGATGGACATCAACTTGAGGACGATCTGCCTGGAGATGCCAGGGAGGATATACCTTCCTGTGGGAGCGGTGTAGACACAACCATCCCGCACCATGAACAAATTGGTCCGGGTGCATTCCGTTACCCCTACCCCTTCCCGCACCAAAATTGCCTCGTCGGCCCCCATTTTCTCCGCTTTGCTGATAGCCAAGACATTGGGCAATAGGTTGGTAGTTTTAATATCACACCGGAGCCAGCGTTCATCGGGTAAAGTCACCGCGGCCATGCCCTCCTCCCAGGCCTCAGGAGTATGGGGAATAAAGGGGCGCACAGTCATGACGAGAACAGGCTCGTTCTGGGCAGGGATCGAATGGTCCCGCTCCCTCACCCCCCGACTAACCTGGAGATAGACAAAGGCACTATCAAACTCACTTTTCTGCGCCCCTTCCTGGACCAGTTGGACCAGATCCTCCATGGAAAAACCCTTAGGCAACTCCAACTCGATAGCAGCCAGACTCTTTTCTAAACGCTCTAAATGCTCCTTCAGGGCGAAGGGTTGTCCTTGATAAAGGCGAATCACTTCGTACACGCCATCGCCAAACTGATAACCCCGATCTTCAATGGCGATGGCCGGGCGATTGATATCCACATACTCCCCGTTAACCCAAGCGACAACTGGCATCGAACATCTCCTCTCCTTCCATTCCACCGCTGGGCGGTGATTTTCATCCCCCGGGCTTTCCCCCATAACCGCTAGAGAGCTTTCAGGAAAGCCGAAGGTCCTTTTCCCATTTTAGCTTATTGGAGAACTTTTCCAGGGTTATCGATAATATTCCTCCAATGGATGGAAAATACCTACCCCCACAGGGGTAGATTGAGTACCCCGCTTATCCGAGAAAGTCCACGGCTTTTGTTTGCTGAAACACCTCTGAAAAAAGGAAAAAATCCCCAGAAGGGCGAAAGGGAAGGCGGAAACAACACACCACCCAGAGAAGCTCAAGCAAAGGATGTGACACTGTGCGGGAAATAAGAAAACTAGAAGGAGCTGACCTAGTAGATCTCCTGCCTATCGTCAGAGATGCCTTCCCAGCCAAGGACATCGCCGAAGCCGAGGCCCAAAAAGCCTATCTGCAAACCCTCTTGGAAGAGTTGGAGGATCCGACCATTGAGTTTTACGGTCTCTACCAAGACCATCGCCTCCTAGGGGGAATGCGGTTAACCCAGTATGAAATGAACTTACGCTCGGTACAAATACCGGTAGGCGGTGTTGGCCTGGTGGCTGTCGGTTTTGCCGACAAAAGGCTCGGTGTTGGCAGCCAGCTCATCGAATTCTTCCTGGAATACAATAAAGCCCAAGGACGCCCCTTGGCTTTGCTGTATCCCTTCCGGACCGATTTTTACAAAAAAATGGGATTCGGCTACGGCACCAAGATGAACCAGTACCGTCTCGAACCGGCCCAATTCCCCTTAGGCTCAACGAAGAAGCATATCCGCTTCCTCACCGCCGACGACAAGGAACAACTCATGGCCTGCTACCATCGCTATCAAAGCACCAGGAATGGCTTATTGAAAAAAACGGCCCTGGCCGTCGACAGGCTTTTTGCCGATCCCGAAAACCGCATTGTGGGCTATGTAAAGGATGACAGCCTCGGTGGCTATTTAGTTTTCAACTTGCACCAGCCGGACCCGGCCAATCCCTTCTTCACAGATATGATCCTTAAAGAGTTGGTCTACACCGATGCTGCCGCCCGGGACGAACTGTTTACCTTCCTTTACAGCCAGCGGGATCAGATTAACCGGGTGATCTACAACACCCAAGAGGAGTATTTCCATTTTCTCTTTGACGATCCCCGTAATGGTTCCAACCATATCATGACCCATCTCTCCCACGAAACCAATGTATCGGGGCTCGGTTTGATGTATAAAGTCCTCGATGGAGCTCTCCTTTTCCGTTTTCTGCAAAACTACAATTTCGGAGGGGTCTCCTGTCGGGTGCTCTTTAATATATCCGATCCCTTCCCCGCTCCCACTACCCAACAACTGCGGATTGACTTTATCCAAGGTCGGCCCCACCTGGATCCAACAGACCCAGCGGAAGTGGAAGTCACATTAGGTATTTCCGAGTTTTCCTCCCTCCTGGTGGGTTCGGTGGACTTTTTGACCCTTCATCGGTACGGCCTAGCCACCATCTCCGATCCTAGTTATCTACCCCAGGTGGACAGGCTCTTCTGGACCCCGGAAAAACCTATCTGCACGACAACGATTTAAGGGGAGGGTCACCCCTCCCCTACCTAAAAGGGATTAGCAATGGATACCGCCCCAGCATAATGGCGTTCCAAGGGAGCCACCCGGACGGTGATGTAGCTCACCACCGTATCCCCAGTCAGCTCCTGGGGGGTGAGCTGATCCCGCAAACCAATTTCCCACAATAGAGCCAACTCTCCCCGTTCCCGAAACCGCCGCCAACCGGACAGCTCCTCCCTTTTTTCTTGGATAATAACCGCCGGCGGATAAGACCCTCCGAAGGAATGGAAATAGGCTTGGTTTTCCTGATCACCTAAGTCCTTCCCTTCGGGCACATAGGCGACAACATCGGCGATGGTCAGCCGACCTTCCGGATAAATAGTATACTCTCCCACCCGGTACTGGGGACTAAAACGGCTACCGGGGGTGAAAATCGGTACATAAGTGAAATGGTATTGCAACGGAATAGGACCTGATTTTAAGTACACATCATCACCTTGGGCTAAGGGAGCCAAATCGGCGATCCGTTCCCACTCCAACGGGGAAAAGTAAGCATATTTCTGAATGGGCCCGTACTCCACCACCCGAATATACTCCGGCTCTCCCCACTGCCCGTAAAGCTCCTCAGGGGTCAGACCCAAATAGGCGGCTCCATCGGCAGCAGCCACAGAAGTAACACTAAACAGTAAACAAAGGATCAGATAAAGTCCCTTTCTCATCATCTTCACTCCCATCAAAACAAAGTACTCCTATTCCAACCGAAACTCCACCATTACTTCCAACTGACCGGGAATCGGTTGCCCCTCCTGCAAAGCCGGGACAAACATCCACTGGGCTACAGCCTCCACGGCCGCCCCATCGAGATCGGCCCAGCCCGAAGAAGTGCCGATGGACACCTTCTCCACCCTTCCATCGGCGGCCACCTCCACCAGGATCCCGACAACCCCCTCTACACCCCGTCGCCGTGCCCTGGCAGGATAAACCGGTTCCACCGTTTTTAACACAATTACTTCCCTGCTCTCACCCGGGATCTTCCCGTTTTGGTTCCCTCCAATAACGGGACCCGGGGGGACCCCTTGAGATGTCCCCTTAGGTTCCTCCTGCCGAGCCGGTAACCTCGGGCCCAACTCCGGTCCCGTCTCATCGCTCTGAGCTGGTGCCTGCTGCCCAAAAGAGACTGGAGGTGTCACTAGCGGCCGCACCTCCAGGGGCCCATTGGCCCTCAGCATCCCCGGGGCCATAGGCTCAGCAACTAAGGCCCCTTGGCTAACCGGGGGAGCCTCTGGGGTAAACAGGGGAGCGACCTCCAGGAAACTCCTATCCTCACCAACCAATTGTAAACTAACCCTGGGACCATCATCGAGGAGGGGACTAGGAGAAGGGGCGCTTCCCCTATCCCCATGGAACTCCCCTAATTCCTTGACCTCCAGGACCGTCACCATCTCCTCCAAGGCCGGTCCTGGAGAGCCTTCCTCCCTTCCGACCGAAGGCAAGTCCACCGGCTGGCCCTCCATTCCCACCGGGGTCAGTTCTTCTTCCCCCATCTTACCGTGGGAGATGGTGGATTCCTCTTTCCCCGGGAGAGCCATGGGAGCCTCAATCCCAGGGGTTAATCCCCTTCCTCCATCGAGGACGGGCAAAACCCTAGAGTTCTCGCCGGCTGTAGGAGTTGGCGCCAGCTCCCTCCTGTTCGCTGGTCGAAGGTTTTCCGTTATTGGAGGTCCCCCTTCCCTTAGGAAGTGGGTTCTCCTCCCTTCCCTGTTCCTTGGCTGTCGCTGCTCAAACTCCACCCTCTCCGGGCTGTAAGGGCGGTATTGAGCAAGGGTAATAGGTCCTTGGGTTTCGGTGGAAACCGGCCTTGTTTGCAGAACAAGACGCAGGGGCTCTTCTGCTTCCCCTGGTTCCGACTTTCCCAGGAACATCCCTACCAAAAGACCCAGGAGGACGTGAGCCAGAAGGGAGAGGAACATGTAGCGGTGGTAACCTTTAGAGAAGACCATCAGTCCATCTCCCTTTGAACGGCGATACTGATCTCCCGCAGGCCGGCCAGTTGGAGTTGATCCATTAGGGCCAAAGCCCTTTCCAAGGGTACATAGCGGTGGGCATGGATGAGCACCTGTTGAGACCAACCGTCCTCTAATCTGGCCCCCAGGGCGGACACCAATGGTCCCTCTTCGATGACCCGTCCCTCGAACCAAATTTCTCCCATTTCAGTTAAAGTGATGACCAGATAATCCCCCTGTTGCTGCTGGGCCGTTTCCATCCCCGCCAATTCCACCGATACAGCCCCCGGTTCCGCGACCAGGTCCGTCGTCAGGACGAAGAAGATGAGCATGAGAAAGACCACATCGATCAAAGGAGCCATATTCACCCTAGGCTGAAGGCGACGGGGCTTTTTATACACCGGGGTTCACCCTTTCCGCCAAGAGATCCGACAGCTTTGTGCCATAGGCGTCGGTTTCCTCCATCAGCTGATCGACCTGACGGGTCAGATAATGGTGGATCGCCACATTAGCGATAGCGATGAGCAATCCGCAAGCGGTGGTGATTAGGGCCTCGGAGATCCCCCGGGCTAACAATCCCGGATTGGCGCTGCCGTGGCGGGAATAGACATCGAAGGTGTCGATCATACCGGTGATGGTGCCCAACAATCCTAAAAGGGGTGCTAAATTGGCGGCTAAAGCTAAGATGTCCAAATGTTTTTCCAACCGGAGAAATTCTAAGCGTTGTGTTTCTTCCATGGCTTTCTCCGGATCCTTTATTCCCGACTGGAAATGGGCTAGACCGCTGGCTAATACGTTAGCTACCGGTCCTCCCCAGCTGACACAAGCCTCTCGCCCTAGACCCAGGTTCCCTTCGTCTAAGCGAGCTTCCACAATGTCCATTAACGCCCCGTGGTCCCGCCAAGCCCGACGTATGTAGTGGAAACGCTCCAGGGCAAAACCAAAGGACACAATGGAGGTGAGGATCAAAGGGATCATCACCGGTCCGCCCTTGATGATCAACTCTAACATGTAACCACCTCCCCCAAGCTAAAAGAACCTAGAAGGAATACTTAAGACCAAGGATATAACTACGGGGTGGGGCGGGATAACTAAACTGTTCCTCATATTTCTCATCCAAAAGATTCTCGATCTGCAAATTTACCTCCAGTTGGTCATTGATCTCTTGACCCAAGGTGACATCCATGACTGCATAAGGTGCTAGATCACCCATCCCTGTGGGCCGCTTATCGACGAAAACCGTCTGCCACTGCATACTTGTCCCCTCAGCAATACGGCCTGCTAGCGATAACCACCCCTGGTGGCGGGGGATATGGGCCAAAGGCCAATGGGTATCCATAT
Organism: Limnochordia bacterium; assembly: GCA_050944915.1. Lineage (GTDB taxonomy): Bacteria > Bacillota > Limnochordia > JAAZLZ01 > JAAZLZ01 > JBMNRY01. The sequence continues at coordinate 21,966 of JBMNRY010000025.1, forward strand.
CTACAGCATCTAAGTAGGTATAGCCTAGTTTAGCTTCACTTCCGGAAGCAGAAGTTTTGGTCCATTCCACCTCCCCTCCCCTGATGCGAGCCTGGGAGGTGTTTTGCACCCGGGTTTTGTACAAGATGACTTGTTTTCCATCTTCCCGATATTCTTCCTGGGAGTAGACCCAGCTGATTAAATCCTTTACATCCCGTTGGAATAGAGCCAAAGAAAGGCTATCCTCCACGGAACCGTGACGTAATCCTACTTCATAACCCCAAGCCCGTTCAGGATCCAAGTTCGGATTGCCACTGTCATCCCACTTGTACTTGTAGGTCCCTTCGTTATACGACCCTTGGGATTTATAGTACAACTCATTGAAAGTTGGAGCCCGGAAGGCTTTAGCCACCGAGAAGTGGATGCTTGTTTCATCATTTAGACGAAAGACCCCACCTAGCCGGGGAGATAAAGCCACACCGAACCTGCTGAAACTATCTAGCCTGGTCCCTAAGACCAAATCGAAGTTTTCCTGAAGAGAATAAATATCCTGCCCATAGAGGGCCCATTCCCGGCTGGGTTTCGGGTCGGGCAAATCGGTGCTTTCCACCTCAGCGTAGGCTAGATTCCCGCCAACTACCAACTGATGAGAACCAGCATCCAGATTCAGCTGAACCTCCATACCCCGGCTTTGGGAACGATGATCGCTAAAACCATAACCCATCCGATCCCAACGTCGGAAAACCCGGGCCATCATGTCCTTTCCACTCCCCAGGAACCTCTCGTAACGCAAGTCCATTGAGCCTTCATCGTGGACTTGGAGATTTTCACCAAACATATAGTCAACAAGGGAATCGCTCTTGTAATTGCCTAAGAAGGTCCAGCTGCTAAAGGGGGAAATCTGATAATCAAGCCTACCACCGAAAGCGATTTGTTCGTAATCACCGAAGGAACTCTGGGGAAAACTGGCCGAACCAGTCCAGTCGGCATGGAGGAAAAGATCTAAGCTAT
>JBMNRY010000026.1:0-21758 GCA_050944915.1 Limnochordia bacterium
GGAGCCTCCCCTTGGGCCTTCTGCCAAGCCTTATCCCACCATTGTAGTTCCATGGGTCACTCCTCCTTAAGATTCCAGCAGGCAACCCGATGGCCCGGTCCCACATCCTGCCATGGGGGGAACTCCATACAAAGGGTTTGAGCTTGGGGACAACGGGGTCCATATGGACAGCCTTCCCTTTGATGGCCTTCGGCTAAAGGTAAATCCCGGGCTAAAAAGCCCCCTAAATCGGTACTGATCTCCCGCAAGAGGCGGGTATAGGGATGCCGGGGAGCCTTCGACAGTTGGGTACCGGCTCCTTCTTCCACCAAACGGCCTTGAAAAATAATTCCTAGCCGATGGCAAAGGCGGACTGCTTCCTGAAAGTCATGGGTGATAAGCAACACTCCCATGTTTAACCGCCGGGAAGTCTCCACCAGCAGATCGTGGATTTCTCTTTTCAGAGGGGCATCGAGCATGGTCGTCGGCTCATCGGCGATGATCAATTGGGGTCCCACCAACAGGCAACGGGCTAAGGCCAACCGCTGCAGTTGGCCCCCGCTGCATTGGTGGGGATATCTATTCAGCATCTCTTCCGTCAACTGGACCAGCTTCAGGCAGTAGGCCACCTTGCCCTCCTGCCCAGCCTCGGGGTGAAAGATAAAAACTTCCCGGAGGGAATCGCCGATGGTGCGGAAGGGATTAAAAACATCGTAGGGATCTTGAAAGATCATCTGCACTCCCCGGCGATAGGCTTTAGGATCCTCCAGCTGGCCGAGGTCCTGGCCGTCGAAAAGGATCTTCCCCACGGTAGGCTTTTCCAAGGACATGACCATCCGGGCCAGGGTCGTCTTGCCGCAACCCGATTCCCCCACCAAACCGTAAATCTCTCCCGCCTTGACCGTCAGGGAGACATCCTTTAGGGCCCATATTTCCCCTCCACCTCTTTGGGGGAAGGTTTTGCTGACACCGATGATTTGTAGCAAGCTCAACTTCCTACCACCTGGGCCATGGGATAGCTATTCCTTTCCCGGCTTAGCGTCCCCTTGATCATGTGGAAGGTCTGATCACAGAGGGCTTGGACTACCTCTGGATCGTGGGAGATGAGCAATAGGGAGAGACCGTGTTCCTTTTTGAGCCGCAGGAGGGTCTTTAAAATTCTTACTTGATTGACTAAATCGAGACCACTGGTCGGCTCATCGGCGATGAGAAGCTGGGGGGAGCCGGCCAAGGCCATGGCGATACAAACCCGTTGCTGCATCCCGCCGCTTAAAGCGTGGGGATAGGCAGTAGCCAGGGAAGGGGATAGGCCTACTTCTTCTAAAAACCCCCTGGCTTCCCCTTGGGCTTGGGCCCGGGGGTAACCCCGGTGGAATTCCAGTATTTCCCCGATCTGGCGGCCGATGGGTAGAACGGGATTGAGGGAGTTAAAGGCATTTTGTACGATGAGGGCTATCTTTCGACCCCGATAGGCCTTCTGTCGACCGAGGATGTTCTCCCCTTGGAAGAGAATGCGACCTTCCAGTTGGGCCGTCTTGGGCAGTAGGCCTAAGATGGCCAAGGCTAAGGTGGTCTTACCGCAACCGGAAGGACCGACCAATCCGGTGAAAGTCCCGGGAGGGATGGTCAGGGAGACATCTTGGAAGATCTGCTGCTGGCCATAGGCGACAGACAAGCCTTGGAGTTCTAAAAGGGACATTTAAGCGCTTCCTTTCCGGCGGGGATCGATCCCTGCTTCAAGATTACTGCCGTACAAATTCATAGCGATGACTAACCCGGCGGTTAACAAACCAGGAGGTAGGATCCACCACAGCCAGGCATCGGTCAAAAAGGCGTGGCGGGCCTGGGCGTAATAAAGGATGGTGCCCCAGCTTTTTTGTAAGGGATTGCCTAAGCCTAAGAAACTTAAAGAAGCTTCCAACAAGATGGCCCGGCTGGCTTGGTAAACCAATTGGGCCCAACAAAGGGGCCACAGATGGGGCAGTAAATAGTGACGGAGGATATACAACGGTGATGCCCCAAGGCAGAGGGCTGCCTCCACGAAGGGTCTTTGCTTGAGACTAAGAATCTGGGAGCGCAAGATCCGGGCCGTCGGCGCCCAAAAGAGGGCCGACATGATCAGGATCATCTTCCCATATCCCGGTTTTAAGTAGACGCTCAATAGAATCAGCAGGGGGATAAAGGGGATGACCATACAAAAATCGATCAGGCGCAGGATAATAGTTTCGGCCCAACCGCTCCAGTAACCGCCTAGGACACCGAAGAAAAGGCCAAAGGTTACCGCTAACAAACCGGTCAACCCACCCACTAAAAGGGAGACCCGGGTGCCGTAGACCAATTCGCTGAAGATGTCATTACCCAGATCATTAGTCCCCAGCAGATGTTCCCGGCTCGGTTTCTGAAAGGGTAGGCTCGGCCGGGCATGGGGTTCATAAGGCGCGATATAAGGGGCGAAAAGACCGACTAGAAGATAAAAAAGCAGGATGAACCCGGCTGTTTTCTTCATTTTCTCCGAAGACACCATCTATTCTCCCACCCTTGGATCTAAGTAGGGATATAAAATTTCCGCGGCCAGATTACTGAAGATGACGGCCGCGGTGATGATGGAAAAAGCCCCTTGGATGACGGGATAATCCCTGGTGATGATCCCCTCATACATCAACCGACCTAGTCCAGGATAGGCAAAGACCGTCTCGATGATGGTGGTGCCGCTGAAAATCTGCCCCAGTTTAATCATAAAGAGGGTGAAGACAGGCAGCAAGGCATTGCGGGCTACATGGCCCATAATAATAGCCCTTTCGGGCAATCCTTTAGCCCGGGCCATGAAGATAAACCCTTCCCCACAAATTTGGATCACCGTCGCCCGCATGGTCAAAAAGACCTGGGGCAGCAGCAACAAGGACAAGGTGGATAAGGGTAAGATTAAATGGCGGCCTACATCGAGGATATAGGCCCAGCCATGGTAGTTGGCCCAAGGATTGTAAGCTCCATAGAGGGGAAACCAGCCTAATTGAGCGCCGAAGAGGGCCAAGAAAACCATGCCTAACCAAAAGGAAGGCATGCCCTGGAGAATCAGGCAAAGGCCTGTCAGGGCAGTATCTAACGGACTGTTTTGGTACCAGCCGGCGAGAATCCCCAGGAGGCTACCCAGAAGGGTCGAGAGAACCAGACTACTGCCCACCAACAGGATAGTCCAAGGGGCCCGGGCGGCGATAAGCTGCCGCACCGGTTGGTTTTTCTGGAGGGAAAAGCCCCAATCCCCCAGGAGTAGTCCTTGCCAATAAAGGGCGAATTGTTGGCTTAAGGTCCGATCTAATCCGTAGTGGGCCCGCAAGGCCGCCCGCCCTTCCCCGTCGAGGCGCCCGATTTCCTCTCCGGCCAAATAAAGCAGGGGATCACCGGGCATCAAACGGGGCAGGAAAAAATTCAGCGATAGGGCCAGAAACAACAGGATCAGATAGCCCAATAATTTACGACCCATCATTACCTCTTAATCAGACTGCCTTTGTGGAAGATCCCTCGCCCGTTGTTCATCTGCCAGCCGGCATGGCGCCCGGGTGCATAGGCTTCTAAAACATTTTGATGGAAGAGGCTGATTACCGGCAGATCTTCGGCAAGGATCCCTTGGAGTTTGAGAATCAGCTCAGCCTGGGTCTTTCCATCGGTAGTCCCCGCCAGCCGTTGGGCGGCAGCATCGAAGGCTGGCGAACTATACTTTTGGATATTCATCGCTCCCCCGGTGCCGAAAAGATCGGCGAGCCGGAAGGGGGAAGTCTGCATCGGCGCCGACCAGCCCCAAATAACCATATCGTAACTGATCTCCGAGTCGGGCCGCAGGCTTTGCCAGACTAAATCCCGCAAGGTAGTGCCTTCTAGGGCCCGCAGATCTACTCGGATCCCGATCTCTTCCAGCCATTCTTTAATCAATTCTCCCGTCCGCAAACGGATGGGATCATCGGCGGGGACCAGCAAACCTAAGACCAACTCTTGGCCATCGGGATCCTTCCGCCAAGGGGAACCTTCAACCCGCGGAAAACCGGCTTCATCCAGTAAAGACGCGGCCCTCTGGGGGTCGAAGCGGTAGGCTAATTCTTCGTCGGCATAAGGGGAGGCGGGATGGAGAAATCCCCGACTGCCCTCGGTGCCGTAACCGAGAAGGAGGCGATCCACCAATTCCCCTTGATCGATGGCCAACTCGATGGCTTGCCGCAACTCCCGTTGATTTAAGGGTGGTCGGGAGACATCCATGGCTAAGAGGATAGTGGTAAACCCGGGACCGGTGACCACATCTAATCCGGGATGGTTGGAGAACCTAGCTACCAATTCCGGTGTTAATGTTCTGGTCCCATAGGCGATATCTCCTGTCATTAAAGCAGTATACAGGGTGTTAGGATCTTTAATGATTGGCAACAGGAGCTCATCAAAGGCCGGTTGGCCCGCGAAATAGCCTTGGTGGGCACGGAAGCGATAATACTGGTCGGGAACGTATTCTTCCAATTTATAGGGACCGCTGCCCAGGGAGTTGGGCTGCTGCTCTGGTTTCGCTACCCCTTCCCAGATATGGCGGGGGATGATGGGTAGTTCTGCTAAGGTAGTGTAGGGAAACTCCGGTCGTGGTCCGGGGAGCACGAAACTGATTTCCCGGGGAGAATGGACGATGATCTCTTCGATCTGGGATGCAGGGTTACTCCAGCGGGAATGGGGATGTTGGGCGTAGTATGTATAGGAGAAGGCCACATCCTCAGCTGTCAAAGGTCGGCCGTCTTGCCAGCTGGCTTCAGCCAAGGTTAAGGTATAGACATTACCTTCATCCCCCACGGTCCAAGATTGGGCTAACCATGGTTGGGGGACATTCTCACCATCGAGAATCAATAGGGTATCGTAGATCAGGCCTAGCAATTCATAGCCGGGATAGCCGGTCACATAAGAATAGGGAGTTACGTTGTTCTCATCGCTATGGATGCCGATGATGAGGCTGTTTTGCCCCTGAACCCCACTGGACAAAAGCAGGGCGAAGACAAGACAGAGTAACAGAAGGCGGGGATGTTTCATCATTAGACCTCATTTCCTAGTAGGATGTAACACGAATTTCTAATTTCGTGCTACCGACATCATTTCGTTATAATACTATAAGTTCCTGCCGAAAAGAATTATTTTCTCACCATACATTGTCACATACCTTCAACCACCTTGATAGAGTGATGAGCCCTTCTTGGAAATGGTGAGGAAAAAGTTATCTCTAAAGTCAAGGATCGTCTTGACAGACGGGCTGGGGAGGCCTATAATCTAATTGAGAATGTTTTTCATTCTCAATCTAAAATAGAACTCGTAACATGACATAATTTGTTTGGAGAGGGATAGCCATGACTCTACACGATGTAAAACCTAATCAACATTTCTTAGTGCGCAGAATCAGCGATGATACCGTTCGGCTACAAGCTATCCGGTTGGGATTATGCCCGGGAACGAGGCTAGAATGTTTGGAGCGGGTCTTCGGCGGTCCCGTCGTTGTCCGCTTTGGTCAGCAGGAATTAGCTATCGGTGCCGGCTTAGCTAAGGAAATCTACGGCGAGTTGGTCCCCAGTCTGAAGTGGGAGGAGAGCAAAGTTGCCGTCTCCTAAAGCCGCTTCACTGGCGCCTCAACAAAGAAACATCGTTCTCGTCGGCAATCCCAACACTGGTAAATCTGTAGTCTTTCACGCCCTAACGGGCTTATATGTCGATGTATCCAACTACCCTGGAACTACCGTCGATGTCACCTCCGGGACTAGGGGGAACGATTTGATCACCGACACCCCTGGTGTTTACGGCATCGGCTCCTTTAATGATGAGGAACGGGTGACGAAGGAGATCGCCTTAGATGCCGATGTGATCATCAATGTGGTCAATGGTGTCCAGCTACAGCGGGATCTTTTCTTAACCTTCCAACTGGCCGACTTAGGCATTCCTATGGTGGTCGCGGTGAATATGATGGATGAAGTGGCGGCCCGGGGGATCGAGATCGATATGGAAGGATTGGAAGAGGCTTTAGGTGTACCCGTAGTTCCCATCATCGCCACTAAAAACCAGGGAATTGACACCCTAGCGGCCAGGATGGAAGAAGCTCGGGTTGGTCGGGGAGATCCCGATTTGGTCCAAGGGTTAGCTCCGGAGACTAGAGCCCGGGATGTTTTAGCCCTGGAAGAGGAAGAGGCCAGGCGGGAGGAGATCTATGTGGCCCGCCGACGCCGGGTCGACGCCCTTTATTATCGGGTTGTCCGGGAGCCGAAGGCCGAAGATTCTTGGTCGTCGATCTTGAGCAAGTTGATGCTCAAACCTGCCACCGGCATCTTAATCCTCACCGGCGTTATCTTTCTAATGTACAAGTTTGTCGGTGTCTTCGTCGCCCAAACTATCGTCGATTTTATGGAAGAAGTAGTCATGGATGGCTATTTCGTGCCCTGGGTCGAGGGTCTTATGGGACGGTTCGTCGAGGCCGACAGTTTCCTAGGCACGATCCTCATCGGCGAGTTTGGTCTGTTGACGATGACGATTACCTATATCTTTGGGTTGTTGTTACCTCTGGTCCTCGGTTTTTACTTTATGTTGGCCATTCTGGAAGATACCGGTTATCTGCCCCGGATCGCCACCCTATTGGACCGTCTCTTAATGAACATTGGATTAAATGGTAAAGCGGTGATCCCTACGATTCTGGGCTTTGGTTGTGTGACCATGGCGACCATCACTACCAGGATTCTAGGCTCTCGCCGGGAGCAGATTATCGCTACCGTATTGTTGGCTTTGACCATTCCCTGTTCCGCCCAGTTAGGTGTCATTTCCGCCATGTTAGCACCCCTAGGGGTAGGTTATTTCGTCTTCTATATCGGGGTTATTTTCGCCGTTTACGTCCTGGTGGGGACCATCTTGCACCGTTTCTTGCCCGGTAAATCCACCGACTTATTGATCGATTTGCCGACACTACGCTGGCCCCGGCTGGGCAATGTTTGGCAGAAAACTTGGTCCAAGACCAGTCATTTCCTTCAGGAAGCAACACCCTTGTTCGCCATCGGTGCTTTGGCCATCAGTGTGATGGATTACACAGGGTTCTTAACGGCTGTGCAAGGTTGGCTGGCACCGGTGACCGAAGGTTGGCTCCGCCTTCCCCGGGAAACGGCCACAGCCTTCATCATGGGAATCGTGCGGCGGGATTTCGGTGCCGCCGGGTTGTATAACATGAATCTGACGACGGTCCAGACGGTCATCAGCTTGACCACCATCACCTTGTTCATCCCCTGTATCGCTTCGGTGTTGATCATCTGGAAGGAACGGGGTTGGAAGGAATGGTTAGGTATCACCTTCGGTACCTTTGCTACCGCCTTTTTCGTCGGTGGTATCATCGCTCGAATTCTCTAAGGGGGAACATATAAAATGAATAGACAATGTCCCCAATGTTCTTACCAAGTAACTTGTGAGCAGCTCCGTTGTCCCCGTTGCGGTCACCAATTCGAAATGGGCTGTAGCGGTTGTACCGGATGTAGTCTCTTTAGTCTCTGGGGCCGCCGCCCCAAGAGTCCAAAGGAACAAAGTCCTTCCCCCAACGCTAGCTGATACACTGCCTTTCACGATATAAATCCTTAAGGCCCCTTTCCCAAGCTCTACATCTTGGGGAAGGGGCCTATTATTTCTACAATAGTTGTGAAGATAAAGCAGTCAATTTTGAGAAAGACTACAGGTTTGGCTTTATTAGGTCAAGACAACTTTCTTGAAGGCCAGGGATCTGAGCATTTTGTCGCTGAACCAAGTGATTTCAACACGGTCCTGTGGCTGACACAGGGCATTCTTTATTCTTCTTTTCCTCCCACATGCGGATCCTTTCTTCATGGCTTACTTCCCGGTGAATTTGAGTTAGCATCCAAGCATAGCCGAAGGGGTCGTTGAAGATGGCGTTAGTTATTCCGTAATCGGGCACTTCCGTTACCGGTTGGATTTCGGTGCAACCAGCGGCCATAGCCTTGCCATAGATTTGTTCAACATCGGGTACGAGGATGTTAAACCAAATGGATTGGGGTTGTCCCGGGGTCGGTGGGGTGAGTCCGAATTGGGGATTGGCATCCAACATGTGGAAGCGCACGCCGTATAGAGTAAAGACAGCTTCGTTTTCTCCCTTGGGCAAATCGGATACTTCAACCCTTTCGATGTCAAAGATCTTTTCGTATAAATCCAAAGCCTGTAAGCTATCGGTAACGACCAGATCGATTTCTACGCCTACCATTAAGTACGCTCCTTTCCAGGTTAGAGAATATCCTTCGCTGTGCTTCCCGGAATTTATCGTTTTTTTATCATACCATAGATTAGACATATTCTGGCGGGTTTTATACACGACGGAATGGTAGGCATCCTCGACCTTAGGTAGGGCCGGGTTTATCATCTCCAAGGGAGCTAAGGAACAAGGCTCCTTTGTCGATATGGGTGCCTAAACTAAAGATCATCCTTGCGGTCAAGGACTTAGCTTCCCAGGGACAGGCTCAGCAATTCCCGTAGCTGTTGATTGGAAAGCTCACTAAGGGCTGTTTCCTTGGTGAGGATTAAGTCGGCCATTTTCTGTTTCTCTGAGAGCATGTCATTGATCTTTTCCTCGAAAGTGCCCAGGGTGATCAAACGTTTGACGGTAACAGCCTTCCATTGGCCGATCCGATAGGCCCGGTCGGTGGCTTGGTTTTCCACCGCTGGATTCCACCAAAGATCGTAATGGATTACTCCAGTAGCCTCGGTAAGGTTTAATCCAGTACCACCGGCCCTTAAAGAGATAATCAACACGGGGTGGTGGGAAGAACCTTTAAATTGATTAACTATGTCTTCTCGTTGGGCTCGATTTAAACCACCATGGAACACTAGAGGCTCTAGGGCCAGCTCATCCCGTATTAAGGACTCCAGGATGCTAGCCATCTCCCGATACTGGGTGAACAGGAGGACCTTTTCCTTGTTATCCCAAAAGTTTTGGATGAGTTCTAATGTCCGTAGGGATTTCCCAGAGTGCTTTCCTTTGGCGCTGCCTTGCTTCGTATATTGCATCGGGTGATTACAGATTTGTTTCAAACTTGTGAGGAGCTTTAGAACTAGACCGCGACGGTTGATCCCCTCAGTTTCTTCGATACGAGCTAACATTTCGTCGATTACCCCTTGGTATAAAGCGGCCTGCTCTTTGGTAAGCGTGCAATATTCCTCTTCCACAATCTTCGCGGGCAAATCGGGGACAATACTCTCATCGGTCTTCATCCGTCGGAGAATGAAGGGAGCGACTGCCTTTTGCAACCGTTGGGTCACATCCTCCCGATTATACTTCTCAATGGGGATCCCGTAGGAGTCGTTGAATTCCTTGAGGGTACCGAAATACCCGGGGAGGAGGATTTGGAAAATACTCCACAATTCCCGCAGACGATTCTCCACCGGGGTGCCTGTCAAAGCTAAGAATCCTCCGGCTTTCAAACCGGTAATGGCTTTAGTCTGCTGGGTTTCGGGGTTCTTGATATTCTGGGCCTCATCGAGGATCACCAAACCCCATCGCCGGCGTTGTATCCTGGCCCGGTCCTGGCGGGCGGTAGCATAGGTTGTGATCACCACATCTTTGCCTCGGGCCGAGAGGCGGCGACCTTGTCCATGGAAGATAAGTGTGTTTAACGAAGGGGCAAAACGCCGCAATTCCCGTTCCCAGTTGTTGAGCAGGCTGGTTGGACAAATAATTAAGACGGGCTCCCCTTTTGGTTGCTCCTCTTGATAACGGAGGATGACGGCGATGGCTTGAATTGTCTTGCCTAACCCCATATCATCGGCTAGACAACAACCGAAACCATGTTTCAGCCTTGTGGTTGCCCAACGGTAGCCTTCCAATTGGTAAGACCGCAACTCCCCTCGAAGCCCTTGGGGCACGGGTATTCTTTCCACTTGCAGTAACCCATCGATTAACCTTTGTGCATCCTTATCAAGGGCTACTTCCACCCCTTGGACCATACCGGTGAGGGCCCCCTGGAGAAACTCCCGGCTTGAAAGCCTCGGGATCGGTTGGGCTAGCCTTTCCAGAATACGGGCGGTAGCTTCAGGCTCGAGGAAGATATATTGATCTTGATAACGGACCACTTTCCCTGCTGATTTAGCTAACTCTCGAAACTCGTCCTCATCGAGGGATGTATCCCCCAAGGCCACCTGCCAATCGAATTCCAGCAATCCCTCCAGGTCAATAAAGGATTTGTGTTTGTCTGCAGGCGAGCCCTTTAATTGGATTCGCGGTTTGGCCAAACTGACCAACTCTCGGGGGAGGATCACTTGGATGCCCAACAACTGAAGGATCTGGGCGCTATCCCCCAAAAGCTTGGCAACCTCCGCCCCATCAAGAATGATCCCTTGGCTCTCTTTAATGAAGGTTTCTAAGGGAGGAAAATAGCGCTGGGCGATGGTCAGTTGACGTATGAGTTCTCCCTTGATTTCCCCTGGAGGTCGGCCAAATAGAGGCTCGGTAGTCTCCATGGCCTTCGAAGCGGGAAGTTCCTCTCCGAAGATGTGGTCCTTAGAACGGATAAATAATCCCAAATTGAAGCTATCATCGCCAGTGGGCTCCAGTTTTAGGATTGGTACTAGAGCTGTTTGGGGTAAGGCGGCGCTAGTGAGCCAATTGCGTATAGCTAAGGCGAGATGGTCTTCATTATAGTGACTGACAGTGAAAGTGCTGCCTTCGAAAAATACTTCTTCCAACTCGTTTTCTATAGTTAGCCCGTGGTACAGATGGACCAACCGGGTCAAAAAGAGGGTCAATATTTCCCAGACACCATTCTGGGGGGAAAGGACCCCATGGCCAAAAAAATGGCAGATTAGCTCTTGGGGATAGATCTTCTCCAAGTAGGCTTGTAACTGCCGGGATTCCTCGGTATGCAGCACAGGGATGAAGTGAACCCAGAAATTGCCCCTTTGATCATAGACGACTTCCGGGAAGTACATCCAATGTTCGGCGAGCAATAAACTCACCGCTGCTGCGTGACTGAAGAATACCATTTCCCGACGGTACCCCTCTTCCCTATGGAGCAGGGGACCGTGGAGGAAGAAATCGAGGATCTTATCGATTTCAACCTGCAAAACAGATAAGTCTTTGTAGTGCAACTGGTTTCCTTCGGGCATAAGCAGTGATATGGGGAAGCCTTCCCCTTGGATGTTCCCAAAGACTACCGCTAGGTAATTCTCTGCTAAAGGATCGTCATCGGGGTCATGGGCGTAGAATAACCTTAAACCGTCTTCTTGGTCGGATTTGAATTCGTGCAGTTCCAGGGACCTGACTTCCTGGGCGATGTTTTTGTAAGCGCTTCTAAGTTTATTTTTTAGCTGTCCAGTCTCCGGGGAAATCCATTCTCCTTGGAGCATCTCTAGTCGACTCTGGCCATGGGAATCCCGTAATACAAAGGCCGGTCGCTCCACCGGCTCCTCCACCAGGAATACTTCTTCCAAGGGCAGGAAGCTATTTCGTAACGGACGGGGATCGATAAGAGGTATCCTTCCTTGTAATAGCTCAGGGGTCACACCCCGTAGTTGGAGCAGGAGTAAGGGATTCTTATCGATTTCGCCAGCTATTGAGTAATAGACAGCTGCGAGGTGTTTGCAGGGATTGGCCCAATCGGGGCAACTACAGCTGGCTTGCATATCCTCCCAAGACTGGGGGAGCAAGGACAATCCCCATTCCTCTGTTATGGATAACAGTTCTTCGGGGACTTGACCTAATTCCAGTTGGGCCCCGATAGCCGGATTGTTTTCTAACAGCTCTAACAATCGACGGAGCTGGGCTTTGGAGAATTGTTTGAGCTTGATCTTCACCTGGTAGGGTTTGTGCCGTCGACCTTGAACTTCCGCTGTAATCCTGTGGTCCACCAGATCGACTCGGAGGACAGACCCGTTGCGGGCATAGGTTCGGCCCCGGGGTAGCCGATTGGTATTGCTATCAATGCGCTCTAGGGCTTCTACCCAAACACGACCCCACCATGTTTTGGCAAAGGCTGTTCTGGCCATGAAAAGTCCTCCCTCTTTACCTCTACCTCAACGATGTTCTCTAGGCTAGGGATGATAACCTGCCTGTCTTGGTAAAGGTAGTAACCCCCATTCTATACTGAACGTTTTAGCTTAACAAGCAAGCAATTAGCTCCATCCCCTATGCTATGTGTTCTTCAAAAAGGTCCAAAGGAGGCAGTCCGTCGGAAATATAGAGACCATTGGAAAAGGTTTTCTTTGAAGAAGGGGGAAACAGTCAAGAACTGGATGTCCAGCAAGGAGGGAACAGGGTGGAAAAGAGGATCGAGGGGATCGAAACCCTAGACGACTTGGCTGCCTTTATGGCTATCTCTGCCTTAGATGCGGCTCGGGATTTCTTAGATGAATTATCGGAAGAATGTAGAATCTCATTGCGGTCTTGGGTTGAAATCATTGTGTTTTCCCTCTTTGCCCTCGATGTGGTAAGCGGTACATTCATCGAGGAGAAACTCCCCGGGGAAAGGGATGCCTTCTGGACTCGAGTACTAGAGGACATTCGAGATTTTTCGGAGTTAGAAGAAGGAGCCCTAAGCTACTTCGATAACGTTCTGGATCACCGTTTTCTCGAATACTTTCAAGCATTGCAGGCGCAACATGAATTAGGCCCCGTGTGGACCGTAGGACATGTAGCAGCCCAAAACATAATTGGCGAAAAAGATGAGGACCTCTTTTTCATCACCGGCAGCGGGATACGTTTCATGACCAACGTCAAGCTGTTTGAAAGCTACTTCACGGAACCGGAGCTGTTTATTTGGTAGGTCGGAAGGCAATACTTGTTTGGGATGTCTGGCAGACTAACTCTTATAGCTGTTTGCTCCAGGAGCCAGGAATCCGGTGAACCGGCAATAGATAAATACCAACCTCCGCAATATTTTCAGAAAAGAAGGAATTGTGCAATCATTGGAATTATCATTATGCATGGAGGGATAACATGAAAAGTAGAAAGACGGCCCTCATCATATTAATCTTGATGGCCATTCTCTTTTCTGGTTGCGGAGGTGGTACAGGGACAAGGATAAGCCCCGACAGATCAGACCTGGTGGCAGCGGAAAAACAGGTTCGGAAATTCTTTGAGGCAATGATGTCCTTAGACGCTGCGGCTATGGGAGAAGTTGTAGCTCCGATGATTGAGTTGACTGGAACTGACGCACTAGGGAAGTCAATGTATGAGAAGCTTACGCGCGAGGAGTTTGTTACAGAATTTCAGAGCATTTTTGATAACTTTGGAATAGGGGACCAGCCGATGCCTTCCTTAAAGCTCACATCTAGAAGTATTGGAACAAGGATTATAGTTACCGCTGTTACTTCCTCGGAGAATGGGAACGGCGAGGTCGTAGCAGCGGTCTTTACGTTGGAAAAGATTAATAGGACGTGGCTAATAAGCGAATGGTATTTTCCGAGACCTAGAGGTGACCAAGAATTAATGTGCTTGAAATGGCGAAAGAGTATTGCTTTGTGTTAGATAGGGGCAGAGGTTATTAAAACCTAGTGTTCAGTCGGGAGGGAAGAAACGATTTGATTTGGCTAAGGGTCGAGTGTTTTATGGTTCTAAGTGGGAGTCGAGGATTTCTAGCAGCGTGAGACATTCTGGGCATGGAGGTCAAAAGGTCTTGCCCAGCCTCGAGCGGTAACGATTACAGTTGACGGAGTATCTGTACCTGGCAACTTAGCAGTTGGCAAAACAGAGAATAGGCTTGGCCAAGGGGGGAAGAATGCCCTGGTTTACGCTACCGCTATGGGATAAGTCATAATACCCGGGGAAATGCAGACCTTTGCATAAGAACCAGTTCCACGGAAGAACAATTATGACAACGTCAGCTCAATCCTCCCTTCTTTAGGAACTCTCAGAGGCGATTTCAACCCTCCCTGACTCGATTAACCGCATAGCTTTTCCCTTTGAACAATAGAATTGTATAGCTAGTCTTTATTATCTGGAAGGAAAAGGAAGTGATATGTCGAACAAATATAGTGAACAAAATTACAATCAGGAGGAGATTGTGGTATGAACCGGTATTTTGTGTTGTCCATTCTCATTCTGAGCATGATCCTTGCGCCGACGGTTGTTGCACAGAGTCTAACTTGTGACGTTGTCATCGTCGGTGGAGGAGGGGCAGGGCTATCGGCAGCTATTGAAGCGGCCGACAATGGTGCCAATGTCATCTTGTTGGAAAAACTAGCTTTCCTTGGGGGAGAAACGTTGATTTCTGCAGGGACCATTCAAGGCTCCTACACTTCCGTCCAAGATGAGGCCGGGATCGCCGATGCCCGGAAGGATCTCTTCAAATATTGGATGGAAGCAGCCCATTACCGTAATGATGCAGATTTGGTCCGCACAGTAGTCGATATGAGCTCCGAAAACGTTGACTGGTTGATCGATATGGGCATCAACTACACACCGGCTAGTCTGGGCGGTGGCGGATGGACCCCAGTATATCGGGCCCATCGCACTCCCGGTGGTGGTAGCGAATTCATCAGGGCTTTAGCAGAGCAGGCCCGCAAGAAGAACGTTCAAATCCTCCTGGAAACCAGGGCCACGGATTTGATCGTGGAAAATGGTCGGGTTGTCGGTGTTAAGGCCTCGGGTAAAGCCTCGGAAGTAAGGGCCAATGCTGTTATCCTGGCCACCGGTGGTTATGCAGCTAACCCGGAATTGATCGCTAAATATGCGCCTAAGTTCGTCAATTCCCAAGCCATCACCACCCCTGGTAACACCGGTGACGGCCTTATTATGGGTCAAAGCGTCGGCGCTAAACTGGTCAACCTCGGTGGTGTGATCGGTATGCGGTCGGCCCGTGGTGCCAGTTATCGCAGTCCCTTATCGAACCTTGCCGGTCGGGTCTTAGTCTACGTCAACCCCGAAGGCAAGCGGTTCGTTGACGAAAACTCCTACTATGCTCTCATCGGCGAAGCTATTCACCGCCAAGGGGGAGTCGTTTATCAAATCTTTGATGAACGGGTCCGGGCTGGCTTGTCTGCCGATTACCAAGAAGAAATCGAAAAGGCCCTTGCTACTGGTCAAATTAAGAAAGGATCCACTATCGCTGATTTAGCTGTCCAGCTGGGAATGGATCCCGATGTCTTAACTAACACCATTAATGAATTCAATCATAACACCGCTTTGGGCCATGATCCCGTCATGTGGAGGGATCCCAGCACCTTACTGCAAATCGATCAAGCGCCCTATTATGCCCTAGAAGTAGTCCACGCCCACATCGGTACCCTCGGCGGTCTGGCCATCGACACCGATGCCCGGGTCATTAATACCGAAGGGGAAGTCATTCCTGGCCTCTATGCTGCAGGAAGCGTCACCGGCGGCTTCTTCGGTGAAGTATATCCCGCTGGTGGTTCCGCGATCGCTATGATTGTGGCTACGGGCCGGATTGCTGGAAGGAACGCCGCTCAAGAATAGGTATGAACAATTATCGGTGCGATCAGTTGGGGTATCCCCAGCTGATCGCCCTCCTATTCTCGGGCCCTCTTTTCCCAACAGCAAATCTTTGTTGGGTATTTTATTAACAAAATAGTTGCATTATACAACGGATGTAACATACAATAAACCCGAGGTGGGAATATGGAAGAACGGAAGCCGGAAGAAGTGTTAGGTCGGCTCCTAGGGGAACTCCTGGCCAGCTGCAGTTGCTTTGCCAAAGGAGAAGCAGCTTGTTGCGGTTTAACCCTTAGTCAAGGTCAAACCCTGTTGGAAATAGGTTCCCGAAAGGCAGTGACTTTAGCCGTCTTGGCCGATGCGTTAGGGGTTGATCCCAGCACCATGAGCCGAAATGTCACCAATTTGGTTCAACGGGGTTGGATCCAGAGACGGGAGCATCCGGCCGATCGTCGCTTCCTGCAAATCCAGTTGACCCCCCAGGGGGAGGCAAAGTACAGGGAACTAAAGGAAGGCTTAACCACTTATTTCCGACAAGTCTTACAGCTGCTGCCGGAGGATGACCGGGACCAGGTTTTTCGGAGTTTGGAACTATTGACGAAGGCTTTGTTCAAGGTCAAATGCTGTCGATAGGGGGAGGAAGGAATGAAAGAGAAGGTCAAGGCCTTTTACAGTCAGCTTGGAGCTGGGATGCTGCAAGAAAAGGCAGGAGGGTGCTGTGGCCCTAGTTGTGGTTGCGATCCTGGGGTTGACGCACCCTTGGGGTCTTCCCTCGGCTGTGGCGATCCCTTGCAGGGGATCCAACTCCAACGGGGGGAACGGGTTCTCGATTTGGGTTGTGGCGGGGGATTTGACGTCCTACGGGCGGCCCAACAAGTAGGTGAAGAGGGTTTCGTTTACGGTCTCGATATGAGCCCAGAAATGATCCAGGTTTCCGAAAGGAACTGTTCCCAAGCAGGGATCACCAATGTCTGCTTTCTCCAAGGAGAGCTGGAAGAGATCCCCTTGGCCGACGAATCCATCGATGTGGTCATCTCTAATTGTGTTCTGAATCTCACTGAGGATAAGGCGAAAGCTCTAAAAGAAGCCTATCGGGTTCTGCGCCGGGGAGGGCGGTTAGCCATTGCCGATGTGGTGGCGATGGGTCAAGTTCCCAGGGAGATTAGGGAAAACAGCCATCTGTGGTCCCGATGTCTTGCAGGAGCCCTGTCGGTGGCGGAATATGAGGCCGTTTTAAGCCAGGTGGGATTAACCGGGTGTAGGATCGAGATCTTGCGTCTTTATGATCAGACTAGGCTGGAGCAGATCTTAGGCCCAGCTCAAGGTGATCTGGTTGCCAGATTAGCAGGCTTTTGGGCGAGTGCCCAGATCAGTGCCCATAAAGCCTAAGGCAAAGGGACCGACCTTCAGGTAGGTCCCTTTAAGATTCCCGCAGGGAAATATTGATTTCAAAATCGCCGATGCTTGTTTTCAGTGGTAAAAGAAGGGCTTTGTTGGTGGCCATGGATAGGGAGGAAGTTTGGCCGATGATCACTTGGGGTGGTACGATATCGCAACGATAATCATGTTCACTCAAATATGTAACCGCGTTGCCGCTGATGATATTAGCCACTTCCCCCAGGGCAGAGCCGACGAAACTGTCTAGCTCTTTCATTTCCATCCCCGACATGATGCGCACCATTTCTAAAACCATATCTTTGGGAAAACAATAGAGGATGGATCCGGTCAAATCACCGGTGACACCGATGGCCACATTAGCTTCCCGGCCAGGAACCATGTCTTCAATGACCTGTAGGGGGCCGTGGGTTGGATCCAAATCGAGCATAATCCGAAAAACGTCTTTAGTCGCTTTGTAAAAGGGATTAATATATTCAGCTTTCATCAGAGCTACCCCCTTGGCTTCTGGCGAAGGCACCGATTTCTTGATCCATGCGCCCCACATGATTAATTAACCAGGCCATTAATTTGCCGGCGAATTCTTGGACAAGCTCTTGGGTGTAGCCTATGGTCTGCATTTTACGGGCATAATCTTCCACCCCGGCCCGGAATCGACTGTGAATTTCCTTATGTTTCTCGTACCCGGGAAAGCCGATGGAACGTTGGTATTCCTCTTCATCTTCAAAATGGGTGACAACGTAATTCTGCATAAAGGTGAGGGTCTTTTTCACCTCGTCTAATTTCGTGTCCCAATCCCCTTCCCGTTGGACCGAGACGATGAAATTAGAAACCCTTTGGAATAATTCTTTGTGCTGTTCGTCGATTAAGGGTACCCCTATGCGGTATTTGTCCTTCCACATCATTGACCAGCACCACCTTTGATTCTTTCCCCTCCCATTCGATGGAGGTCACAGGGATTCCTGCTCGAGGGAAGGCCAGGGGGAAGCCCCCTGGCCCTTGCAGATTATTTTTTCCGGGCTAGGACCCGTCGGATAGCCTCGACGACATGGGAGCTGGTTAACCCATATTTTCCCATCAACTCTTCCGGTTTCCCCGATTCGCCAAAGGTATCCCGAATACCTACTAGCTCCATGGGGGTGGGATGTTTTTGAGCCAATAGTTCGGCCACGGCTCCTCCCAAGCCACCATAGATTTGGTGTTCTTCCGCGGTGACGATGGCTCCCGTCTCTTGGGCAGCCTGAAGGATCATCTCCCCATCTAAGGGTTTGACGGTGTGCATGTTGATCACCCGGACATCGATACCTTCTTCCGCTAGGTTTTCCGCGGCGACGAGGGCTTCATAGACCAGGGGACCGTTGGCGATGACGGTCACATCTTTTCCTTGGCGGCAGAGGTTGGCCTTGCCCACGGTGAAGGGTGTAGCTTCATCGGTGACCACAGGAACGGCCTCCCGACCGAACCGGAGATAAACGGGACCGTCGATAGCGGCGGCGGCCAAGGTGGCCTTTCTTGTCTCTTCGGCATCACAAGGCACGATCACCGTCATATTGGGTAGGACCCTCATTAAAGCCACTTCTTCTAAGGCTTGATGGGTGGCGCCGTCGGGGCCGACGGAAATACCGCCGTGGGCTCCCCCGAACTTCACGTTCAAATCGGTATAACAAACGGTAGTTCGAATTTGATCCCAGCCGCGACCGGCCAGGAATACTCCGTAGGTGGAAACGTAGGGGATCATGCCCGCCAGGGCTAGACCAGCCGCGGTGCCGATCATATCTTGTTCAGCGATCCCCATATCGATAAACCGCTGAGGAAATTTTTCTTGGACCCAGTTGGTCCTCGTCGATTTGGCCACATCAGCATCGAGGACGACTACTTGATCGTTGCTTTCTACTAATTGGAGCAGCGCTTCTCCGTATCCATCACGGGTTGGTTTCTTCTTGATCATGATCTACTTCCCCCTAGGCTGTTTCTTCCAGTGTAGCATCTAGTTCCCGTAAGGCTGCTTCCAGCTGTTGGGCGTTAGGTGCTTGGCCATGCCAATCGGCCTTACCTTCCATGAAGGAGACCCCTTTGCCCTTGACGGTATGGGCGACGATGACGGTGGGGCGGCCCTTGGTTTGGGCTGCTTCGTCGTAGGCAGCCAATACTTCCTTCATGTTATGGCCATCGATTTCCACCACATGCCAATTAAAAGCCTTCCATTTATCCACTAAGGGATCGATGCCTTTGATCTCATCGAGGGTGCCATCCAGCTGGACCTTATTGAAATCCACAATGGCACAGACATTATCTAAGCCGTGGTGGGCAGCAGTCATTACTGCTTCCCAGACTTGGCCTTCCTGGAGCTCGCCGTCTCCTAAAAGACAATAGACCCGATAATCTTGTCCCCTCATCTTCGCGGCCAGGGCTAGGCCGTTGGCGATAGAGAGCCCTTGACCCAAGGAACCGCTGGAAGAATCAAGACCGGGTACCTTTTGCATATGGGGATGTCCCTGCAGGATGCTCCCTAGCTTACGTAAGGTGGGCAGAGTTTCCGGTGGGAAATAGCCGCTGCGGGCTAGGACGCTGTAGACCACCGGGGCAGCATGGCCCTTTGATAAAATGAACCGATCCCGCCCGGGCCACTGGGGATTTTGGGGATCATGGTTCATGACTTGAAAATAAAGGCCGACCATCAATTCCACCGCGGACAGGGATCCCCCTGGATGGCCCGAACCGGCGTGGTGGATCATGGTCAGGATGTCCTTACGGATCCTGCGACATACTTCTTCATAGTTAACCTGGACATTACGCATAGATTATCCCCCTCCACAAACTAGTTAAAGAACCAAAAAAGAACCTTGTTTTGCCATAACAAGGAAAATTCCCGGGGACCGGGAAAGAAAATATAACTGTACCGGCTGTTGCCTCCGTTATTATTTTATATCAGAAAAAGGGACCCTTGTAAACAAAGCGCTAAAGCCCCTTTTCACAAATCATGGGGCGCCGGAAAGGGACAAGGCCCGCTCCGTTTTCGGAAGAATCCCAGTAATCGGTTAAAAATAAGTTAACTTCCAGGCTAGGGATTTTCCTAGGAAAAGTCGAATACAGGGGTGGAGGGATCGGTGTGGGTCGTCATGAGAAAATCGTCCTCGATGATGATGGTTTAGATAAGCGAGCCATCGGCTATTATTCAACCCCTGCCTTTATCGCCCAATTCATTACCGCCAAGATGTTAGAAATCAACCCTCAAGGGAAATTGGTGTTGGATCCTTGCATCGGCCGGGAAGAAATGGTTGCTCCCTTTTTCCGAGCGGGGAAAAGGATTGTGGGATTAGACATCATCGATTACGGTCCTAAGACTATGTCCCGTTTTCAACAGGGGGATTTTCTCGATTACTACCGCCACCACGGAAGGAATCTACCCTTCGATTATTACATCGCTAACCCTCCTTATAACTGCCATGAAAACCGCTACATACGCCAAAACAAAGGCCCACTCCGCCGACTCTTCCCCGAGATCGGTGCTTTGAATATGTACTCCCTGTTCATCGCCGCCCTCATCGATTGCGCCAAACCGGGGGCCCTCATCGGCTTACTGACCAATGATTCTTTTCTCACCGCCCGATTACACAAACCCCTTCGGGAGAAGCTCATCAAGGAATGTCGGATCCACTATCTCCTCCTTTGTCCGACGGATCTTTTCGCCCAACAAGGAGCCGATGTGCGAACTTGTATCATGATCTTGGAGAAAAGACCGGCGCGGGGCCCCGAAGGGCCGATTAAGACGAAGAACCGTCCGGCGACGGTCAAGGAACTAATGACTCTCCTGGAGGGCGGAAATTTCGACCAGGTTGAGCTAGGGGACATCCTTCTTGATCATCCTAAGGACCATTTAGAATTGGTCATCGGTTGCCCACCATCGATCAAGGGGCTTTTCCATCATCCCCGACTCAACGATCACTATCCTTGTATCACCGGTATCTCCACTGGAGATGACCGGAGGTTCCTCAGTCAAGATAAAACCGACTATTATTCCGTTCCTTTCTACAAAAACCCGGGGAGGCGCCGTTTTCGAACGGAGCCCGACGGTTATTTGCCCCAGGACTTCTTAGAGATCAGCCGACAAAGGCCTAATTTCATCGTCAGAAATCGGGCATACCTTTTCCAAGAGGGTATTATCTGCTCCTCCATGGGGGTGACCTTTGCTGCCGCCTATTTACCTCCTGGGGCTACCTTTGGAGTCAATGCCGGGATTTTCCCCCGGGAGGGCCATCTATGGTGGCTGTTAGCCTACCTTAATACCTCCCTGGTCACTTACCTAGTCCGGGGGGTGTTGCTGCGCACCAACATGATCACCAGCGGTTATGTGGGCCGCATTCCCTTGCTGCCCCTTGGGGAGGGGACGAAGGATTCGTTAGCAAGGTTGGCCCACAGGGCCTATGAGGGCTGTCCCCAGGATGGGATCCTCGAGACCATCGATAGGCTCATCTTCCAGGAAGGGGGGCTGGGTTCCGAGGAGATCCACCATATCCAAAGCTTCTGCCATGATCTCATCCGGCGTACCTAATCACCGTCAGGGCTCCCTTTCCCTAGCGACTGAACTTTAATTCAGATGGGAAAAGGAGAGGAGGGGAAAGGGAGAAGGAAGTGGAAAGTATTGATGGAACTTAGCGCAAGGAGGTTTTCGTAATGGATAATCTGAGGACTTTCCCCGTGGAGAAGCTGCAAAGCTTCGGGGAACAAGCCTTCGAAAAAGTGGGCGTGCCTAAAGAAGATGCCCAGTTAATGACCCGCAGTCTCGTTGAAGCCGATTTGCGGAATGTAAGCACCCATGGTGTTGTGCGCTTGCCCGTCTATGTGAACCGGATTCGCGACGGTTGGATCGTGCCTGTGGCCGAACCGGAAATCGTCAGCCAATCGGCAACCACGGCCGTCATCGATGGTAAGAATGGTCTTGGTCAAGTGGTCGGTG
>JBMNRY010000027.1:0-20949 GCA_050944915.1 Limnochordia bacterium
TTCTTCGGGGGGAAGTCCACCCCAAACCCTTACTTCTTCACCGCTGATCTCTACCTGCCTGGTGCTGACTCCCCGCTGGCGAATCCGCATTTCGATGTGCCCCCGGGGAATAATCCGACTCCGGCCCGGTCCCGGGGCCTGACCGATGACGACCCCTTGCAGTTCAGACACCAACTCTTCCGGTCCCGTGATTTCTCCGATCTGACCCAGATGGATCTGGGGACTGGCCACGTAAGAATCTTCCCAAAGAAGGATCTCAACCAAGTCTGTGGCGCCCACGGGAGCCCATAACAGCAGGACTAGGATCGTGGTGATGATGGAAATCACCTTACA
The DNA here is from genome assembly GCA_050944915.1 of Limnochordia bacterium. GTDB lineage: Bacteria > Bacillota > Limnochordia > JAAZLZ01 > JAAZLZ01 > JBMNRY01. The sequence continues at coordinate 334 of JBMNRY010000027.1, forward strand.
ACACCCCATTAACGCCGCAGATTATTGGCCGTTTGCAGCATTTCATCGGAAGCTTGGATGGCCTTGGAATTAGTCTCGTAGGCCCGTTGGGCGATGATCATATTGACCATTTCTTCGACTACTTCCACGTTTGACATTTCCAGATAGCCTTGGGCTAAGGCGCCAAAACCTTCGATGCCCGGTGTTCCTTCGATGGGATCGCCGGAAGCAGCCGTTGGTCGATAGAGGTTGCGGCCATAGCTTTGCAAGCCTGCGGGGTTGACGAAACGATAAAGGAGAATTTGCCCCGCCGGATCGGGCCGATCATCGCCATCGACCATGACATCGACGGTACCATCGGCTCCGATGTTGATGGCTACCGCATCTTCGGGGATGTAGATGTCAGGTTCTAACATATAGCCGTCGGAGGTAACCACCCGACCTAAGCCATCCCGCTTGAAGGCGCCGTCCCGGGTGTAGGCGTAACTGCCGTCGTGGAGAAGCACCCGGAAGAAGCCATCACCTTCGATGACTATATCGAGGGGGTTATCGGTTTGTTGGAATGTCCCTTGACTGAACATCTTTTGCGTGGAAACAGGCCGCACACCGTGGCCGATTTGCAGGCCTGTGGGGATCTGGGCCCCTTGGGCCACCGATGTGCCGGGATAGCGGATGGTCTGGTAGAGAAGGTCCTGAAAGTCCACTCGACTTTTCTTGAAACCTGTGGTGTTCACGTTCGCCAGGTTGTTGGAAATGGTATCAATGGTAAACTGCTGGGCAGTCATCCCCGACCCAGCGGTCCACAAAGAACGCATCATGGGGCAACCCTCCAAAAGTTTTTCGATGTTAGGTTGAGCTGCATCAGTCGGTCAGCAGCTGGGGGCCCCCCGTAGGTCCGGCCCCAAAATTATCTCGCCATTTCGTTGACAGCTTTGCCCAAAGTCTCATCATGGGCTTGGATGATCCGTTGGTTAGCTTCGTAGGCCCGGGTGGCCGTAATCAAATCGACCATTTCCCGGACGACGTTCACGTTGGAATCCTCGAGGAATCCTTGACTGACCTTCACCTCCTGGGCCGGGATCCCCTGGCCGTAGAATAGGTTGTCACCTAGTTTTTCCACATCACCGGTTAGTTCAGCAATAGCCAGTCTGTCTACTATTTCTCCGGCGACGATGATATCGCCCTCTTCGGTGACGGTAAAATCAGCATTATCAATCCTGATGGGACCCCTGGTCCCTAAAACCCGGTCTCCCCTCGCGGTGACCAGATAACCGGCGCCATCGAGGCTGAAATTACCGGCCTTGGTGTAGGCGATCCCCGCCGGTGTTTGGACGGTAAAAAAACCGCCTTCGACGGCTAGATCCAAGGGGTTGCCGGTATGGCGCACTCCCCCGGGGCTAAACTGGGGTCGAATACCCTCGATACCGGCCCCGGTAGTTAAGGAACCCATCCTCTGGCCATCGGTGGTGCGGTGCAAGTTCAAGTTCGGAAAGGGGCGCACCAAGGCCACATCCCGTTTGTAGCCCGTCGTGGAAGCGTTGGCTAAATTGTTGGCGACCACATCGGTCCGCCGCTGCTGGACCAGCATCCCCGCGGCTGCTGTATAAATCCCTCGAAGCATAAAAACCCCCCTTTCAACCTCTTTTTCGGCAGAAAGGGGGGAGGACTTGAGGAAAATTTTCCCGCCAGTTCCTTAGGCTTGTCCCGACGATGAGCCATACAAAGGCCGCTGATCCTAGAAAGGGCGGGGGAACCCGCCACCCAGAGGCCTAACTAAACCTAGATCTATTTCATGAAGCCTGCTCGCGCCGCCGATACTTCCTTCTGGTCGCTTCGCCACCGCGGATATGCCTCTCCGCTTTATTGGCATCGAGGACCTTCTTCACCCGGGAAGCCAGTTCAGTATTTACCCCCGGCAACCGTTCGGTGACATCTTTGTGCACAGTGCTTTTGCTGACCCCAAAGACGACTGCTGCTTGGCGGACCGTAGCCCGAGTATTAACGATATAATGACCAATATCAATCACCCGTCGCCGGATGTAGTCCCTCATCACTTGTGCCCCCTCGCCTTTTTTGTACATCTATATGCGGCGAGGGGGGGATTATGACTACCGATAGGTGGAGAGGGATAGGATCCCCCTCCCCTAAAATTCCTTTAACGGATGAATTGACGGGGATCCACCGTTTTGCCCCCCTGACGGAGGGTGAATAACAGGTTGCCCTTGCCCGTCCAGCCCACAGGCTGCCCTTGGGCGATGATCTGACCCCGGGCTACGTTCACCCGGTCTAAGTTATCATAGGTGGTCAACCATCCTTCCCCGTGATCGATGACCACCCGGAAATACCCAGGACCGGTCTCTTCCACCAGCTGCACCTGACCGTGGAGACCGGCCCGGACCGGTTCACCTTCGGCCACCGCGATTTCAATGCCGGGATGATACCGCCAATCCTGGTAGAGGGGATGTCGATACCAACCAAAGGCACCGACCACCGGCCCTTCTACGGGCCAGATGAGACTTTCCGGGCCTTGACGTTCCCGCAGAGCCCTACTTAAGACGGGCAAACCCCCTTCTCCCTCCAAATGGATCCGGTTTACCGCTAACAGTTCCTGGAGCCGCTGGGCCATTAACGTTTTTCCTAAATCGATGGGCTCCGGCCGAATGACGGTTACTTGGACTGCTTCCGGCATTTCCAAAGGATCGCCCATGGGCATTGGTTGATTACCGACCATAACGACAGCCGCGAGGATTAACCCTAACAGCACTAGCGGTCCCATGAGGGATCGCCAGGGAATGGTACCAACGGCCCGCCAGATCCGACCGGGAAGCCGGGCTAATCTTTTCAGCAATCCCGTGACCCCCTTCCCCAAAATATTGAAGGCTCGTGGTGTCTAACCACGAGCCTATTATCCCCATATTTTTCCTCTATATACACATACCGACAAGTTTTTTCACGGCCGTCCCGACTGGACGATGAGTTCTAAACCGTCGGCCGTCCCTTCGATCCTAATGCGCATGGGGCCTCCTGCAGGGGTGGAGGCGATGATCTCGCCCCCTTGGGTGGTGAGAAGCCTGCCCCCCACGGAAGTTAATACCCTTTCGATCTCCACCAGCACATCATCCCAACTGCCCTCTAAGGGTCCCCTGACGGTCACTACCTCGGCGGCTAAACCGCCCCGGCCCAAAAGGAGCTTTTTCCACCAAGGCAGGGGGTTGTAAAGGGCTTTGGCCAACCGGCGGCGCAGATACAACAGATTCTCCGGGGGCTGGTCGCTGCTCCATTTGATAGTCATACTCCTTTGGGGCTCGGGACCGGCTCCCCAACTCCCTGGAGCCATGGCTTGGGCCAAAATGGTCAGCTGTTGTTCCGGGAGGGGAGAACCCGTCAAGCCGTAGACGCCGATCTGGGGCCGGGCTTGACTTTGGATCTCAAAGCCATGGGCTTCTAAGCCTAGAGTCTCCAGGACCCTTTCGGCTTCTTCCTTCAGCTGGGTTAAAGTCGCCGGCCCTCTCCTGGGCCATCCTTCCAGGAGGATTTCCGCCCTAGGGGAGGCCTTGCTCAACTGGGAGAAGACCATCTGGGCCGGATCGGCCCACAGGTAGTGGTGGACCCCCAACTCTAACTGTTGGGCCAAGAGCAGGTAGACCAGCCAGACGATGAAGAAGGTAACCAGCCTTTTGGTGAACCAACTCCAGCGAAGCCGAAGAGGAAAGGACAAAGGCCAAATCTTCTTTGGGGCTGTCTCCGCCACCACGTCACCTCCCTGGCTGAAACTCCGGGGGTAGCTCTCCACCTTGGAAATACCAGTGGAGGATCTGGGCAATCCGAAGGGCCGCCTGTCCATCGCCATAGGGATTGATAGCTTGGGCCATCTGGGCATACTCCCGGGGATCCCTCAGGATTTGGGTGATCCCTTGATAAACATGCCTTTCCTCCGTCCCCAAAAGGCGCACCGTCCCCGCTTCTAACCCTTCGGGCCGCTCCGTCGTCTCCCGAAGGACTAAGACCGGTTTGCCTAAGGCTGGTGCTTCCTCTTGGAGACCGCCGGAATCGGTAACGACGAGATAACTGCGGGCCAAAAGATTGGCAAACTCCCGGTAATGGGGTGGTTCGATGAGGTGAACCCGAGGTTGTCCCCCAAGATACTGGCGCACCGGCTCCCGGACCCGAGGGTTTTTATGGAGGGAAAAGACCATTTCCACATCTTTCTCTTCAGCCATCACCGCCCGTAAGGCGGCGAGGATGTTCTCTAAGGGCTGACCCCAGTTTTCCCGTCGGTGCAAGGTCACCACCATAATTTTCTTCATAAAATCCAAGGCCGCCAGCTGGGGATCCTGGAAGGGATAAGCGGGCTCGACCATCCCTAATAAGGCATCGATGACGGTATTTCCGGTGATGAAAATAGATTCGGGATCGATGTTTTCCCCCAGGAGATTCTCCCTGGCTTGGGGGGTGGGGCTAAAGTGGAGTCGGGCTAATTGGGCCGTCAGCCGCCGGTTCATCTCTTCTGGGTAGGGATTGTAGGGATCGTAACTGCGCAAGCCTGCTTCCACATGGCCCACGGGGATTTGTTGATAAAAGGCGGCTAGACTGGCGCTGAAGGTCGTCGTCGTATCGCCGTGGACTAAAACAAGGTCCGGTTGGGCTTCCTTAAGGATCCCTTCCAGGCCTCCCAGAACCCGACTGGTGATTTCCGTAAGACTTTGGCCCGGCTGCATAATGTCTAGATCGTAGTCGGCAGGGATTTGAAAAAGCTCCAAGACCTGATGGAGCATTTCCCGGTGCTGGCCGGTAACGGCTACACAAGGCAAAAAACGCCCCCCTTTTTTCAACGCATGATAAAGGGGAGCCATTTTAATGCCTTCCGGCCGTGTCCCAAAGATCATCATAATCTTCTGCAAAAAATCAGCCTCCAAATCGACCCCGGGCCCGATGGGAGCTGATCACCCCTAGTTTGCGGGCCAACAGGGCGGCACCTAATCCCACAAAGATGAATAACAAGGTGCTGGCAATAGTCTCTAAGCCGGCCAACCAGAGGCCGATGGTGCCGAAAAAGGAGCCGATGAAGTACATGACCATCACCGCCTGCCGTTGGGTTAAGCCCAAATCCAGCAATCGGTGGTGAACATGGCCCTTATCGGCCACATAAAAGGGAGTGCCCCGCTGCCACCGGCGGACGATGGCAAAAAGGGTATCGAAAATAGGCACACCTAGAATAAGGATGGGCACCGTTAAAGCGATGGTCGTCGGACCCTTCAGGGCTCCTTGGACCGCGATGGCCCCCAGCATAAAGCCTAGAAACATGGCCCCGGCATCGCCCATAAAAATGGTAGCCGGGTTGAAGTTGTGGGGCAAAAATCCGATACAACTGCCGGCCAAGGCGATGGTGAGGAAGGCCGCTAAAGTTTGTCCCCGCTGCAAAGCGATTAAGAAGAGGGGGAAACAGGCGATGCTGGCGATCCCCGCGGCCAGTCCATCGAGGCCGTCGATGAGATTGATGGTATTGGTAACGGCGACGATCCATAAGATGGTCACCGGTGTTGCCAAAGGACCTAAGTACAGCATATCCCCGAAGGGATTGGTGACGAATTCGATTCTCAGACCAAACCTGGTCAATAAATAGGCGACGGCGATCTGACCGGCCAGTTTGATTAAAGGCCTTAGACTCCACCGATCATCGATGAGGCCTAAGAGGAGAATCAAGCCGCCGCTGGCCAGGATACCGGCCGTCGTCCTGGATAAGGGCAAGGTGAGGAGAACTGGGATGGTGAACCCGAGGAAAATGCCTACTCCCCCACCGGTGGGGACGGGTACCCGGTTCACCCGCCGTTCGTTGGGCCGATCGATGAATCCGTAACGGACCGCCAAACGGCGAACCAAGGGGGTAATCAAAAAGGTAATGACTAGGGCCGTAAAGAAAGCCCCCAAGTATCCCATTTTTATCTACTCCTCCACAGGGCGACGGATCACTTGGATTTGACCTTCATCGAGAATTTCTTTGGCTAACCCATCGGGATAATCTCCTTGGATGACCACCGTTTTAATCCCCGCGTTGACGATCATTTTGGCGCACAGTACACAAGGTTGAATAGTCGAATAAAGGGTGGCACCCTTGATGGCCACACCGTGGAGGGCGGCCTGGATGATCGCGTTTTGCTCCGCGTGGATCCCCCGACAGAGCTCATGGCGCTCCCCCGAAGGAACCCCTAACCGTTCCCGCAGACAGCCTACTTCGCTGCAGTGGGCCAACCCTGAAGGTGCCCCGTTATAACCGGTAGTCAAAATCCTCTTCTCCACCACGATGACCGCCCCCACCTGCCGCCGCAGACAAGTGGAACGCTGGGCTATTAATTGGGCGATCTGTAAGAAATAGTCGTCCCAACTGGGCCTATTTCGTTCCATAAAGTCGGTCTCCCGCATCCCCTAACCCCGGCACGATGTAACCTAACTCATTCAAACCCCGGTCGACAGCGGCCACATAGATATCCACATCGGGGTGTCCCTTTTGGACCTCTTTTACCCCTTCCGGCGCGGCGATGAGGGACATGAGCCGAATATCCCGGCCCCCCTGTTCTTTGATGAAATCGATGGCGGCCACCGCGGAACCTCCTGTGGCCAACATGGGGTCGACGAGGATTAACTTGGCCTGTTCCAAATCGTTAGGTAACTTACAATAGTAGCTGACCGGTTGCAAAGAATCGGGGTCCCGATAAAGGCCGATATGGCCTACCCGGGCCGTGGGCAGGAGATTTAGAATCCCGTCCACCATCCCTAAACCAGCCCTGAGGATGGGAATGACGGCCACCTTGGTGGTCACCATCCAGCCGGGAGCCCACGTGACAGGGGTTTCCACTTCCACCCGCTCCACGGGCAGATCCCGGGTCACTTCGTAGGCCATGAGCATGGCCACTTCGTTTACCAATTCTCGGAATTCCTTGGGGCCGGTGAGTTTGTTGCGGATAAAGGTGAGTTTATGCTGTATTAAGGGGTGTTCAATAATCTTGACTGTACCCAACTAATTCCCTCCTCTACCGGCCATCTCCTTCTAAACTGTGGATCTTATCGACCCGCTTCTGGTGCCGTCCGCCTTCGAATTCCGTTTCCACCCAAATGCGGATAATGTCGGCGGCCAACCCTGGGCCGATAACCCGGGCACCTAAAGCCAAGACATTGGCATCATTATGCATCCTGCTCATCCGGGCCGAGAAGGTATCGTGGGCCAAGACAGCCCGAACCCCCCGCACCTTGTTGGCACAAATGACCATCCCTAAACCGGTACCGCAAATGAGGATCCCCCGGTCGTATTCTCCGCTAGCAACCCCTTGGGCTACTTTCGCCCCATAATCGGGATAGTCGACGGAATCGGTGCCGTAGGTACCTAAATCGGTCACATCCCAACCCCATTCTTCCATCACAGGAAGGAGGGCTTTTTTCAATTCATAACCAGCATGGTCACTGCCGATGGCGATTTTCATGACCTGCGCCTCCCTTAATAAATTGTTAGTTATTCCCCGGTGTAAAAGGGTTTCGATCTGTTGAGCACACGCCCGATAGACTTCCTCATCGCCCCCAAAGGGATCGGCCACATCTATATCTTCTCCGGCGTACTCCCCGAGGGTGTAGACAGGTACCCCTTGTCCACCTAAAAGCTGGAGTACCGCCTCTTTATGGGCCCTGGTCATGGTGAGGATCAAATCGAATCCTGCTGCTAGTTCCGGGGTTAATCGTTGAGCACGATGTTCCCTTAAATCTAAACCTTGTTCTGCCAGGACCCTTTGGGCTTGAAGGGATGCGGGTGCCCCTGGCCAGGCCGCCAATCCCGCGGAATCGACGGAGATATCGGCCCGTCCTGCCCGCTGTAAGAGTCTTTCCAACAGGGGTACGGCCATGCTGCTGCGGCAAGTGTTACCGGTACAAACGATGAGGATTTTGCGCACCATCAATGGAACCTCCCATGTTGGCTATTTTTCCCTCCGGTCATTATGCCCCACAAACGATAAACCTACACCACCTGCTAAGATTCCCGACCTGCAAGCCTATTTCCTGCCCTCAGGGGGAAAATCCTAAAGGGCGGTCCACAAAAAATGCAGAGCTAAAGCCATTAACAAAAGGCCCCCGCAGAGTTCCATCCGCTGGCCGATAAGCCGGTTTAAACAGCGGCCGGCGGTCAGCCCAACCACGGCCATCAACCAGATGACTAAACCGACGATGGAAGCGCCGATCCGCAGATCGAAGGTCGATAACATCCCTAGACCAAAACCGGCGGTTAAAGCATCGATACTCACGCCAACGGCCAAGAGGAGCAAACCCCGCCAGCCCATGTAGTAAACCCGGGCTTCTGCCGGAGGTTGAAAATAGGCTTGGACCATTTTCCCGCCTAGGACCAGGAGGATGGCCCCACCGGCCATGGTCAACAGCTGATGTAGGCCCTGCAGCCACGCCCCGCCGGTGGCTGCGATTCCCCCTTCCAGGAGGAAATCGACCAAAGTGGAAAAACTACAGCCGATGGTCAACAAAAGGACCTGGAGGAGGGAAAACAAAAGGCTGATCCTTAAGATCCGCCGCCAACCCAGGGGCCCCATCCCCATCCCTACCGAGACGGAGAAGGAGTCGGTCCCCAAGGCGATGCCTAAAGAGCAGAATTCTAAGATACTCACCGGATTCACCTGCCGATGACGAGTTAATAATCCCTATTCGCCGCATAGGCCCCCCATACATAGGAAAAGAATAATCTAAAACCATCCCAGGGGAGGTCCTTGCTTTGTCTAAACCCTATTTATGTCCTATCTGCCGCCAGAACAAGACTTCCTTCGAATTATTATTTAAGCTAACCCGGGAAATCCGCAAAGACCCAAAAACCGGGGCGGTTCTCTACCAAGCCAGCGAATTAGCTTGCGTCATGCGCAACGGTCAGCCGGAGATCGATATCCGCTGCCTCCACTGCGGCTATACCGGTTATGAACGATTATTCATCAAAGCGGCCCAACAGGATGTATCCTAGATCACAAAAAATCCTACCCCTTCCAGGGTAGGAAAGTTAATCCACCAACTGGATGATGTTATACCCTGCCGCCTTGCGTAAGCGGTTCATGACCGCCAGGCCGATGCCTACCGCCGGGATCCCTTCGATGATGATGACCTCCACACCCAGGCCATCGAAGCTTCGCAGACAATGGAACAACCGCTGGGCGATCAGCTCCGGCTGGGCCCTCGGACCCATATCTAAGACCACATCGGCCCGATAATGGGCCAGGCTTTCGCTAGTCCCCAAAATGCCCACCCTGCGGCCTTCCCCTTGGGCCTCCTCGGCCAAGCTTTGGACTTTCTCGATGATGGGGTCCCAATGCTGCCCTTCGACTAGATAGACTTCCCCCCGGGGTGCATAATGGGTGTATTTCATCCCCGGAGACCGGACGGGGCCAACGGCAGGCTTTATCGCTAGGGCGCCGGGATCGAGCTCGATGGGACCCAACTGGGCCAGGCTTTCGTAGGGCAGACCGCCGGGACGGAGCAAAACCGGTGGGTCCGTGGTCAGATCGACCACCGTCGATTCCAAACCTAAGCCTGTGGGACCACCATCGACGATGATATGGATCCGGCCTTTGAGATCTTCCCAGACATGTTCCGCCGTCGTCGGGCTGGGCCGACCGGAAAGATTGGCGCTAGGGGCAGCGATGGGCAAACCAGCCAAGTCGATGAGCTCTAGGGCCAGGGGATGATCGGGGATGCGAACTCCCACCGTCCCTAGACCACCCCGGGTTATAGACGGAATCTCCGGGCGGGCATGGAAAACCATGGTTAAAGGTCCAGGCCAAAAGGCCTCGGCCCAGGTGTAAGCCTGGGGCGGGATGTGACTGGCTACTTCTTCTAAAGCTTCCTTATGGGCCAAATGAACGATTAACGGATTATCGGCGGGGCGACCCTTAGCGGCGAAGATCCCCGCCACAGCAGAGGGATCCAGGGCATTGGCCCCAAGACCGTAGACGGTCTCGGTGGGGAAAGCTACTAAACCGCCCCTTTGCAGGCAAAGGGCTGCTTCCCCTAGATTTTCCCGGGACAGGAGTTTAGTCTGCAGCATCGTCGGTTCCCCTCTCTAATAGAAGGACCCGGGGGATCCCTTGGTAATCTTCACGGATCTGGCCTCGCCGCCAAGGGCTCCGGGCCAGTTCCAGGATCGCCTCCCCTTGTCCCCAGCCTATCTCTAAGGCTAGATAGCCACCAGGTCGGATTTTGTCCCGGGCTTGCTCCAAGAGCCTTTTGTAATAATCTAGACCATCGGCTCCACCATCGAGGGCTAGGGCCGGCTCATAACCGACCTCCGGAGCCAATCCCCCTAGATCTCCCCGGGGGATATAGGGTGGATTAGAAATGATGATTTCAACAGGTTCATCAATGGGCTCTAACAAATCCCCCTGCAGGAACTCCACATGGGCTCCATGGCGGGCGGCGTTACGCCGGGCCACGGCCAAGGCAGCGGGAGAGATATCGATGGCGAGGACCCGACTAGCGGGTAGGGCCAGTTTCAAGCTGATGGCGATGATCCCACTGCCTGTCCCCACATCGACCATAGTCTCATGGCCCCGGCAAAGGTCCATGACCGCTTCCACCAACAGTTCCGTCTCCGGTCGGGGGATGAGGACATCTTCGTTGACAAAAAAAGGCCGGGAGAGGAATTCCTTCTCCCCGGTAAGATAAGCTACGGGCACCCGGCGACCCCGCTGCAAGATGAGCCTTTCGTAGGCGGCCCTTTCCTCCTCGGTGAGGGGCCGCCGAGGTTCCATATACAGCCGCAGGCGGTCCCAATGGAGGATGTGACCCAGGAGGACTTCAGCATCGAGACGGGGGGAAGCCACACCCTTACCTTGGAGATAAGCGGTAGCCTTAGCTATGGCTTCCATGGTTGTCAGCACCTTCTTATCCCCCTACCTGGGCCAGCTTAGCCCCTTGGTCAGCGGCGATTAAAGCCTCCACAATTTCATCCAGCTCCCCTGCCAGGACTCCTTCTAGTTTATACAATGTTAGGTTGATCCGGTGATCGGTCACCCGACCTTGGGGAAAGTTGTAGGTCCGAATCCGCTCGCTCCGGTCCCCGGAGCCCACTTGGCTGCGACGGGCTTCCGCTTCTTGGGCCGCCTGTTCCTCCTGGGCCATATCCAAAAGCCGGGCTTTAAGGATCCGCAAGGCCTTCTCCCGATTCTTATGTTGGGATTTTTCGTCCTGACAGCTGACTACTAACCCGGTGGGCAGGTGGGTGATCCGCACCGCCGAGTCGGTAGTATTCACACTTTGGCCCCCGGGACCGCTGGAACGGAAGACATCGATGCGCAGCTCGTGGGCTTCGATGTTCACTTCTACGTCTTCCGCTTCGGGCAAGACGGCTACCGTCGCGGTAGAGGTATGGATCCGCCCCCCCGATTCGGTGGTGGGGACCCGCTGGACCCGATGGACACCGCTTTCGAATTTGAAGCGGCTGTAGGCCCCCCTCCCTTCGATCATGAAGATGACCTCTTTAAATCCCCCTAGTTCTGTAGGGCTGGAGCTCATGATTTCCGTAGTCCAACCTAGTTTTTCTGCATAGCGGGAATACATCCGAAAGAGATCCCCGGCAAAGAGGGCTGCTTCTTCCCCGCCGGTGCCGGCCCGGATCTCGACGATGACGTTGCGCTCATCGTTGGGGTCTTTGGGTAAGAGGAGGATCTTCAGCCGATCTTCTAGCTCCGCCTGTTGATCGGTCAGCTCCTCGATCTCCGCTTCGGCCAATTCCAACAATTCCCCATCGGTTTCTTCTTTGAGAAGGGTTTGGGCATCTTCCAATTCCCGGCGGACCCGTTGATACTCCCGATAGGCTTGGACGATATCTTCTAAATCGGCATGGGCTTTCGCATATTTCCGCAGTTTTTCCTGATCAGAAATAACTTCGGGATCCCCCAGAAGCTGGGTGAGTTCCCGATATTTCTCTTCAATGACAGCTAGTTTTTCCAGCATAAATACGGCACAAGAGGTGCCTTCCCCTCCAGATTAGAATTTCCCCCCGTGATTATACCATAAATGGTTAAAGGCTACAGCGGCGGGCCTGTAAATCGATCGGTTCACCTAGTTCGGCATCGACCTGGCGGACGGCTTCCAAAGCGGCGATGGCTACTTCCAATTGGGAAGGATCGGGCTTGCGGGTAGTCAGTTTTTGCAGCATCATTCCCGGCGCCGCGATATAACCGATCAGGCCCTTAGCTTTCGCTTTGCCGGCCCAGCGGATAAGCTCATAGGAGATCCCGGCCACCAGGGGCAGGATGGCCAAGTGGGTGGCTACCCGCTGCCAAAAGGGAGGTCGGCCGAAGAACGAAAAGATGAAAATACTGGTGAAAAAGACGATGAGCATGAAGTTGGTTCCACAACGGGGATGGATGGTACCGTACTTGGCCACATTCTCCACCGTCAATTCTTCCCCGTTTTCATAGCAGTTAATAGCCATATGCTCGGCGCCGTGGTATTGAAAGACCCGTTTGATATCTTCCATCTGGGAGATGATGACGATGTAGAGGATGAAGAAACTAATTTTGATTGATCCTTCCACCAAATTCAACAAAATGTTGGAGGCGAAAAAACCTTGGATGTTCCTGATGATGAAAGCGGGGAGCATGATGAACATCCCCACCGTCAGCAGGATGGCAAAGCCCATGGTCAGCACCAGCTCTTTGAGCCCCAACTCTTCCTCCTCGCCGGCGGCGGCTAGGGAGGCCGAATGGTTGAGGGAGCGGATCCCTAAAATCAAGGATTCGATTAAAGCGATAAATCCTCGAAGAATAGGTTTTTTCAAAATGGGATAACGTTCGCCCCAGGGATGGAGCTTTTCTTCATGTAGGTTAATCCCTTGGTCTGCGGTGCGGACGGCGATGGCACAGCTGCGCCGGCCCCGCATCATGACCCCTTCGATGACGGCTTGACCTCCATAGGAGAACTTTTCACTCAAGTTCTGCACTTCCCTTCAGTAGTTTAACCACTTGGGAAATCTTTCCCGCCGGACCTAACAGCAGGACTTCATCTCCCGGCTGTAATACATCATCACCACCGGGTACCGGTACATCTTTGCCTTGCCGATGGATGACGATAACGTTAGTCATGAATCCTTCCCGTAAACTTAGCTCCCGTAACGATCGGTTGACGAAGGGCGAATCTTCGGTGACCTTGACTTCCGCTAAAGCCACGTCCCGTTCTACTTTCAGGACCTGTCGGAAGGGCTGCATTTCCAAAGGCAGGGCATAGGCTGAGCTGCGCAATGTGCGATAACCTCGGGGCAGCAATAGACGGGTGATGAGGCCGATGATGATCCCTACGGCCCAGCCGGCCATCAAGGCCTTGAAGGTACCCAGGGCCATGGTCCAAGCCGTGGGCAAAAACTCCTCGGTCCAGGTGCCCGGCAGATGGGTGACCACCTCAAAGATGGCCAATCCGCCGATGACCCCCACAAAACTGGTGATATTGCCGGGGATGCGGCTGCACAGGGTATAGGCGATCCCGACTAATAGGACGGCTGCTAGGGGATTGGGCAGGCCGATGTAGGTTAATAACCCGAAGAAGAGGCCTAGGGCCAATCCAGTGAACAAAGTGATGATCGTCCCTGTGATCCGGGGCAAGATTAATTCCATCAACCGCCCCCAATAGCGCCCCGCGAACCAGATCTTAGGCATGGCGACGATGAGGTCAAAGGGCAATAGCGCAACGAAGATAGCGACGAAGGATGAAGTCAAACCGGGAAAACCTTGGACGACGTAGTAGGACAGACCGATGGTCAAGGCCTGGGCCCCTTGGACTAGATAGATCGGCCATTTTTTATCTTTGGTAGCCACATTCTGTCCTCCATTAACGTGGTGAATACTGGGGGCAACGGCGGGCATTTGGTTTTTCCGGCCGCCAGCAAGCCCCTCCATAATCGTATTTACAAGAGTCACACAAAAAGCCTCGTCCCAAGGCCACCATTAAACGAATCAATAGTCCTCGCACGGGGAACCCTCCAAACGAAAAGGTGCCAATTGGGCCGCCAAATGGCGGCGGACAGCAGCTCGAACCACCGTCCCTTGGGGGGTGTGCTCTTCTTGTAGTACTTGCCCTTCCCGGTGGAGATAAGCCGTCAAGTCCGCCCGTTGATAGGGAATCAAAAAGGCGGCTTCCACCAAGGGCTCCGGTAGTTCCTCCCCGATTTTAGTTAACAAGGTATCGATACCTTCGTTCCTTTGGGCCGAGATAAAAACATCATCGGGATGGCCCTTCACCAGACGCCACCTCTCCCCTTCTTCTAGGAGATCCCATTTGTTAAAGGCGGTGACCATCGGGTGATCGGCTGCTCCCAATTCCTCCAGGACTTGGATGACAGCTAAGCGCTGTTCCTCCCTTTGGGGATGGGAGGCATCGATGACATGGATCAACAGGTCGGCCTCCACCACCTCTTCCAAGGTAGCCCGAAAGGCCGCCACCAATTGGTGGGGCAACTTCTGGATAAAACCGACGGTATCGATGAGGAGGAAGGGATGGTGGTTATCAATATCGACTTTGCGAACCGTCGGATCCAGGGTGGCAAAGGCCCGGTCTTCTTGATAAACATCGGCTCCCGTTAGCAGATTAAAGAGGGTCGATTTACCAGCGTTGGTATAACCAACCAGGGCTACTAAGGGTAGGAGGCTCTTTTTACGGCGGGCCCTTTGCACCGTCCGACGTTTTCTGATCTTGACCAGGGTTCTCCTCAATTCCGCCATCCGCTCTCTGATCCGGCGGCGATCCACTTCCAGTTTGGTCTCCCCCGGACCTCTGGTGCCGATCCCGCCCCCAAGGCGAGATAAACTGGTACCCCAACCGGTTAAGCGGGGCAGCAGATAGCTGAGCTGGGCTAGCTCCACCTGGACTTTCCCCTCTTGGGTTTGGGCCCGTTGGGCGAAGATATCTAAGATCAGCTGGGTCCGATCGAGGATTTTCACCTGTAAGGCATCCTCGAGATTTCGGCCTTGGGCCGGTGTTAGCTCATCATCGAAGACAACTAAATCGGCTTGGCATACCTGGACGGCATCCTGGATTTCCTCTAGTTTCCCAGGACCCACATAGGTGGCACCACTGATACCGGCCCGGGTCTGGGTGATCCGATGGACCGCTTCCCCACCGGCCGTTTCCACCAACAGGGCCAGTTCATCTAAGGATGCATCTAATTGTTCGATCCTTTGGTCCCTTTGCAGTGCCCCTACCAGGATGGCCTTTTCCATTGATCCGCCTCCAAATTACTAGTTCATTTATATTATATGTCGAGATGCTAGGTACAACAAGGGTTTAAGGAGACCCGGAAAGTTTTCGCCCATATGGTTGACCTTGGTTGAAACAGATTTGTTCTTCATAACCGATGGCCTGCAGCCGTTCGATGACTGCGGGGAAGTCGTTACCTACCTGTTCGGGCTTATGGGCATCGGAGCCTAGGGTAATGGGCAGACCCATTTCATAGGCCAGGGCGATTAGATCGTAGTTGGGAAAGGGCTGACCTAACCCGGCCCTGATACCGGCACAATTGACTTCCAGGCAAATTCCGGCCTTGCCGATGGCCTCGAGGACCGGTCGAGCCAGTTCTAAATAGCCTTTAGGCAGGGGAGCATATAATTTCGGGACATCTAGATGGGCGATGGTATGGAATAATCCGCAGCTAGCTGCTTCCCGCACCACCAAGAAATAGTCTTGGTAGATCCGCTGGGCGGTGAATTCCCGATAATACTTAGGGTCGTAGAGGCTCCACCGACCGACGAAGTGGACGGAACCAATGACGAAATCTAAGGGGAACTGTTGGAGGGCCCTGGCGATCTCCCGTTCCTTCCCCGGGATATAATCTACCTCAACTCCGACTTTGATCTTCAATTGGGGAAATTTCCGTTGCGCCCGGGCTACATCGGCCAAATAAGCTTCCATTTCCCGCAAAGGCCGCCGCAAATGCTGGTAGGGCATATCGGCGGGCAGATAGAAATTGGGCATATGATCGGTGAAACAGATCTCCTCGAAACCCAGCTTTAACGCCCATTGGGCATAGGCCTCGGCATCCCCTTGGGCATGTCCACAGTTATGGGTATGGATATGATAGTCAGCCCCCATGAAACTCCCCCCTATTTTAGGTTATAAAAGGACGGTGCCGACATACCCCAAGGGTGGATGACAAGCACCGTAAGATAACCCATGAAGATAAAATAGTCTTTAATCGTTATCGACTAAATAAGGTTCGAGGTTTTCATCGATGGTCGTTAGGGGTTGCCCTTCCAGGACGGTGATCAGCCCTTCATCATGGAGGGTCTTGACTACTTCGTAGAGGGATTCCCGTCGGGAAGGGGGCAAGTCCCGGACAAATCGATTGATCTCCTCCGGTGGGACGTTGTTGACGAACTGCACCCCACCATATTTAAGGTACTTGATGGGCACCACTTTTTCCTCCTCCTTTCCCGGAGCCGCTGTTCTTTGGTAGAATAAAGGGGGTGATGCAATTGGCCACCATTGTCCATCTCGATATGGATGCTTTCTTCGCCGCCGTTGAAGAACTAGATAATCCCGCCTATCGGGGTAAGCCTCTAATCGTCGGGGGCTCTTCTTCCCGGGGCGTTGTCTCCACCTGTTCCTATGCTGCCCGGGCCTTCGGGGTCCATTCGGCTATGCCTATGGCCCAAGCCAGAAAGCTTTGTCCCCAGGGAATCTTCATCCCGCCCCGGATGGAGCGCTACCAGGAAGTCTCCGCCCAGCTGTTCCAGCTGCTGGGGAAGTTTACCCCCTTAGTAGAGCCCCTTTCCATCGATGAAGCTTTTTTAGATCTTACGGGGTGTGAGCATTTCTATGTTTCTTGGGAAGATATGGCCTCGACCATGCAAAGGACCATCAAGGAACATCTCCATCTGACCTGTTCCATCGGCCTTGCCCCTAATAAGTTTTTGGCCAAAATCGCCTCCGGTTACCGCAAACCGGCAGGTATCACTATTATTCGCCCCTCAGAAGTGGAAGATTTCTTGCAAGATCTACCGGTGGAATCCCTCTGGGGCGTCGGTGCGAAAACGAGGGATAAACTAAAAACTATCGGCGTGCGGACCATCGGGGATTTAAAGAAGCTAAGTCTGGACTACCTGACCCGACTCCTAGGTAAAAACGGCGGGCTATTATACCAACTGGCCCGAGGGATCGATGAGCGGCCGGTAGAGCCCCAGCAGGAGATGAAATCCCTGGGGGCAGAAAGGACCTTCCCCAAAGACCTTCATCGGGAAGAAGATATCACCGCCGCTTTGCTTGATTTGGCCAGTCAAGTGGGCCGGCGCTTACGTAAGGAGCATTTGACCTGCCGCACCATGACCCTCAAGGTCCGCTACCCCGACTTTACCACCATCACCAAAAGCAAAACCCTTCCCCAGTGGCCCACCGACGACTATTCCCTCTTCCAGGGGGCCCAGGAATTATTCCAGCAAGTACCTCGGGGTCAGTACCGTCTCTTAGGGATCTATTTAAGCGGTTTGGCTCCTTATCAACAGATGGAACTCTTCTCCGAAGGAAGGGATACCCTCAACCAGGTCCTCGATGGTTTAAACGAAAGGTATGGACGCTACGTCATCGGACCGGCCCGCCTTTATCGAAAAAGGGAAAAATAAATATCCCCTAGTGTTAGGGGATATAGTCGTAGGGGAGCCCCAAAGGCTCCCCGTCGAGGGTTTTAGGCTTGTTTTTTCAGGATGGAGGCTCCGCTAGGGTAAGGGAAACGTTGGCGCTCCAATTCGTTCCTTAGTTCCCTGTTGAGGATCCGTAGGTAGGTCCCCTTCATACCGAGGGAACGGGATTCGATGACGTTAGCGGAAGCAAGTTTGCGCAAGGCGTTGACGATGACGGAGCGGGTGATGCCCGCCTGGTCGGCAATGCGACTTGCCACCAGCAGACCTTCGTCACCTTCCAACTCATCGAAGATGTGCTGCATGGCCACGATCTCCGAATGGGAGAGGCTCTTAATGGCCGAGCGAGCCATCCGCCGTTCAATTACTTCGTCTTCTTCTTCCTCTTCCAAACCATGGGAGATGATCATCCCGATGGTTGTGGCAGCAAATTCCCCGATGATCCCAGCCTCTTCTTCGTCGGCGGGTTCAACGCCGATGACCACTAGGGTACCGACCCGCTGACCAGAACCGACGACGGGGATGACCATACCTTTGTCCTGGTTGATCAGCTTTTTGACTTCATCGCCGATGGCCGTTGCCCCTACTTTGAGCAGGGATTCGTTTAAATCTTCTGGCATGCGGCCACTATCCAGCCAACTGGCGTCAAAAGGAGTATTTTCAAAACCCTCTGGCAATGAAAAGCCAAGCAGTTTCCCCTTTCGACTGACGATATAGACACTGCTGTCTTCAAAGGCCTCTCGTAAGGCTTCAGCCAGCGGCGAAAATTTGACTGAATTTCCATGATTTTGCAGAAGACTGGTGAACTTCTTCGTCTTTTTCAGAAGCATGTACCATCTTCCTTTCTATTGAGATTTTTTTGGCAATCGAACCAATTAAGAATGTATAGTTTTCGTCGCAACAAAATCCTTTATGTCGTCTAGTAAGGCGACGAAAATATTTGAAATTAGCCATACAATGGTGACCCAATCCATTATACTTAAGCAATTCGGGCTTGTCAACATCGTATTTACGGATCTATTCCCAATTGTTCGCCCAAAATCCACCATCCCTTCCTTAAGATTTTCGACATTTCGTCGACATTACTTGAGGCATATCCCCCATCCTTGATCAACCAATTTCAGCCCCTGCTACCTAATCTATCCTTATTGTTTTCTATAATCCCGTGAAATATACTAACGAATCGGATGGAAAATAAAAATCTTTGTCAATCAACATCTGTCTCGCAAAACTAAGTGGTTCGGTTAAGTTATATTACCACATTTAAACGAAAATTTCTACCATTATTTTCCCTAAATTTTAAACTTTTTGATTTAGGGGAAAGAAACTTACAAAAAAATGGCCCTTGCACAAGGCGACTCCCTTATGCTAAAATAGAACTCGCAAACAGATGCCGAAGTGGTGGAACTGGCAGACGCGCTGCGTTCAGGGCGCAGTGGGCCTGAGCCCGTGGGGGTTCGAATCCCCCCTTCGGCACCATCCAAAACCCCCATCAGAAGCTAGTTTCCGATGGGCGTTATTTTTTTTATGGGGCTGTGTAGCAACCGTGTAACGGCAAAAATGTAGCAATAGTGTAGCAATGGGATTGCTACAGTCCCAAACTGGAAAAAAGATCGTCCATGACTTTGGCGGCACGTTCGTCTTGGCCGGGCATGAGGTGTCCGTATGTTTGCAGGGTGACCGCACGATCTTCGTGGCCGAGGCGGCTGGCGATCGCTTTGATGTCCATGCCCTGTTCAATCAGGAGAGAGGCATGGGTGTGGCGGAAGCTATGCAGGGTGATTCCCTTGATTCCCGCGCGCTGGAGGATACGGCGCAAGGGAGTCCTGCCTACGTAGCTGCGCCGCAACCAGCGACCACTTGAATTGGTAAAAACAAGGTTGTGTTTGTTATCCCATTGATTCCCTGCCGCTAAGCGGTCCTCGAGTTGCCTTTTCCTTTGCCGACGTAGAGCCTGGATGGCTACCTCCGGCAGAGAGATTGTGCGTCGACCAGCTAGCGTCTTTACCTCCCCGATTGCTAAGTGTCCGTTGGTCTCGGTAAGAGCCTGCCGGACCGTCAGTTGGCCGCGCTCGAGGTCCACACTCTCCCACGACAACCCTAGGGCCTCACCGGGCCGAAGACCAGTGTTGACAAGCAAAATGAAAAGATCTTCCAGTCTCTCGCCTCTAGCAGCCTCCAAAAAGCGGCTGAGTTCTTGTTTATTCAGAAACCGGGCCTCTTTCCGTTCATACTTGGGCTTGGCTAATTGTTCAGCCGGGTTGGTTGCGAGAAGCCCTTTTTTGACGGCGTCCCGGAGGCCAGATCTAAGGATGGTTGCAATGTCATGGATGGTGCGAGGGGCCAGTTGGGTTTCGTCCCGGAGGGCTAAGTAAAACCTGCTGATTTGTCGGAAGGATAGTTGTTGTAGTTGGGTGTGTCCCAATGCCGGGACAATGTGGTTGCGGATGTGGCTTTCGTCTCGTTTCCAAGTACCAGGCCGGGTCCGCAGCTTCTTTTCCGTCAACCAATCGGCAAAATGCTGGGCCACAGTGACTTTCTGTGGTTCAATTGGCTTGCCGAGTGCTTGGTCGTGCTGAAGCTTGATGAGCTTGTCCGCGACTTCCTTGCGCGTTCGCCCGTATATTACCCGGCGTCTCAGCTTGCCATTGGAATCGTAGCCAATCGTAATGGCCGCGCACCAACGACCATCAGACCTCAGATAGATCGATCCCTCACCGTTACCTCGCGATTTTGGTCTAGCCACGGCATCAGCCTCCTTTCTCACTGACCATCTACCAACTACTGGCACTGGCGCAGCCTTGTCGTCCTTATACTGTTCTAACCATGTTGTATGGCTGTTCTTGATTGTCTCGCTCGTTAGTGTGAACCAAACATCCCCCGTAATGGCCCAGAATAGCTGTATAACGGTGTCATCTTGCTTCCAGTCTAAAGTGTGACTAAGAAAACGAGTTTTAGGGTCACCGTACTTGGCCGTCAGCAT
>JBMNRY010000028.1:0-20454 GCA_050944915.1 Limnochordia bacterium
TATACGTCTGCTGCTGCTAAGAGGGGTCGATGCCCCCTTTTCTTGAGCATCAGGGCCAATTTGGCCGAAGTGGTCGTCTTACCCGAGCCCTGCAGGCCGACCATCATGATCACCGTCGGCGGTGTGGAAGAAAGGGTTAGCTTGGTAGCTTGACCGCCTAAAAGCTCCGTTAGCTCGTTATGGACGATCTTGATCACCTGTTGTCCCGGGGTGAGGCTAGATAACACCTCTTGGCCCAGGGCCCTTTCTTTGACCCTGGCTACGAAGTCCTTGACAACCCGAAAGTTGACATCGGCTTCCAGGAGGGCCAAACGGACTTCCCTGAGGGCCGCATCAACATCCTTCTCCGTTAATTTGCCGCGACTTCGCAACTTATTTAGGGTCTCTTGGAGTTTTGCGCTTAGATTACCGAAAACCATGGGTGCCCTCCTTACTCCTCCATCAACTCCATCAGCCCTTGGCCGATCTGGGCCAACTCCGGCTCCTTCAATTCTTGCGCCAGTTGATCAAGCCGGTCGGCCAGTTGGGCTACTAGCTCCCTCTGCCGTCGGTACTTAGCTACCAATCCCAAAGACTGTTCCAAATCCAGCAGGGTCTTTTGGCCCCGTCGTAACAGATCGTGGACTCCCTGGCGGCTGATGTCTAAGTGCTCGGCGATTTCCCCCAGGGATAAATCCTGGTGGTAGTAGAGAATGAAGATATCCCGCTGACGGGGGGTGAGCAGCTGCCCGTAAAAGTCATAGAGGAGATTCATCGCAATATTCTTGGCCGGTCCATGTTCCATGCTTTTTAGCTCCGTCAAGTATTAAGCCTTTACACCAGTAGTATAGTGAAAGGGAGAACCCTTGTCAACTATTTTCGGCGAAAATAGCTTCGACAAAAGAATCGGGTTCGAAATCCCGCAGATCATCGATACCTTCCCCGATACCGATGAGTTTAACCGGCAATTCTAACTCGGCGGCGATGGCCAAGACGATGCCTCCCTTAGCGGTGCCATCGAGCTTGGTCAAAACTACCCCGGACAGATCGACGGCTTCCTTGAACCTTTTCGCTTGGGAGATGGCGTTCTGACCTGTGGTGCCATCGACAACCAACAGAGTCTCCTGGGGTTTATTCCCTAAAGATCTTTCCAGGACCCGTTCGATCTTACTTAATTCCGCCATGAGATTGACCTTGGTCTGCAATCTTCCTGCCGTATCGATGAGCAAATAGTCGGCTCCCCTTGCCTTGGCAGCTTCGGCAGCATCATAGGCCACCGCGGCAGGATCGGCACCGGCTTGGTGCTTGATCAAATCGGCCCCACTGCGTTCCGACCATGTCGTTAGCTGTTCGATGGCCGCGGCCCGGAAGGTATCAGCGGCTCCCAAGAGGACCTTCTTCCCTTCCCGCTGGAGACGGGCCGCCAGTTTACCGCAGGTGGTAGTCTTGCCCGAACCGTTAACACCCACCAGTAGGTAGGTGGTCAGGCCATCGCCGTGGGCTAAAGGTTGGTAATTCTCCCGGAGAATTTCCTTCATGCGCCCCATCAGCAAAGGCTGAATCTGTTGGGGGTCGGTAATCCGTTCCCGTTGGCACTCTTCCCGGAGCCAATCGATGAGCTCCATGGTGGTTTCGATCCCCACGTCGGCTTGGATGAGGATTTCTTCCAGTTCTTCCAACAGATCCTCATCGATTTTCGTATAACGACCGAGGACCCCTCCGATGGAGCCGGTCAAGGCATCCCTGGTCTTTTGCAAGCCTGTTCTTAACTTCTGGAACAGGGATGGGGAGGCCGTTTCCCTTTCCCCTTCAGTTTTCCGTTCTTCCTGGCCCTGGGGCCAAAATTTCTTCCAAATCATCGGTTTCCTCCTTACTTACTCAGCCCACCTTATCGGCGAGGCGCAAAGAAATCAGCTGGGAGACGCCCCTGGGATCGATGGTGACCCCTAAGAGATTATCGGCGGCTTCCATGACCCGGGGGCGATGGGTGATGACGATAATTTGCAGCAAATGGACGAACTCCTTCAAGACAGCCACATATTTATCCAAGTTGGCCTCATCGAGGGCCGCATCAATTTCATCCAATAGGCAAAAGGGACTGGGCCGCTCTTTAATAATGGCAAAGATGAGGGCGATAGCCGTCAGGGCCCTTTCCCCTCCCGATAAGAGGGCGAGGCTTTGGTTCTTTTTGCCCGGGGGACGGGCCACAATTTCGATGCCGCTTTCCAAGGGCATTTCCGGGTCTACTAGGATTAGCTCTGCGGTACCACCATCGAAAAGCTGTCGGAATAGGGCCCGGAAGTGCTTTTGTACTTGGGTGAAGGTTTCCAAAAATCGCCTCTTGGAGTCTCGATCGATGGCTCCGATAAGCCTGAGGAGCTTTTCCCGGGCCTCTTTTAAATCGGCCACCTGTTTGCTTAAGAAACGGCATTTTTCCTCCAACTCTTCCGCTTCTTGAATGGTCTGGGGATCCGTTGGACCCAAGAGGGCCAACTCCTCTTCCAGCTTTCTGATCTCGGCGGCCAACTCCTGGGGCGGGCGCTGGGGTTTGGGGAGATTCCCTTCGTCCATCCCCAGCTCTTGGAGTTTTGCTAGCTCCGCTTCCCGCTGCCAACCTTGCCGCTCCCTGGCTAACCGACAGTTATTATACGCTTTCCCCAGGGAATTTACTTCTTCTGTCAAAGTAGCCACTACCCGGTGGCTTTCTCCTTCCCTTTCCTTAGCCACCGCCAGACTAGCTTCCCTGGCCTCGATTTGGGCCGCCCACCGGGCTTGTCCTTCCCGATGGTGGACTAGCTGGTCTTTAGCTTCTTGAAGGGCAGCTGCCAATTCCAGCCGCCGTTTTTGATGCTCTTTGCCCGCCGCTGCGTCCCCTTCTAACTCCTTTTCTAAGACCGCCAGGGCAGCCATAGTCTCCTTAACTTGGCCTTCCAGGCGCTCCTGCATCCCTTTGGCTTCAGCTAAAGCTATTTCTGCTTCCCGCCAATGGGCTTCGCCGGTCTGGGAATTCGCTTCTAGATCTTGGACCTGGCGTCCCAAGGAACTAATTTCTTCCTCCAGTTTTAAGCGCTGGTTCTTTGTCCTCTCCCCTTGGCTAGTGAGCTCTTCTAAACGGGAGGCCATTTCCGCCAAGTGGCGGGTTAATTCCCCTTGCCAAGCTTCTGCAGCCTCTATTTCCCCCTTCAAACGCCCCAGGGTCCTCCGCTGGTTTTCCACATCTTTAGCTAAAGCTGCCTCCTCCAGGGCTAGGTCATGTTGGGCCTTCTCTAGGCCGGCTATTTCTTGGGCCACTTGCTCCCTTTGTTTTCGACAGTCCAGTAGCTGACGCTGCTTATCGTCCGAGGCTCCTTTCAGTTTACCTAAGGCAGCTTCCACCTCCTGCAGGGCTCCTTTGCGGAGTAGCAAGGGGCTTTCCCCTTGGGAGGTCTGGCTGCCGCCGGTGATGGCTCCGCCGGGGGTGATGTAGTCCCCATCGAGGGTGATAATTCGCTGGAATCCCCGTAGGTGTCTAGCCAGACCCGTAGCCGCCGTCAAATCGACGGTAATGATACAGCGTCCTAGGAGGTAGTCGATGGCCGGCCGGAATCGATCTTCGTATTCGATCAAGTCTGCCGCGATGCCGACCACTCCCGGCTCCTTTAAGTACTTTTGATCCCGGTCTGATACCCTACTAGCTCTAAGGGCATCGAGGGGCAAAAAGGTAGCCCGGCCGGCCCGTCGCTTCTTTAACTCTTCGATGATCTGTTGGGCTGTTCTTTGATCCGCGGTGATGAGATTTTGCAGGGCTGATCCTAAGGCGGTGGAAATGGCCCGTTGATAGTGTTGAGGGACATCGATGACTTCCACTACGGCACCCAACAGCCCGGGCCATTTTCCCCGGTTTTGCAAGACGTATTTACTGCCTTGGAAATAGCCGTGGTAGGAGGCTTCCAATTCTTCTAGGGTGCGGCGGCGCCCTTGGAGATCCTGTAACTGGCGTTGGATATGGGCCAGTTGCCCCTGGATTTGTTCCTCCCTTAGTAGGAGTTCCTCCCTGGTTTCTAGGAGCCCCTTGATCCTATCCCCGAGGTTTGCCCCTTGGACCTTAAGATCTTGGAGTCTGCTTTCCCCTTTCTCCAGGGTGCCTTGGACAGCTTCGGCTTCCCGTTCTTTCTCGCCTATCTCAGCAGTTACTTCCCTCAACTGGCGAGCGATCCGCTCCCGTTCCCCCTGGAGATGGCTCAAGCTGTTATTCAGCTGGGTTTCCCGTTGTAAAGTATCTAAAAGATCAGTCCGCTTATTCTCCAGCCGGGTGCGGGCGGCCATCCATTGGCCCCTGATCCCTTCTCCTTTGGCCCGCTCCTCCTCGACCCGCCTTTGGGCGGCCAAGACTTCTTCCACGGCCCCTTGTAATCCTTCCCTTTGGTCCTCCAGCTGGTCTTGGAGTTGGGTCAGTCTTTGCTGACGCTGGGCCTTTTGACGCTCTAGATCTGCCTCTTGGGTCTCGAGCAAGGCCAGTTTTTCCTCCAGGAGCTGGATCTGATTTTGCCAACGGCCAATTTCCTCCCGCTCCCGGGAGAAATTCTCCCGCAGTTCCTGGAGCTGTTGGCTCACTTCTGCCATCTGAGCTTGCTGCTGGGCCAAGACTTCTTGGGCTTGGGCTAGATCCCTTTCCGCGGCAGCCAGCTGCCTTTGGGCTTCCCTCTCCTTCTCTAAGGCGTCTAGAAAACGCCGTTGACTTTCTTGGTAACACCAGCTGGCATATTGACGGCGGTGTTCCCCCAGGCGTTCTTGGAGTTCTAAAGCCCTGCCGGCCCGCTGGGCCCGTTCCTTTAAGGGTTCCAGTCCTTCCCGCAGTTGGGCCAGTAAAGCTTCGATATGGATGAGGTCTTCGTTTGTTTGATCGAGTTTCGTCTGGGTTTGTTGCCTTTTCAGCTTATATTTATTAATACCCGCGGCTTCATCGAGGAGGACCCGCCTCTCTTTGGGATTGGCGCTGAGGATGCTATCCAGCTGGCCTTGGCCGATGAGGGCATAGGGTGAGCGCCCTAATCCCGTATCAAGAAAGAGATCCTGGATATCTTTCAGGCGGCAGGGTATCTTGTTGATGGCAAACTCACTTTCTCCCGAGCGAAAAAGTTTACGGGTAATGGTGACTTCCGAATAATCTAAAGGCAGGCTGCCCTGACAATTGTCGAGGGTCAAAGATATTTCCGCAAAACCTAGGGGCCGTTTATGGTCGGTACCGTTGAAGATAATATCTTCCATCCGTCGACCCCGCAGGTTGCGGGCGCTTTGTTCCCCTAAAACCCAACGGATGGCGTCGGAAATATTGCTCTTACCACAGCCATTAGGGCCCATAATGGCGCTTAAGCCGGGGCTAAAGACGAGTTTGGTCCGTTCAGCGAAGGATTTGAAACCGAAGAGATCTAGCTGTTTAAGATACATATTACCCCTCCGTTGTCTTCCCCCGCTATTTTAACATAAAAAGGCCCCAGTTAGGTACTGGGGCCAGGGCTAGAATTTCTCTAACTACTGAATTTTAGATCCAGATAGAGATCTTCCCGTTTGCGGACCTTCCCCGGCAATCCGGGATGGAGCAGGGAGCCGTATTCCTTTAGGAGGCGGCGGAGTTTCAATTTCACCCGGGTACGGGCATTGTCCACAACTTTGCCGTTGACACCGATTTGTTCCTCGATTTCCCGGCTGGTATAACCTTGTAAAAGGAGGATGATCACCGTATATTCCAACAGGGATAGATGGTTTTTGAGGACCTTATTTAGTTTTTGGTTGATCAGCTTCTGCTCGATTAGATCCTCCGGTCCCGTTGATCCTTTGACTTGATCGAAAACGGTCCTGGTTTCATCATTGTTGACGAAGCTGTGGAGGGAGAGGGCGCTGTTGAGGGCCTTATGTTTGTTGCTATTGGAGTGTTTAATGACATTGTAGATCTTGCGGATGATACAAATATAGGCGAAGGAGCTGAATTTAACCTCATAACATTCCGGTCGATATTCCTCAATGGCACTCAAAAGACCAATCAGACCCTCTTGCATTAGATCTTCGAAATCTAGAAACGAAGCATAGTGACTACTAACGATATGTTTAACCATCGGTATGTATTTGGTCACTAACTTTTCCTTGGCCTCAGGATCGCCCCGCCGAATTGCGGACAAAAGCTGCATATCGAGGGCTTGATTGTCTGTTTTCACACGATGCCACCCCACTTCCTGCCTATTTGTAGCATATATATTGCTTGTCTAAGAAAAATATGCCCAAAGAAGCAGGAAGTGGAAAAAATAAACCCCTTCCCAACCGGAAGGGGTGAGGGCGAGGCTTAGCGGGATTCCACTAAGAATCGAATCGCTGTCTTTTCCCGACCATCGATAGTTGTCTCCACAAAAGAAGGAATCAAAACGAGATTTAGTCCATTGGGGGCTACAAACCCTCGGCCAATGGCCACGGCTTTTACTGCTTGGTTAACCGCACCGGCACCGACGGCTTGGATTTCCACAACCCCCCTTTCCCTGATGATACCTGCCAGGGCTCCGGCGACCGACTTTGGTTTCGATTGGGCTGAAACTTTGAGCATTTGTATTTCCATGTTCGCTCCCCCTCTGCTTGATCCACCGTTTCATCTTTGATTACTCTTCTATTTCCCTTAATTGATAGAAAACTCCTGCAATAGAAAAAAT
This sequence comes from Limnochordia bacterium, assembly GCA_050944915.1. Lineage (GTDB taxonomy): Bacteria > Bacillota > Limnochordia > JAAZLZ01 > JAAZLZ01 > JBMNRY01. Next base: position 6,654 of record JBMNRY010000028.1, read on the forward strand.
TCCTTCTTTTAATTACAGGAAAGGGGTAATTACCCGAGCTAAGTTTACATAAGGCGGGTAAAGGTATTCTTTTGCCCCTTCCTTAATCCTTTTTGTAATCAGAAGCAGTGTTTCGCAGATTCGGAAGGGAGTTTTATGGATAATTTACAGAAGATGACCTATCTGATCAAGGAAAATCCTACCATCACCGCCCGCCAGTTGGCCACCGCCCTTGGATATGCCCAGGAGAAGTCGGTTTATTACTGGTTACGGAAAATGGGGTATAAGGGTCTGAGGGATTTTAAGGCGGACGTCTTGGCCCAACCATCAGGCCTGGAAAAAATCAGGGAAGGGACATCACCCTATTATATCCAAGAACTGCCCATCCATGGACCCCTGGGAACTGCTTATGGTCGGGTTCCCCTGGTCGTTTTGGAAGGGGAATTAAGTCCCGAAAGTTTTGCCGTAACGGTGACTACCGATGATTACGTGCCCCTGGTCGATGCCGATGATTTGCTGATCATCGATCCCGAAGCCCGTTGGGCCAGCGGCGACTTAGTCTTGCAAGCCCAAGGTGCCGACTATAAGTTGCGACGCTTATATACAACAGGGGATGGATATCTACTCATCCATCCCCTGAAAGAAAAGACATATCGGACGGTCCCCGATAGGATAGGGATCCTAGGCAAAGTGGTTCGCCTAGTCCGTCGGTTCTAACAAACCCGGAAGTTCTCGAGGGCCTCCCGGGCCGCCGCTTGTTCGGCGGCTTTTTTCGATCGACCCCGCCCCCGACCCCAAGTCTTCTCACCCCAATAGACCTCTACGGTGAAAACCTTATTATGATCGGGGCCATCGCTGGCCACCAACCGGTATAGGGGGGTGAGCCGTTGTCGTTCCTGGACTAATTCCTGGAGGACCGTTTTAGCATCGATTACCGTTTCGCCGGCTACAGCCCGGTCGATTTCCGGGACGATGTTCGCCAGGACGAATTGCCGGGCCGGCCCTAGGCCTCCGTCTAGGTAGATGGCTCCTAGGACTGCCTCCAGGGCATCACAAAGGGTCGATTGGCGGTTGGCCCCACCGCTTTTTAGCTCCCCACGGCCGAGGAAAACAGCTTCATTAAGCCCCAGCCGGCGGGCGATGGCCGCCAGGGTTGCCTCACAAACCACCGCTGCCCTAATTTTAGCCAACTCTCCCTCGGGGGCTTCGGGTAAGCGCTTATACAAATACTCGCTACTGACTAGTCCTAAGACAGCGTCCCCCAAGAATTCCAAACGCTCATTGTCCTCGCCCGAGGTTTCATTGGCATAGGACTTGTGGGTGAGGGCCAATAACAACAACTCCGGTTGGTTAAAGCTATAGTTCAAATGTTTTTGCGCCCAATTATTCCAATAACGACGATCCCGTCCGCGAGCGATGGCCCCTCCCCCCCTTACTATTCTTGGTAACGTCCCATGATGAGCACCGCATTATGACCACCGAAACCAAAGGAATTGGACATGACGTAATTAAGCTGGGCCAACCGAGCTTCATTAGGCACATAATCCAGATCACACCGGGGATCAGGGGTTTCGTAGTTGATGGTCGGCGGGATCTGCTGGTTAGTCAAAGCTAAGGCACAAACGATAGCTTCAATCCCGCCAGCGGCCCCTAAAAGGTGTCCGGTCATAGATTTGGTCGAACTAACGGCCAACTCGTAAGCCCAAGGACCGAAAACGGTCTTAATGGCACAGGTTTCGTAGTAGTCGTTATACTCCGTCGATGTGCCGTGCGCGTTAATGTAGTCGATATCCTCCGGTTTTAGATCGCCGTCGGCCAAAGCTTCCGCCATGGCCCGGGCTGCCCCTTCCCCATCGGGAGCAGGAGATGTAATATGATAGGCATCACCGGTGGCACCGTAACCGACGACTTCGGCGTAAATCTTGGCTCCCCGTTCTTGGGCATGGGTCAGCTCTTCAAGGATCAAAATCCCCGCTCCTTCGCCGAGGACGAATCCATCCCGATGGAGATCAAAGGGACGGGAGGCTTTGCTCGGTTCGTCATTGCGCACCGACATTGCCTTAGCCGCACAGAAACCGGCGATTCCCATGGGGGTTAAGGCGGCTTCCGCGCCACCGGTGATCATCACATCGGCCCGACCCTGTTGGATAACCCGAAAGGCGTCGCCGATGGAATGGCTCCCGGAAGCACAGGCGGAGACGCTGCAGGCATTATGCCCTTTGGCCCCTGTGTTGATGGAGACTTGTCCTGCGGCCATATCGGGGATCATCATCGGTACGAAAAAGGGGCTCACCCGCCCCGGGCCCCGGTCGAATAAAGCGGCTGCCTGTCGTTCAAAGGTTTCGATGCCGCCGATACCGGAACCGATGATCACTCCCACCCGGTGGGCATTCCCTTCATCGATAGTCAACTGGGCATCGGCTAAGGCCAGCTGGGAGGCCGCGACGGCGAATTGACTGAAGCGGTCCATCCGGCGGGCATCCTTGCGGTCCATGTAATCCTCGGGGTTAAAGTCGGGCACATCGGCCGCGATGCGGGTGGGGAACTCTCTGGGATCAAAGCGGGTAATGGGGCGGATCCCAGAAACGCCTTGGAGTAATGAATTCCAGAATAATTGCGCACCGATACCTAAAGGTGTGATGGCACCTAAGCCTGTGATTACAACACGCCTTTTTTGCAAGCTCTTTCCCCGCCTTTCTTGATAATGTCGCCCACAGTAAACACCGTGGGCGATAAGGGCGGTTAATGATTAGTCAACCTTTTCCTTTAAATAATCTACTGCATTACCGACAGTAGTAATCTTTTCCGCATCATCGTCGGGAATTTCCAATTCGAATTCCTCTTCAAAGGCCATAACCAGTTCCACGATATCGAGGGAATCAGCCCCTAAATCATCGACAAAGGAAGCCTCCATGGTGACATCGGCTTCATCGACTCCTAACTGTTCGACGATAATTTCCTTCACCTTTTCGAATACATCCATCCCTATTCACCTCCCTCTTGACCACAAATATATTACATGGCCAAACCGCCGTCAATTTGCAGCACTTGGCCTGTGATGTAAGCTGCTTCTTCGCTGGCTAAAAATGCGACACCGTTGGCGATATCCTCCGACCGGCCAACCCTACCTAAGGGAATTTCCCTTTGCAGTCTTGTGAGTTGTTCTTCGCTTAAGACCCGAGTCATGTCGGTGTCGATAAATCCCGGGGCGATGACGTTGGCCGTAATCCCCCGGCTCGCCACTTCCTTCGCTAGGCTCTTGGTAAAACCGATAATCCCCGCTTTAGCCGCGGCGTAATTGGTTTGCCCTGGATTGCCCATCAAGCCCACAACGGAAGATATGTTGATGATACGGCCCCATCTTTCTTTCATCATGGCCCGTACCGCTGGTCGGCATAGATTATACATGCTTTTGAGGTTGACACCCAATACAGTATCCCAATCTTCTTCTTTCATACGCAACAACAAGCCATCCCGGGTAATCCCTGCGTTATTCACCAAGATATGGAGTCTACCCAGGTCCTTCACCAATTGGTCGATAAAGGAGGCACAAGCCTCGGCATCGGCCACATCCAGCCCATAACCGATGATTTGACCAGCAGGGCTATATTGGGCGGCCACCTCTTGGGCCCTCTGGCTATCCCGACCGCAGATGACCACCTGGGCTCCTTCGGCTGCTAGCCGCTGGGCGATGGCCCACCCGATGCCCCGGGTACCGCCGGTGACCAGGGCCACCTTGTTAGTTAACCTCATCTTACTATATCCCCTTTCGCCTGTGCAACAAGTTTTTCTAGCTCTTGGGGGGTATCCACATTCACTACCTGCAGCCGGCGATCGATCCTTCTAAGCAAGCCCTTCAAGACCTGGCCGTGCCCCACTTCTACAAAGAGTTCCACCCCTTGGGCGACCATGTTGTGGATGGTTTCCTCCCAGCGGACCGGGGAAGTAAGTTGGGCGACTAATGTCCCTTTGATGGCCTCCCCATCTTCCACCGGTTGACCATCCACATTGCTAAAGACAGGCCGCGAGGGCCTTTGGATCTTCACTTGCTTTAGTTCATCGGCCATCGCCTGGGCAGCCGGCTCCATCAAGGGACTGTGAAAGGGTCCCGATACATCAAGGAAAACCACCCTGCGGGCGCCCTGTTCTTGGAGAGCTTTCCCAGCCTTTTCCACGGCCTTCCTTTTGCCCGAGATGACCACCTGCCCGGGACAATTGTAATTGGCTACGGTCACATGGGAAATACCGTTGCAGATTTCTTCGATGACGGCAGTATCTAAGCCGAGGACGGCGGCCATGGCCCCTTGACCTTTAGGATAGGCTTCTTCCATCAGTTCTCCCCGACGGCGGACTAACGATAAGGCTGTTGGAAAATCAATAGCTCCCGCAGCCACTAAAGCGCTATACTCCCCTAGACTATGGCCGGCATAAGCCATCCCTTCCAGGCCCGCCTCCTTAATAGCTTCATAGGCGGCGACACAAGCCGTTAATAGGGCCGGTTGGGCGTTGATGGTTAAATTGAGTTCTTGCGTGGCTCCTTCCCAGACTAATTCCCGCAGGGGAATACCTAGGATTTCATCGGCCTGATCCCAAATCCGCCGAGCCGCGATACTCTCTTCATAAAACTCCCTACCCATGCCTATGGCTTGGGAGCCTTGGCCGGGGAAAATGTATCCTAGTTGAACCATTTAAGCTTCCCCCTTGGACCATTGGAGGATCAGGGATCCCCAAGTTAATCCCGCCCCAAATCCGACGAGTAAGAGCTTTTGTCCCCTTTTTAGCTGACCACTGCGGGCCAGTTCATCGAGGGCGATGCCGATTGACGCCGCGGAAGTGTTCCCATAGCGCTCGACGTTAACATAGACTTGATGGGGCTTCAGTTTCAAACGATGGGCGGCAGCTTCGATGATCCTGATGTTGGCTTGGTGGGGTATGAAAAAGGCGATATCCTGGGGTTCCATATTGGCCTTGGCCAAAACCTCCCGGGAGGATTCCACCATAATCCGTACGGCAAACTTAAACACATCATGACCGGCCATTTCGATGAAATGCCAGCCGGCGGCGACGGTTTCTGGAGAAGCGGGATGGCGAGTGCCGCCAGCCCGGATCCATAACTTATCGACACCACTGCCGTCGGCCCCGAGGCTGCTGGCGATGATGCCCATGCCTTCCCCTTGGGCCCCCACCACACAGGCACCAGCCCCATCGCCGAAAAGGATACAAGTGGAGCGGTCCTGGAAATTGGTGAGTTTGCTCAAACAATCGGCGCCGATGACGAGAATCCGGCGGTAATTACCGGCCCGAATCCCTTGGAAGGCCATATCTAATGCGTAGACAAAGCCAGAACAACCGGCTGATAAATCAAAGGCGGCAGCATTAACAGCACCGATATTATGTTGTACAAGACAGGCGGTAGCCGGGAAGGGCAAATCGGGGCTAATGGTAGCGACGAGGATCAAATCCAGCTCCTCAGGAGTCACACCGGCATCGTCGAGGGCCCTTTGGGCGGCGATGGTTGCCAAATCGGAAGTAGCCGTTTGGGCATCGGCTATGTAGCGTTGTCGAATACCGGTCCTGGTGCGAATCCATTCATCGCTCGTATCTACCATTTGCTCTAAGTCCTGGTTGGTTAGTATCCCGTCGGGAACGGCCCGTCCCGTTCCTAAAATGACGGCCACCGGTGCATTACTCTGATCCTCCATTACCCTCACCACCTAGTTTTTCGATCCGACTGCCGATTTGGCCCACAATATTTCCCTCTACAGCTTGGGCACAAACCCGGATCGCGTTTTGAATGGCCTTGGCGTTGGAACTACCGTGGGCGATGATACAAACACCGTTGATACCTAAGAGGGGTGCTCCCCCATACTCGGTGTAATCTACACTCTTTTTCAGATTACGCAGACCTGGTGCCAAAAGAAGGGCCCCTAGTTGTTGACGGAAATTCTTCCTGCTTTCTTCCTTAAGCATTTTGAACAGAGTTTCGCCTAAACCTTCGGCCAGTTTCAATAGAATATTGCCGACAAATCCATCACAGACGATAACATCGGCCCGACCGGCGGTGATATCCCGGGCTTCAATGAAGCCCAAGTAATTAATCCCTGGAGTCTCCCCCAGTAGCCGGTGGGCGGCTAGGGTCAAGGCACACCCTTTAGTTTCCTCTTCCCCATTATTGAGTAAAGCTATCCCCGGTTCTTTCCGACCGAGGACCGTCTGGCTGTAAATAGCACCCATGACCGCGAATTGTTGGAGATGCTCAGGGCGACAATCCACATTGGCCCCGGCATCGACGATGATGCACATGCCCTTTTCCGTCGGGAAAAGGGAACTAATGGCCGGCCGGGAGACTCCCGGTAGCCTGCCTAAATTAAACAGGGCCCCAGCCATGGTCGCACCGGTATTACCGGCGCTGACGAAACCACTGCCGGTTCCCTCCTTGACCAGCCGTAAGCCTTGGACCAATGATGAATTGACCTTTTTGCGCACCGCTCGGACGGGATGTTCATCCATACCGATGACTTCCGGGGCGTGGAAAATGGTTATGCCGGAAGTCCCCTGGGGCAGATACTCCCTTAGGGCGGTTTCATCGCCGACGAGGCCAATTTCAAGACCATATGCTTCCCTAGCTAAGAGAGCTCCCTGGACTATTTCCCGAGGGGCAAAGTCGCCACCCATACCATCGACTATAATCACCAACTATCCCTCCACACTAGGGCCAACCTTGTCTCGATCTTCGCCTAGTATAAGCGAAAGTAGGGGAAAATGCAACAGGAAATGCCAAACGGGGAAGCAAGCCCGATACCTATCAGTACCTGCTTGCTTCCCCGTTTTCGGTTCCCGACTATTGTTCTTCCACCTCTAAGACCTGCCGATTGTTATATACACCACAACTGGGGCAAACCCGGTGGGGTAGTTTCGGTTCGTGGCAGTTGGGACATGTGTTGACCTTTGGTGCAGTTACTTTCCAATTGGCGCGGCGTTTTGCCGTCCTGGTTTTCGATTGACGTTTCTTTGGAACAGCCATAATTGCCCGGTGATAGCCGGGATCACCTGCCTTTCTATGAATCCTGATCAGTATTAAGTAGTGCCTTTAAACTAGCGAGACGGGGATCGATGGTATCCACTTCACATTGACAGCTTCCTTCATTGAGGTTTTGCCCACAAAGGGGACAAAAGCCCAGACAATCTTCCCGGCAAAGGATTTTCATCGGGATGCCTAGAAGGAGGTTGTCCGTCAATACTTCTGTTAGATCGATGGATTCACCGAAATACTGGTTCTTTTCGGCGAAAAACTCCTCATCTTCCCCATCATCCTCACCCCGGCGTTGGCCCTTAAGCTCATCAACGGCCGGATAGAACTCTTCGGTGATCATCATCTTCAAAGGGATGATGGTTGGTTGTAAGCATCGATCACAGGGGAGTTCTATTTCCGTTTCCATTTTACCCCGCAGGAGAATGCAGTCTCCTGTATTGGTTAAGGTGAGATCTAAGCTCAATGGTGTCCGACAATTGATTTCCTGATCTAAGGGCGGGCAATCGATCTTTTGGACAAGATGGACGCTGGCACCCTTTTGCTCGGTTATGGAACCGATATTTACCTTCATCACGGGGTCACCTCGTTGATTATATAGAAAATCCTTCTTAACTGTCAAGGCTATATCCGGCGGCCCGTAGAATCATCTGCTGGTGGGCGGGATCGATTTGATGGTTCTTATGGAGCTGACTCCCTAAAAAATGGAGACAAAAATGGCCTGGGAAATCATTATCTCTGATTCCCGCGCCCCCGTGGGGGAAACCGTTGATCGATGCCGCAATATACCGACCTTTTAATTCCACCATCACCGCCCGGCGATCCCAGGACCAACTCCCATTATAGATCTCCTTGAGCCGTTGGGTATCATCGGCGGTAAGGGGCTCCACATCGGCATGATAATGGCCGTAGTAGCGCCGGACTTTCAATTGTATCCCCGTTTCCACATCGGTGAGGACCGCGGTAGAAAAGTTTTCGAAAAGAGGGTGGACCTCGGCCCAAGGCAACAGTTCGACAAAGGGGCCATCGCTTTCAACGGTGGGAATGGACAATTCCTGACCGATGGATAAGCGACTCGGGTCGCTGATATTGTTGACCCGCTCCAAAACGTTTATGCCTACATCGAACCGCCGGGCGATGGACCATAAGCTATCCCCCGATCGTACCCGATAGGAAACATACCTGCCTTTCCCCTGCTGGGCGATAGTCTCTAATTTCCCCCAGGTTTCCGAACCGACGATACCATCTTGGACCAGACCTGCATCATGTTGAAAGGCCCGGATAGCCAAGTTTGTTCGAGTCCCCAAATGGCCGTCGGGAACGGTATCGAGATAGTTTAAGGTAGTCAGCAGGTGCTGGAGCAAATAGACATAGGGCCCCTTATCCCCCTCCCTTAGCACAGGGCGGTTGGCCGCCACCGGAGAGCACCACAAAACTCCCACAAGGAGGGCCATCGTTGCCCAGATGATTACCCGGTTTAATTTCGGCATCAACACTTCGCTTCCTTCCACTAGTTATGTTTTTGGCGGTAAGTTCTCCAAAAAGGTTAGGGCTTCTTCAATGGTCTCCACCCCAACGATTTGAATGTCTCGGGCAACCCGCCGGGCATCGGCCACATTGGCCTGGGGAGCGAAAAAGTAGCGGGCTCCAGCCCTTTCGGCGGCGATCACCTTTTGTTTCACTCCCCCGATAGCCTCCACCCTTCCTTCTAAGGTCAAGGTCCCCGTACCGGCGATAGGCCAGCCTTTAGTCAAATCCTGGGGGGTGAGTTGATCGAGGATCTCCAAGGCAAACATCAACCCCGCCGAGGAGCCTCCGATGTTTTGGGGCTCTACCTTAACCGAACAGGGAAACCCGTACCGATGATGGTTTCCGACCATGATTCGCAAAGCAGCTTGGCCCCTTTCATCGACGGTCTCCATTTCCACCTCTAGGTTTTCCCCCTCCCGGAGGATCTCTAGGACCACTACCTCACCGGGGGTCCGGTTTTGCAACAGGGCCATGACCCCTTCGGTGGTCGTGATCCTTTGGCCATCGACACCTATGATTTCATCACCGGCCTGTAAGATACCTGCCGCGGGACTGCGGGGTAGGATCCCTTCCACCCGGACAGAAGGGCGAATATCGACGGGCAGGCCGGCCTTCTGGAAGGCTACCGCTTGGGAAACCATGATACTTTCCTCCATCATCCGTCCCATCAAATCCATATACTGGGGAAGATTCATCCCCGGAGGCAGTTCTCCTCGAAGGGTGATTAGTTCCCGCTCCGGACTGATAAAAGAATAAAAGACCGATAAAAGGTTGGCCCTTTCATTGGCCACGGACGTTAAGAAAAAGGTCCCGCGACTTCCGGGATTGGAACCGGGCACCTCCACTATTGCATGGAGGGGAAGGGTCACCCCAGGCATGATGACCATAAAGGCACTACCCACGTAAAGTTGCAAAAGGATGAGGGCAAAGAGCACGCTAAAAAGTCGCCGCTCCCGAGTAGACATGGAACACCGGTCCTTTCCATGGACGGAGAGTTATCCTGCGCATGGACCATTATTCCCTAAAAACCCCTTCTTTACCTCCCTTAAGGAAGAATACTCCTCCCTTGGCTAACCAGGGCTATACTTGAGAGCAGAGGAAAAGCGGTCCCCGACGGGGGACCGCCCTTGAACCCTTTGTTCGAAAGTTAATGGACCGGTCGAAAACGCCTCAGCCGCAAGGCATTGGTGACCACCGATACGGAACTGAAGGCCATGGCTGCGGCGGCGATCATGGGATTCAACAAGGGACCGCCCAATAGATAGAGGACTCCTGCGGCAATGGGAATCCCCGCGGTATTATAGGCGAAGGCCCAAAAGAGGTTTTGCTTGATATTCCTAATGGTCGCCTTGCTAAGCTGAATGGCCGTAGGCACATCAAGCAGGTCGCTTCTCACCAGGACGATATCGGCCGATTCCATGGCCACGTCGGTGCCCGAGCCGATGGCGATGCCGATATCGGCCTGGGCCAAGGCGGGAGCATCGTTGATTCCGTCTCCGACCATAGCCACTATTCGACCCTCGTCTTGGAGTTTTTTCACTTCATTAGCCTTATCTTGGGGTAGGACTTCAGCTAAGACCCGCTGGATTCCCACTTGGCGGGCCATGGCCGCGGCGGTCCTTTGGTTATCCCCGGTAATCATGACTACCTCGATGCCCATCTCCTTCAGAATGTCAATGGCCCGCCTACTGTTTTCTTTCACCGTATCGGCCACGGCGATCAAGCCGGCCAAACGACCGTCGATAGCGACGAACATCGGTGTTTTTCCTTCTTCGGCTAGCTTATCGGCCTCCCCTTGGAGGGTGATGGCTAGGCCCCGGTCATCCATCAGCTTCTTATTACCCATCAAGACCTGTCGACCCTCGACGGTGACTTCGATTCCGTGTCCTGGGATGGCGGCGAAGTCTTCAATCTCCATGGGTGCTAGATTTCTTTCCTGGGCCCGGCGGACAATGGCTTCACCTAAGGGATGCTCCGAACCCTGTTCGGCCGCGGCCGCCAGCTGGAGCAGCTCATCTTCCTCCATATCGTCGACGGTGATAATATCGGTCACCTGGGGTTCCCCTTCGGTGATGGTACCCGTTTTGTCAAAGATGATGGTATCGATGCTGTGGGTCCGCTCTAGGGCTTCCCCTCCTTTGATGAGCACCCCGTGTTCTGCTCCTTTGCCGGTGCCGACCATAATGGCCGTCGGTGTAGCTAGACCTAGGGCACAGGGACAGGCGATGACGAGTACGGAAATGAAGATGGTCAAGGCAAAGACCGTCGACATCCCGGCTAAGTACCAAGCTAGACCGGCGATAACGGCGATGGCCATCACCACAGGGACGAAATAGCCGGAAATGATATCGGCCAGCTGGGCGATAGGGGCCTTGGAACCTTGAGCCTCTTCCACCAGTTTGATGATTTGGGCTAAGGTCGTATCCTCTCCGACCTTAGTCGCCCGAAACTGGATGGTGCCGTTTTTGTTAATGGTCGCGCCAACCACCTGGCTACCCACATGTTTTTCCACGGGGATGCTCTCCCCGGTGAGCATCGATTCATCGACAGAGGTGCGACCGGCCACTACTTCGCCGTCAACGGGGATTTTTTCCCCCGGTTTGACCACCAGGATATCTCCGACTTCCACCTCTTCGATGGGGATCGTCCTCTCTTGCCCATTATGGATGATGGTGGCCGTTTTCGGAGCTAGTCCCATCAACTTTTTGATGGCTTCGGACGTTTTACCCTTGCTGATCATCTCCAGGTATTTCCCAAAGAGGATCAACGTGATGATGACTCCCGTCGTTTCGAAATACAGTTCATAGGCAAAACTTGTATGCCCGGCCTGAATCTGCACGATGGCATAAAGGCCATAAAGGAAAGCGGCACTGGTACCGACGGCGATCAAAGAATCCATATTAGGTTCCCGTCGCCACAGCCGGGAAAATCCAACGGTGTAGAATCGGTGCCCGGCAATTACCGCTGGGATGGTCAATAAAAGCTGAGTTAAGGCGAAGTTCAGCGGATTGATATCTGGCCGAATGAAGGCTGGCAGTGGCCAACCTAACATATGTCCCATGGCCATGTAAAACAGGGGGATGGTGAAGATGGCAGCGCTAAGCAGCCGCTTCTTCAATTGCTGTAGATCAAGTTCCCAACGAGCCCTTTCTCCATCGACTGGTTGTCCTGTTTCGATCTCGGAAGCCTCATAGCCTCCGCGAGTGATGGCTTCTCTAATTTGGGAGATCCTCACTTCCCCGGGGTCATAGACGATTCTAGCCTTTTCTGTGGCCAGGTTGACGCTTACTTCCTCCACGCCGGGCAACTTGGCGATAGCCCTTTCTACCGCCCGAACACAGGCGGCACAGGTCATCCCCGAGATGGCCATGGTCACTTCCCGCTTCTCTGTTTCCGTGCCGTAGCCCGCCTTCTGGACTGCTTCTTTGATTTTATCTAGATCGGTGATTTGGCCGTCAAATTCCACATTTAGTCGTTCCGTAGCTAAATTAACCGCTGCCCCTTGGACGCCATCGAGGCGACTAACGCTGCGCTCGACAGCCCGGGCACAAGCTGCACAGGTCATCCCCGTCACCCGAATTGTCTTCCGCTCCATCATCGCGGTCATCCTCCCTTTCGCCCGGGATTAGTATCCCTGGCCTGACCCGTCACTATTTCGTCAATTTATCGATGATAACCATGATTTCATCGATTTTTTTGCCGGCATCACCCTGTTCAAAGGCCTCCTTGACACAGCTGGATAGGTGATCATTGAGGATCTGTCGGTTCACGCTGCGTAAGATAGCCTGGGTGGCCATGAGCTGATTGGCAATATCAATACAATATCGATCTTCTTCGACCATACGGAGCAAACCGTCGATTTGCCCCCGGGCCGTTTTCAACAAGCGTGTGATCTTTGTTCGATCCGATTTCATCATCAACCCTCCCCACCCCCGTGGGGTGTCCTTGGTATAATAATTATAACTCCCGAAGGAGTCAGTTGTCAACAACTGATGGCCAACTACCCATGCTGAGCATATTTCTTCCCGACAACAAATATATATCAGCTAAAAGATCCATGGGGATAGGGGGAAAATAGATTGGTCAAATCCCTTGATCGGAGCCATGTGACAGCTTATCTCAGCGCTTTGTTAGGGATGATCATCGCCATCGCCATCATCTGGTATCCCGAAGCAGCTTTCGATGCTTCCCTATACGGACTGAAATTATGGTTTGAAGTAGTGCTGCCAGCCTTACTTCCCTTTTTTGCCATGTGCGATATCCTCATGGGTTTAGGCGTCGTTCATTTTATGGGGGTTCTCTTAGAACCACTGATGCGGCCTGTCTTCCGCATCCCCGGGGTCGGCGGTTTTGCCGTGGCCATGGGCCTGGCCTCCGGCTATCCCATCGGAGCCCGGATTACGGGCCGCTTACGGCGGGAAAACCTTTGTGACCAGGTGGAAGGAGAGCGACTGGTAAGTTTTGCTAACACTGCCGACCCCCTGTTTATGATGGGAGCCGTGGCTGTGGGCATGTTCGGTATGCCTCAGCTGGGGGTCACCATCGTTATCGCCCATTATGCTTCCGTCGTCCTCGTCGGCTTTTTGATGCGCTATCATGGTCAGGATAGCCATAGCGCGGAGATGCCAACCCGGCGGGAAAACATATTTCGGCGGGCTTTACGGGAATTGTATCGTCATCGGCAAGCCGATGGACGGCCCTTCGGTCAGCTTTTCGGTGATTCGGTTAAGGACTCCTTTGCTGCCATGCTCTTCATCGGCGGTTGTATTATGATGTTCTCGGTCCTTTTGCGGGTGTTCACCCTAAGCGGTATCACCGCCATCCTGAGCCGCTCTTTGGAAGTGATCATCGCCTCTGTCGGGTTAGCACCCAGTACTACGGAAGCCTTAGTCAACGGCCTCTTTGAGATTACCATCGGCACCGAAGCGGCCAGCAGGATTTCCGCTCCCCTCATTCAACGGGCTGTAGTAGCCAGCGCCGTCATCGGGTGGAGTGGTATGTCGGTACACACCCAGGTGGCCAGCATGCTCCATGGGACCGATATTCGCATGACTCCTTACATCATTGCCCGTTTTCTGCACGGGGTTTTCGCCGGAATCATCACCTATCTATTGTTAGGTCCCGCCCAACCAGTAGTCCAACTGGCGACCCCCGTCTTGGCCCACGCCTTGATAGTCGATGGCCAAATGGATTTTGCGGCGCGGTTCTTAGCTTCCGCCGGCCTGTTCCTGCGGGTTTTGGGCAGTTTGCTGCTTGTGGGCC
>JBMNRY010000029.1:0-19957 GCA_050944915.1 Limnochordia bacterium
GCCCCTGGTGCTGGGGGGTCATCTTGGGGGTCATCGGCGATGAGGGTTTCGGTGGTCAGGATCATACCGGCGATGCTGACGGCGTTTTCCACCGCCGACCGGGTCACCTTAGCCGGGTCGATGATACCGGCTTCCACCATATTCACATACTCATCCTTGGCTGCATCGTAACCCATGCCTGGGGCTTCGGCGGCAACCCGTTCGACGACGACGGCGCCTTCTTGGCCAGCATTGGAAGCGATCAAGCGGAGGGGTTCTTCTAAAGCCCGGCGGACAATGCTCACACCGGTAGCCATATCCCCTTCCAACTGGAGATCCTTGAGGCTTTCCCGGGCCCGCAAGAGGGTGGTGCCCCCACCGGCGACGATCCCTTCTTCAACGGCAGCCCTGGTGGCCGACAAAGCATCTTCGATGCGGTGTTTCTTTTCTTTCAATTCCGTTTCGGTGGCGGCACCGACCCGGATGACGGCCACTCCACCGGCCAGTTTGGCCAGCCGTTCTTGGAGTTTTTCCCGGTCATAATCGGAAGTAGATTCTTCCAATTCCCGGCGGATCTGGTTGACCCGAGCCTTGATATCATCGGAGCTTCCCCGGCCGTCGACGATGATGGTATCATCCTTAGTCACTCGGACTTGGGCTGCTTGACCTAACATATCGACGGTGGTGTTCTCCAGCTTCAGACCCATTTCTTCCGAAACGACCTGACCGCCGGTCAAGATGGCGATATCCTGGAGCATAGCCTTGCGCCGTTCGCCGAAGGCGGGAGCTTTGACGGCGACCACGTTGATGGTACCCCGGATCTTGTTGACCACCAAGGTGGCCAATGCTTCCCCTTCGATATCTTCAGCGATCATCAACAAGGGCTTGCCGGCCTGCATGACCTTTTCTAAGACGGGGATCAATTCGGCTACAGCCCCGAGTTTCTTATCGGTGATGAGGATATAGGGTTCCTGGAGGACTGCTTCCATCCGTTCAGCATCGGTAACCATGTAGGGGGAAATGTAACCCCGGTCGAACTGCATTCCTTCCACAACTTCCAGTTCGGTACCGATGGTTTGGGATTCTTCCACGGTGATAACGCCGTCTTTGCCTACCTTTTCCATGCTGTCGGCGATCAGTTCACCGATGGATTCATCGCCGGCGGAAATGGCGGCTACCTGGGCGATGGCCGCCCGGGTCTCGACGGGTTTGCTGGTTTCCTTGATGAAACCAACGACTACTTCCGCAGCCTTATCCATACCCCGTTTGAGGAACATGGGGTTGGCACCGGCAGCCACGTTTTTAAGGCCTTCCCGAATCATAGCTTGGGCTAGGACCGTCGCTGTGGTTGTCCCGTCACCGGCCACATCGTTAGTCTTGGTGGCTACTTCCTTCAACAGTTGGGCACCCATATTTTCAAAGGGATCTTCCAATTCGATTTCCCGGGCGATGGTCACACCGTCGTTGGTGATGGTGGGGGAACCGAATTTCCGCTCTAAAACCACGTTCCGTCCCCGGGGACCTAGGGTAACTTTAACGGCATCGGCTAAAGTATTAACACCCCGCTCCAGGGCCCGACGGGCCTTCTCATCATAAATTAATTGCTTACCAGCCACGTTACTTCACCTTCCCTCCCGAATTATTCCTTAGCCTACAACAGCTAAAATGTCGCTTTGCCTTAAAATGGTGTACTCTTCGCCATCGACTTTCACTTCGGTACCCCCGTAGCGGGCGAAAATGACCACATCGCCAACCGCTACATCCATGGGGATACGCTTCCCGTTTTCATCGTAAGCACCGGGACCGACGGCCAATACTTCCCCCCGTTGGGGCTTTTCCTTCGCCGTATCGGGCAGCACAATTCCTCCCGCGGTCTTTTCCTCTTCGGCGACGATTTTCAGAATAACCCGGTCAGCCAAAGGTTTTAGTTTCACAGCAGAACCTCCTTTTACCTACTATTAGCACTCAAAGAACATGAGTGCTAACAAAGAAAATTATACAGCACAATTTCCGGTTATGCAAGTAAGATCGACCAGATTTCCCTTGAATTAGAGGGGTTGACAAAGCTATTATCCCCTAGAGTTACCAAATTCATCCCCGTTTTCCCCGGAACGGAGGTAATCGCCCCTTTTCCCCCCGGTCTTCTTGACCAACCGAATGTTTTCGATGGTCATCTCCCGGTCGACAGCTTTACACATGTCGTAAATGGTCAACGCAGCCAAAGAGACAGCTGTAAGGGCTTCCATTTCAACCCCCGTCCGACCGATAGTCGTCACCACCCCTTGAATATGGAT
Source organism: Limnochordia bacterium (assembly GCA_050944915.1). Classification (GTDB taxonomy): domain Bacteria; phylum Bacillota; class Limnochordia; order JAAZLZ01; family JAAZLZ01; genus JBMNRY01. The sequence goes on from JBMNRY010000029.1 coordinate 2,274, forward strand.
ACAGGAGTTTTCCCCATCGAGGGAAAATTCCACATCGACCCCATCTAAAACCAGGGGATGGCACATGGGGATGAGCCGTCCCGTTTCTTTAGCCCCCATGATGCCGGCCACTTGGGCCACCGCCAAGACATCGCCCTTAGCCATCTGGCCCTGGGCTACTAACTCTAGGGTTTCCCGGGCCATTTTGATGGTTCCCCGGGCGATGGCCTGCCGTTTGGTGATCCCTTTCTCCGAGACATCGACCATCCGGGCCCGGCCCTGGCGGCCAAAATGGGTTAATTCCGCCATCGGTCTCCCTCCTAAAAAAGCAGCACTTCCACCAGATCGCCCTGGCGGTAACCTTCCCGGGAAGCGGGGATCTTGAGCAAACCATGGGCCTGGACCAAAGAATTAATCGCGCCGCTTTGGGCTAGGATGGGCTGGGCCCAATAGCCGTCTTCCCGCTCCTCCACCAGGACCCGCACATAATCTTCCCGGCCCGGAGCCGAAGGGAAATTGCGGTTTATCCGGGCCTGAATCTTCCGCTGGGGTCCCCGCTCCTGCCGGCGGAACCAAAGATCGATAGCCCGTCCTCCGAAGATGGAAAAAATGACCCCGGCGGAAACGGGATGGCCGGGTAGTCCCAAAATCAACCGTTTCCCCGCGGTGCCGATGATGGTCGGTTTACCAGGCCGCACGGCCACACCATGGACTAGTACTTCGCCCAAGGAAGCGATGACCTTGGCCGTATGGTCTCGGGTACCGACGGAGCTGCCTCCCGACAGAAGGATGATCTGACAATGGGGCAGCAGTCCTTCCACAGCTCTTTGTAATGCTTGGTAATCATCTTCCACGATGCCCGCCAACTCCACCGTCCCCCCGGCGGCTAAGACAGCGCCGGCCAAGGCGTAGGAGTTGATATCCCGGACTTGTCCCGGTTCGGGGACCAATTGGGGAGGGACGATCTCATCACCGGTGGAGATGATCCCCACATGGGGCCTTTGGACGACGGGGATATCCAAAATTCCGACCCCCGCCAGGGCCCCTAAATCAGCAGGTTGGACTGCCCAGCCCTTGGCTAAGATCCGTTCACCCTCCCGGAGATCCTCATCGTGGAGGAGGATGTTTTCCCCGGGGACGATACCTTTGAACACTTCTAAGGTCCCATCCCCCAATTCCTGGGCGTATTCCACCATCACTACCCCATCGGCCCCCGGGGGCAGCATCCCGCCGGTGGCGATGCCTATGGCTTCCCCCGGACCTAAGGGTTCCGTCGCCCGTTGGCCCATGGGCAGATGGCCTTTAAGCTGCAAAAGGGCCGGCAAACCATCGGAAGCACCGTATGTATCTTGGGCCCGGACGGCATAACCATCCATGGTGGAGCGGTTAAAACCGGGTAGGGCCTGGGGAGCATGGATATCTTCGGCCACGATGCGGCCTAAAGCTTCCAGCAGAGGGACCCTTTCCGCGGGAGGAGGGTCCGGCCATAAAGGTTTTAAGGCCTCGTCCAAACGGGCTAAGGCCTCTGCGACGGTGATCACTTCCTCCAGCATGTTCAGACCCTCCTTACCACCCCTGCCTCCAGCCGGGGGACCACATCCAACAAGCCCACTTGGGCGCAGTATTCCACATCACGGCCGAAACCGAGCTCTATCAATTCCACGCTGTGGTGGAATTCTTCCATAACCCCGGGCAGTCCAGCTTGGCATCTTAGATAATGTTCATAGGCCAAGCGGGCGCCATCATCGGCCAGTTGGGCCCCCCGCCCATGGAGATCGTAGGCTAAGTAACCGGCACCTAACAGATCTTCCAACGCGGTACGTCCGTTCTCTCCGGCACAAAAAAGGACCACATCTCCGGGATTGTGGTTCCAAATATGTTCTGCTAAGGTCGGCCCGTTGAGGAGGGAGCCGACGTATACTTCCTTGCCCGCTGCCGCAGCCTGCAGCGCCTTCGTCCCGTTGGTGGTCGTCATGATGAGCAGCTTACCCTGCACCCGGGCTGGCTCATATTCCAGGGGGGAATTACCTAGATCGAAGCCGGGGATTTTGACTCCACCCCGTTCACCGCCCAGTAGCGCATTATCATGCAGGGCTTTCTTTGCCAAGGCCTCCTGGGGTTCTAAGACAGGGCAAACCCCCGCCGCCCCGGCAGCCAGGGCGGCGGTGATGGTACTTGATGCCCTTAATACATCGTAGACGACCACGGTTTTCCCTTGGAGGGAGATATACTCTATCTCCCGAGGATGAACCGCGACTTCGATGCGCATGTTACTCTTTCTTTTTCACGGTCACCTTTTCCCCCGAGCGGACGGCGGTCAACTGCAAGGCGTCACCTTTGATCCGCCCGAAGCGGGAGACGGCGCTGGCAGCCCGACATTCATCGCCCATGCTGGCAGGGGTGGGACCGAAGAAGATACAAAAGGCGTTACCAGGAGGCCAGAAGGCTAGTTCCCCTAACTCGACGACCGGATGGGGATCGACTACTGGAGCTTTGACGGGAATGGAGAAATAGATCTCTTCCCCCCAGCGGTTACCCCGGGCTTCGATGGGTAAGCCGTTCCAGATGGCATCGGCCGTCGCGTTATCGTAGAGTTCAGCTTCTACTGTGACACTTCCAGCCTGGATGATAATTTCCCTAGCCATGCTTACACTCCTTTATTGACGCCGCTTATCCCATACCTCTTTGTTCACCAAGTTTTCGGGCATCTTGCCGCTGAGGACAGAAATACATCCTTCGGCAGCCATGGTGGCCATCTTGGACCGGGTTTCCAAGGTAGCGCTGGCGATATGGGGAGCGATGACTACGTTATCCAAATCGGCCAATCCGGGGGCCAAAGCCGGTTCGTCTTCAAAGACGTCCAGACCAGCACCACGGATTTCGTTTTCTTGGAGGGCTTTGACTAAAGCCTTTTCATCGACGATGGGACCCCGGGCGGTGTTGATTAAGTAAGCTTCCTTCTTCATCATCTTCAGCTCTTTTTCGCCGATGAGATGCCGGGTCGATTCCATCAAGGGCACATGGATGGTGACGAAATCCGATTCCTTGAGCAGCTGCTCAAAGGGCACATATTCGATACCTAATTCTTTTTCTAGTTCTTCGGAAGCCCGATACTCATCATAGTAGAGGACCTTCATGTCGAAGCCTTTTGCCCGGCGGGCTACAGCCTGGCCGATGCGGCCCATACCGACGATCCCGATAGTCTTACCGTAGACATCGGTACCGAGGAGCAGGAGGGGACCCCAGCCTTTAAACTTACCGGCCCGGGTGAATTTATCGGCTTCCACGATCCGGCGGGTGACGGACATGAGCAGGGCCCAAGCCATATCGGCGGTGGTTTCCGTTAAGACACCAGGAGTATTGGTGACGGGAATACCCCGTTCGGTGGCGGCAGCCACATCGATGTTGTTAAAACCAACGGCATAGTTGCTGATCACCTTCAAGTTCGGCTCAGCATCCATGACTTCAGCATCGATATCATCGGTGAGCAGACAGAGCATGCCGTCCATACCTTTAAGTCTTTCCTTGAGTTCCTCTTTGCTCAAAATCCGGTCTTCGGTATTGACGGTAATATCACAGTGCTGAGCGAGAAGATCCAATCCGGCTTGGGGGATCTGCTGGGTGACAAATACCTTTGGTTTAGACATACAGTTTCCTCCTTGTACTTTTATAATTGGGCCCAAGCTTCCAGCAGGGTCCGTTTTGCGTTAGCTAGTACGATTTCCGATGATTCGTCACCGACGGGCTTGACCTCAAAGCTGACGACAGGCCGTTCGCTTCCATCTTCCTTGAGGTAGCCGATGGCGAAGAGAGCCTTGAGGAATTCTACCAACTCAGGCACATCGTTTTCGGAGCCTGGGTAACCAAACCGTGGATGGGCATCACCATAGGCGGGATCCTTAGGATCGTTCATCAAGGCGTTTCCGATATGAATATGGATCAGCTGATCCTTGACGGCGCTTAAGGATTCCATGGAGCTTTCCCGGAGCAAAGGTACGTGGCTGAGGTCATGCATCAAACCGAAGTTGGGGCACTCCGGCTGCAATTTCGCAGCGAATTCCCCTGCCAACTTGGAAGGACCGATGATGGAGTTCTTTTCGATATCCCGGTCGAAAACTTCCAAAGCGACCTTCATATCGCCCTTCTTAGCAGCATGTTCGCAGATTTCCCGGATGGAGTCGGCGAGAAGTTCCAGACCCTTTTCCCGCTGAGCGTCTCCCGGATCGGGACCAGCCAAGAAAGCAAATCCTTTGGCACCTAATTCGTAAGCTTCGTCAACGGCTTCTTTCAACCGGTTGACGGCATTGCGCCGTCCCGTTTCATCCAAGTCGTTGACATTGAGCTTGGTGCTCAACAGGATCGGCTGGGCGCCAAAGTAAACATCCATTTTGGTTGCTTCAAGCATTTGCCGTGCCTTTTCCCGGACGGCATCGTCCTTCATGGTCGTCACTTCGACGGCGCTAAAAAAATCGTCAGTGACGATTCTTTCTAGGGTTTCTAAGATCGGACCTTCGCCTTTCATTACTGCAGGGTACAGCATGAATTGGATAATCCCAACCTTCATATACCCATTCCAAGGCTGGATCATGGTACACATCTCCTCCTTTATTTCTCTGGGGATTATTCTCCCCCCCACCTTTATTATCCTTCTGCAGTTTCTAATAATTCCCTTCTCCCAAAGTTATTACTTTCCTTCCCTAACAAGGGGATGTCCCCTTGTTTCCCCCCTAGTTTGAACATTCTTGGGCCGGCTTAGTCCTGCCCGAGATAAACTGCGTGGGCCAGGGAATAGGGTTCCCTGGGAACCCAAGTTCTGGAAAAGATTCACAGATCAAAACAGGGGCCCGAGGCCCCTGTCTTACTATCCTAATATTCTTCCGGTCAACCAATCCATCTCCATGCCCCGCCGTTGTGACATATAGCGGACGGCCTCCAGGGTGGAGTAACCTTCGTGGATGATCTTGCTGATGGCTGCCGAAACGGCGCCGGGGTCGTCCTTGCCGGGATAGATGACATTCCGGCCGACCATCGCTCCCCGAACGTTGGCCCCTTCGGCCATTCCCCGTTCAAAGGCTTCCATGGTGTAAGTCGGATCCCCCTTGGATTCGCCGCCGAGCATGAGGATAGGCAAGGTGGTGGCCCTAGCCACTTGGGCGTAATTGGCCACATAGGGGATCTTCAACCAGAGACCCTTGCTTGACCCACCTAGGGCTGAAGCGATACCCATAGTCTTGATTAAAGCTTCTGCCTCTAAGATGACCTTGAAGCCCTGCTCGGTTTTTTCCACCGGTAGAGGCTCCAGGAAGACCGGCAGATCATGGGCATTACACTGATCGATGGCCTTGACACATTCCATAATGGTGTTGATGGAATCCCGGGAGTACTCCCCATGTTCCAAGCGGAACATCATCTTGGCCCCATCCATGCCCAGCTCTACCATCCGTTCCACGCTAATGGAACTTAAGCGGTCATCCAGTTCGTATTTAATACCGGCCAAACCGGTGCGGTTTACAGAACCGATGAGGAGTTTATTATCCAAGAAGCTCTCATGGCCCCGTTCCCGGAGGAAGTAATCGATGATGAAGAGATCTTCGATGATATCAGAGGTAGCCATTAAACCATCTACTTCCCCGCAGATGACAACCCGCAGGATGCGGCTTAAATACTCGAGGCGGTTACCCATGGCGATGGGATTGGCTCCCACATTGGTCACATTCCGGGCCGGATGGTCGGCGGCGGAGATTAATAAGCGGCCGTTGTTGGTCAACTTCTCCCGTCGCTTCCGGGCCTTGGCAGCCTCGACGATGATTTCGTTGCGCTCCACCCGGGCATCGGTGATCATGTTAAAGATCTGGGCCGGGAAGAACTGGCTGGGCAGGAAGAAATAGCTGCCCATGGCGTAGTTGACATCGATGCGGTTGCGAGCCCGATCGAACCAAACCTTAGCTTCCGCGACTACATCATCGCTTTGATCCCGACCATGGGGGGAAACTTCAAAGCCGATCCCCTTGCTGTAGCCGATGGCCTGCAAGGCCTTGACGAATTCGGCCAACATCTCTTCGGTGACTACACCGCCGGAGTAACCAAACCGGGGATGGCTATCGCCGTAGAGGGGATCTGCGGGATCTAAGACACAGGTCCCGATATGGATATGGTTCAAATAGGGAGCTAGTTTATACAGGACCTCGGGGGTCTCGGCATCGAGGGAGATCCCCTTGATCATGGGCATATGGCTTAGATCATACATCAACCCGAAGGTCTTATGTCCATAGACATCCCGGACCACCCGGACCAAATCGATGGCTTCATCGCTGGGACCCAAGAGTTGATTGCGACAGTCGTCGATCCGATCGAAGGTCTCCAAGGTCAAGACCATCGGTTCCCGATTGAGTTCTTCCGCTAGCTGGTAATTATAGCGGTGGAGTTCATCGATGGACCGGGCCAAGGCTTTCAAAGCTTCTTCCCGTTCCCGGTAACTGCCGGGATCGGCTCCGCTGACGAAGGCAAACTGGGTCGCGCCCAGTTCGTAGGCCTGGGCCAAATAGCCCTTTAACCGCTCCAAGGCGGCCACACGGAAGCCTTCATCGAGGGAGGAAATATCCGTCGACGGGATGAGCTTATCCACATTCACCGTCTGGGTCGACTGGGCGGCATAACCTACTTCCTTCCCGGAGGATGCCAACAACTCCGCGACCTTCTTGCGGATCTTCGGGTCGTTAATCCGGGTGATCTCGATACCGCCGAAGTAAGGGTCATCGAGGACCTTTTTGATGGTGGATAGCAGATATTCCTCGGGACCTTCGCCCCGGGTGACACTGCGGGTCGCCCCCGGCCCCGGATAGGCCATGAAATGGACTAGACTAATGACGTTTTTCTCCAAAGCCAAATCCATCATCCCTCCATTAGCAATTATTTTTCAATGACAGCTTTAATCCTGGCCAAACCCTCCTTGATGTTTTCCATGGAGGTGGCATAGCTCAAGCGCACATATTCTTCGTTTTCGCCCACATTGCGGGTACCGAAGCAGGTGCGGCCTAAGACGGCTACATTTCCTTCATAGAGCAGCTTTCTCGCCAATTCGTTGGCATCTTTTAAACCTAATTTGCGCACAGCTTCCGTGACGTTGGGGAAGGCATAGAAGGCTCCTCCCGGTGTCCGACAGCTGATACCTTCGATATCGTTGAGACCGGCGACGATGAAATCCCGGCGCCGTTTGAATTCGGCAGCCATAGCCGCAGAAGCATCTTGGGGCCCCGTTAAGGCTTCGACCCCGGCGATCTGGGTAAAGGTGGCCGTACAGGATTCGCAGTTAGTTTCAATCCGCGCCACATGGACCGCCAGTTCTTCAGGCATGACACCATAACCCAGCCTCCAGCCGGTCATGGCATAAGTCTTGGAAAAACCATCGAGAATGATGGTCCGCTCCTTCATCCCGGGGATGGAGGCGATGCTGTGGAACTCACCGTCGAAAACTAACCGGGAATAAACCTCATCGGAGAGGACCATAAAATCATATTTCATGGCCAATTCGGCCACTGCAGCCAAGTCTTCCTTGGTGAGGACACCACCGGTGGGATTCTGAGGTGAATTCAAGATCAGCAGTTTCGTCTTTTCGTTGACGACGGACCGGAGATGATCGATGTCGAAGCGGAAATCCCGCTCTTCCAACAAAGGCATCGGCACCGGTACCCCACCGACGAAATTAATCACCGATTCATAGATGGGGAAACCGGGGTTGGGATAAATCACTTCATCGCCGGGATCGACCAAAGCCAGAATGGAGTGGAAAATGATGGGCTTGGCTCCCGGGGTGACCACTACTTCCTCGGGACGGACGGAAATACCCCTCGTACTCCCTATATATGAAGCGATGGCTTCCCGCAGGGGCATGATCCCTGCTGAAGGCCCGTAATGGGTTTCATTGCTATTGATGGCCTCGATTCCAGCTTGTTTCACATTATCGGGGGTATCGAAATCGGGCTCTCCGATGGCAAAACTGATGATCTGGCGCCCTTGGGCTTCCAGCTGCTTCACTTCTGCCAATACTTCAAAAGCCGTTTCTGTCCCCAACCTGCTCATTCTCTCAGCTAAACGCACTTCTAACTCCTCCTCATCTCAGTGCCTTGGCCCTAATTGCCACCAAGGTCACTGGGTTAACTTCAACGTTATGTTTCCCAAACCCTTCCTCAACAACAGAAAAAACGTCAGAGAATCCAATTCCCCGGAAGAAGGGCTCCAACATATACCTATATTAACCTTTTGTTAGCAGATGTCAATATCGGGAAGGGGATAAGGAGCACTTCCGTTGACAAATAAAAAACCCGGGGTACATCCCCCGGGAATGGCTAAAGCCCCGACTTCACCGGGGCTTCCTTCTACTTAGGGACTTGGGCCCAATCGGCCAGGAAGCCTTCGATCCCCCGGTCCGTCAAGGGATGGTTACACATCTGCTGTAACACCCGAAAGGGCACCGTAGCGATCTGCGCCCCAGCCCGGGCCGCTGCCATGACATGGATAGGACTGCGGATGCTGGCGGCGATGATCTGGGAATCGATGCTGTGGATAGCAAAAATCTCAGCGATATCGGCGATCAAATCCATCCCCGGGGTCGACACATCCTCCAGGCGGCCGATGAAGGGACTGACATAGGCAGCTCCCGCCCTAGCGGCTAACAAGGCCTGGGCCGGGGAAAAAATCAACGTCACATTAGTATTGATCCCTTTTGCGGCCAAGGCCGCTGTGGCCTTAAGACCCTCGGGGGTCATGGGAATCTTAATGACGATATTGGGATGCCACCCGGAGATTCCTTCGGCTTCCCTGATCATCCCCGGAGCATCGAGGCTGATTACCTCGGCGCTGATGGGTCCATCGACGATGGCACAAATCTCATCAACTACTTCCCGGAAATTCCGGCCTTCCCTGGCGATCAAGGAAGGATTCGTCGTCACTCCCGCGACAACACCCCAACTGTGGGCTTCCCTGATCTCCTCGATATTGGCGGTATCAATGAAAAACAGCATCAACGACCACCTCCACGGCTTGTTGATGCTATCTTTCATAGATGGGGGAAAAATCCCCTACTTAATTGAGCACCTGCAATTCAACTTCTTCCCAACCCCGATTGAGGAGGACCTTACCTACTTGAAGCAGTCGATCGGCTCCCAAATCGGTCTTCAGGGTTTCCCTGGCCAAACGGACCAGTTCCGGTAAACGATCGATGTTTTCCTTCCGCGCGGCTTGGCTCAAGAGGGCATTTAAGAAAGCTTCCTGCCGGGCTAACCGCTGGCCCTCTTCCTCCCCGGGACCCAGATAGCGGATGTAATAAAGGGCAGCTTCTCCATCTAAGGTCTGCCAACCGGGATCCAACTGGAAATAGATCTCCCCGTGGGCATCCCGGTAAGCCATCTCCTCATCGACGTTCAACCGCACCCCACCCAGGGCATCGACCAGCTGGATAAAGGCACCTCCATCCACTTGGAAATAGCCGTCTACATCAGCTACCTCTAAATCGCCACTGGCAGGCATGATCTGCAGGCTGAGCCTTTTCTCCGCCGGTTGATAATCGACCACCCCGGCGATGCCCACTTCATCTTCATAGGAACCGACAACCAAGAACTTCATGGCCGGTGCCGGCCGGAGGAAGAAGTAATACCCGGCAGCACCGCCGATGAGGAGGAAGATGATAAGGCCGATAACTAACATTCTTCTTTTTTGTGACATTTTCTCACCTCGTGTAGAACAGACTGATTGTTCCACAGTTTCCACAGGTTATCCACAGGTTATCCCCTGCTTTCCCACCGTCTCCCGGGGTTATCCACAACATCCACAACTCCATTATCCACAGAAATCAGACTAAACGCAAGCCGGGTACCACATTTAAATCCCAAGGGGAACGTTCGCCCCGCCGCAGTCGAAAATAGCCCGCGGAGGCGATCATGGCCCCATTATCGGTACACAAATTCAAAGGTGGATAATAGACTTCCGGCCAACTTTCATCCATAGCCCGTCTCAATCCCGAATTGGCCGCCACCCCACCCGATAAGGTGATCTTCTCCACCCCATACTCTTTGGCCGCCCCGATGGTCTTACCCACCAACACATCGATGACCGCCTGCTGGAAACTAGCCGCGATATCGGCCAGGGGCACTTCTTCTCCCCGTTGCTTTAGATTATGAATATAATTGATCACCGCGGTTTTTAGTCCGCTAAAGCTAAAATCGTAGTTTGGCTCATTCAACATGGCCCGAGGAAAATCGATATTAACTTCCCCTTCTCGAGCCAAGGCATCGATTAGGGGACCTCCCGGATAGCCCAACCCCAAGAATTTGGCCACCTTATCGAAGGCCTCCCCCGCGGCATCATCCCTGGTCCGACCCAAAAGACGATACTGGCCGTAATCCTCGACGAACAGCAAATCGGTGTGGCCTCCCGAGACAGTCAAACAGATGAAGGGGGGCTTAAGATGGTGGTGGGCTAAAATATTAGCGTGGATATGGCCCTCCACATGGTTAACACCGATTAAAGGCAAATCAGCACCGAAGGCCAAAGCCTTAGCCGCGGTGAGACCCACCAACAGACCACCCACAAGGCCCGGTCCATGGGTGACGGCCACACCGTAAAGATCCCCCGGGGTAATATCCGCTTGCTCTAAAGCCTCCTGGAGGACGGGCAAGATGGTCTCCACATGTTTGCGGGAGGCCACTTCGGGGACTACACCGCCGAATCTAGCGTGGAGATCGATCTGGGTCGCCACCACGTTGGCCAGGATATGGCGGCCTCCTCCCACGACGGCTACCGCCGTTTCATCACAGCTTGTCTCCACACCGAGGACTAATTCCCTAGCCACCGTAGACCACCTCCTCCATGAGATCCTTCCACATAATCACCGCGTCTTCCCCGTTATCGAGGTAATAGCCAGGGCGGACCCCAACGGACAAAAAGCCGCATTTCTTGTAAGCCCCTTGAGCCTCTTCATTCGATCGCCGCACCTCCAAGGTCAAGCGCAAGGCACCGTACCCCCGGGCCGTCTCCGCTAAAGTCCGCAAAAGCTTTGTACCGATACCCTGCCGCCTATATGGCGCGGCCACAGCCACATTGGTGATATGGCCTTCTCCGGCGATGAGCCACATCCCGGCATAACCTAAGACCCGATCCTCGTCCACCGCGACGAAGTAATGGGCCCGGTCGTTATGGACGATCTCCGACACATAGGTAAAACGGGACCAGGGGATGGGAAAGGCTTCCCGCTCAATGGCCACCACTTGGTCCACATCCCGCACCCGCATCGGTCTAATCTGATAATCGCTCACCATGTTTCCGCTCCCAGGTTATTTCTGCTTCCGAACGCCGCAAGTAAGTGGGGACTAAAGTCATGGGATCCTCCCGTTCCCCCCGGGCTAGTTTTTCCCGGCCTAAAACGGCCAGGCTCGAAGCCCGCAAAAGCCTGCGATCCGGTGGAGCCACCAATTGGTCGGCCAACAGCTCCCGATAGGTATCGACACCATCCCCTAAGAAGAGGACCCGCTCCCCAGCCAGCTTCGCTAAAAGCTTCTCCGGCCCGATGGCCGTCGGTTTTCCTAAAGGCTCCAAATCCCGATATAAACAAGTATACACTTCGTTACGCCGGGCATCGAGGATGGGACAGATTAACCCATCGAAGGGATGCCCTTGGAAGGCCAAAACATCGAGAGTCCCGACTCCAACTAAAGGTACATCCCACAGATAAGCCAAAGTCTTGCCCGTGGTGATGCCGATGCGCAAACCGGTGAAGGATCCGGGACCTAAGGTGACGACGATCCCTTCGATCTCATCCTTCTCCCAGCGGGCATCCTTGATCAACTGCACCATCGCGGGCAGCAACCGCTCCGAATGGGTCAACTCAATATTCAACACATATTCCCCGACCAGCCTGTCCCCATGGAGGAGGGCGGCACTGCCCGTCTTGGTGGCCGTATCAAGGGCCAGGATCTTCATCGACGAACCCCCCTAACTCCATCTGCCCATGGACGGTGAATTCCACTTCCCGACTGTGCTCCCCGGTGATCCGGATCTCGATCTCCAAATGATCGGGGGGCATTAGTTCTTTCACCTTCTTGCCCCATTCCACCACCGTCACCCCGGAACCGTAGAAATATTCTTCAAAACCTAAATCTTCCAGTTCCCCGGGATCATCTAAACGGTAGACATCCATATGGTAAAAGGGCACCCTTCCCTCATATTCGTTGATCAAGGTAAAGCTGGGGCTGTTGATAATCCCCTCCACACCAAGGCCGCGGCCTAAGCCTCGACTGAAGACGGTCTTCCCGGCCCCCAATTGGCCGTTAAGACTGATGACCGTCCCCGGTTTTAAGTTTTGTGCTAGTTTTTCCCCTAAGGCCTCCATAGCCTCAGGGGAGTCCACCTTAATGACCATCTCTATCCTCCACCTGCATCCGTCCGATGACTTCTCCCCGGGCATTGCGGATCTGGGGTACCCGCCATTGGGGGAGTTCTCCCTCTAGGTAACCTAGGCCCTCCAGGACCGCCAAAACCGCGGGACCGTAGGCCCGGCTGTGGCCATCTTCCACCTTCATAGCGATGCCGTAACCTTCCCCGGGAATCCCGATACAAAAGATGCCTTCGGACCCAGTCTTGGCGAAGAGCTTCCCTTGGGCCGCTTCCATCAATTCGGTCTCGAAGCGGTTGGTTCCTGCCACTAAAAAGGGATGTTTCATCATCCCTTCGGTGATGCGCTTGGCCGCCTTGCCCTTGGCCTCCGGCAGCTCCCTGGGGCTAGCCAACAAAGCGTAAGCCCAAGCCATCCGATCCAGGGTTAATCCAAAGACGGGAACACCACAACCATCGGTGGCGATGAGGAGTTCGCTTAAACCGGTCAAAGATTTGATCTCCTCCATGATCTTCACCTGGACGGGATGGTCGGGCCGATAATAGCCTTCGGGGTCCACATCTAAATGTCTGCACAGGGCCAAAAGATTAGCATGTTTCCCCGAGCAGTTGTTATGGATGGGCCGAGGCTCCTCCCCCTTGGCCGCTAACTGGCTCGCGGCCCTTTCACCCCAGGGGGGATGGACCCCGCATTGGAGCATGTCCTCCCCAAAGCCCAGCTTAGCCAGGATTTCCGCCACCTTAGTTACATGCTCCTCTTCCCCGTTATGGGAAGAGGCCATGACGGCTAGATGGCTATCATCGAGGCCCAACTTATCCGCTCCTCCCCCTTCCACCAAAGGCAGCAGTTGGAGGGGCTTGGCCGCGGAGCGCCAATATGTAAGTAGTTTTCCGTTACCCCCAGCGTCGACGGCCCGGCCGAATCTATCGACGACTACATAATGAATATTATGGATACTTTCCACCAAATTATCCCGGTATACTAGGACTCGCACCTTCCCACCTCCTGGGCATATTGAATCAAACCGCGGAAGACCTGACCATAACAAGGATATTTCTTCCACAACCATTCGGGATGCCATTGGACACCAAGGACGAAACCTGGACCGGCGATAGCTTCTACCAAACCGTCGCTGCTGGTCGCCACAGCCCGTAGGGGCGGTGCTACCCGGGAGACCCCCTGATGGTGGAAGCTGTTGACCCGAAAGCGGGCCTCGCCCATCAAGTCCCGCAGGAGAGAATCTTCCACCTGAACCCAGTGGCTTAAGGCATTCCGAGGTCCCTGCTGTTCGTGCTGGAGACCCCCTTGGAGATCTTGATCTAACTCCCCACCGAGGGCTACGTTTAAGATCTGCATCCCCCGGCAGATGCCGAGGATAGGTAGTTTACGCTCCCAGGCACCCTTGATTAAACCCATTTCCAGCTCGTCCCGCTCTGGATCAACCACCCGCAACCCCGGTCTAGGTTCTTGACCGAAATAGTCGGGGTCCACATCACCGCCGCCGGGTAAGATCAACCCATCGATCAGATCTAAAAAAGGGCCTGGGGATCCTCCTCCCGGGAGGATGATGGGAATACCTCCATAGGCCCTCACCGCTTCCACGATTTCCGCAGTTGTTAAGTAGACTTCACCATTGCCGACGACCCGCCGTCCACAGCTAATTCCGATGACCGGGTCCATGGCCATCCCCCCTAGAGATCCACCAAGCCGAGACTGATGATCAAGGCTTCGTTGACCTTGCTCATAGTCTCCTCGTCCAGGTGGGCCATCTTCTCCTTTAACCGCCGTTTATCGATGGTGCGCAATTGTTCCAAGAGGATGACCGAATCCCGTTCCAATTGGTAATCGGCCGCGGAAATCTCCACGTGGGTCGGCAGTTTAGCCTTCTTAATCCGGGAAGTGATGGCCGCAACGATGGTCGTCGGGCTGTAGCGATTACCGATATCGTTTTGCAAGATCAAGACGGGCCGGGTACCTCCTTGCTCGGAGCCGACCACAGGATTTAAATTGGCGAAGAAAATATCCCCACGGGACATGGGGGGAATTTTAGACATGCAGATCACCTTTACACCGGGTGGGATTAGTCACTGCTGGCCAACTTGGCTTCATAAACACAAAGATCCTCCCAACCATCGGCTTCTTCTTCGGCTAACCGACGATTGAGGGCCGCCATTTGGGCGTAACCTTCCCGTAATCGGTTCCTCAATTCCTGCCGGCGCAGTTCTTGCAGGTAATAACGAAGTGCATCATTGATGATTTGATCTATCGGGTTGCCGCAGCCAATCAACCGCTCCACCTCGTCGACCAGGGGGGTGGGTAAATTGACCATGATCCGCTTGGTCATCAATTAGGATACCCCACTTTCCTTGCTTACCCTCAGCTCATTATATCCCTTATTTCCCGGGACTGTCAATGTCAGCAAAAAGGGGATGGTTGGCACCAATTTTAGCAGAAGCCGTCGGTTGACCTCCCCCGGTCTTGATGATAATATGCCACATGTCTGCACCCTAGAACTACAAAGGAGGCGTAATTCTTGACAGCTCGCCAAAAGCTATTTTGTGTTTTACTAGCCGTAAGCGTAGTACTGCTGACCCCCTACCTATGGCAAGGCCGTAGCTTGGCTGTCCCGGGGACAGGGAGCCTCAAAGGTACTATCCGTGCTGCCGAGTCGGGCCTTCCCTTAGCATCGGGGCAGATCCAAGTGGAGAACAAAAAGGTACCCATCAAAGGGGGCCGGTTTACCATCCCCGAACTACCCACCGGCCGCCATCAGCTGATCATCAAGGGTCCCTATCGTCAAACTAAGAAGACGACCATCGAGATCCGACCAGGGGAAAACCAAGCCGATATCAGCGTTCCTTGTATCTTCGCTGAAGATGAAATCTCCCTCTTGGCCCGGATTACCCGCGCCGAGGCGGAAGGGGAATCTTTACAAGGCCAAACGGCCGTCGCCGCTTCCATCCTCAACCGGGTAAACAGTCCCCGGTACCCTTCCACCATCAGGGATATCGTGTACCAAAGGGTTAATGGTCGCTACCAGTATTCTCCCGTCCGGGACGGTCGGATTAAGCTGCCGCCCACGGAAGCCAGCTACAAAGCTGCCTTTCAGGCCTTGACTGGCCAGGACCCCTCCCATGGTGCCACCGGGTTCTTTAACCCCGGTAAGACCAGGGACCGCTGGGTCCACAGCCAGCCGGTAACGACCCGCATCGACGGCCATGTCTTCTTCCGCTACTAATCGGACAAGGTCCGGAAGAAAACATGTTTGCCGATGACCTTGATCACAGGCTGCTGCCGTACCCACTTGTTCGTCGTCAAGCGGGGGTTGTAAAATCCTGTGGCGCCCGGTGCCGGCTCATTGCCGGCCAGGGCATGCCATACGGCAGCCCAAGCATTATCATTAGGCGAATTATTGATGGTCCCCCGTAGGACCGGTTCAAATTGATAGGTCCCTGGAGGGTTCTGCTCATAGACCACACCACTAATGGTGTTGGGATAAGCCTTACTAAGTACTCTCCTCAGGACCGAAGCGGCCACAGCGATCTGACCCTCGAAAGGCTCTCCTTCCGCTTCCGCCCGCACCAATCGGGCCAATAGCTCCAGGTCCTTATGGCTATATTTTGTCTTCAAAGCGATCTCCACATAGTTACTGCCCCGGGATATCCGTACTTCACTGCGGTAGATCTCATAATGGTCCTTCGTCACCGTCATGGTATAAGTCCCCGTATTTAAACCGCTGATCTGGAAGGCTCCATCCCGAATAGGAACTACCTGATCATCAATTCTCACTTCCCCATCGAGGATGTTAAACCCCGATACGCTATCCCGCACACTACCTGTTAAACTCCCCGTCCCCGGCACACTTCCCCCGGGGCTTGTCCCCGGACTACCACACCCTACCAAAAAGATCAAGGCAACAGCTAGCAACATACGCCAGTTCAAGTTCATGTGCTCCTTTCTAGACACCCATCCCTGAACCACTGGATGCCGCCATGAACTTCCCTTTTCTGGCGTATATAGCCCCAGGTGGTATTCTTTTACTGCCTTCCCAAATTCGCCAATGGACAGGCCGAACCTCCTGGGGATTGTTGCCAATGCCTTGCCTTTTTACCCAAAGATGGTAAAATATAAGTTAACTACCAGATTTATGTATAAGGTGACAGCCCATGTCTTTAGGCCAAGCCATCCGTTATCGTCGACTCCAGTTGGGTTTAACCCAAGAACAATTAGCAGGCCACCTTTCCAAAAGCTTCATCAGTCAATTGGAAGGAGATAAGACCCAACCGTCCCTGGCCACCCTACAAATTCTAGCCCATCGGTTGGAAATATCCATCGATGAACTCCTCCACCTGTCCAACTCCAGTCCCGATCCCCGCCCTTTGGCCCTAAGCTTCCTCGAAAAGGCCCAGTTCCACCTTCACGGAGGAGACTACGATCGAGCCACCACAGCCCTTAGGCAAGCCCTGGCTTGTCTACAAGGGCCGCGGCACCGATGATCCCTACATCAGCTCCTAACTGGCTTAATACCACCCGGTTACCTACCATCCCCCGCCGGAGGCAAAACTCGGGCAAGACCCTTCGCACCGGTTCCAATAGCTGTTGGCCCATACGACTGACCCCTCCCCCGATGATGACAAGCTGGGGATCGAGTATGTTCATCAAGTTGGCGATCCCGATGCCCAAATAGCGGAAGGCTTTCTCTAGGATCTCTACAGCCACAGGATGTCCTTCCTTAGCCATCAAGCCTACCTCTTTTGAGCTTACCCCGCCCAAGCCCCTTTCCTGTGCCCTTTTGGCGATGCTAGTCCCCGAAGCCAAGGCTTCTAAGCAGCCCTTGTTTCCACAGCTACATAGAGGTCCTCCATCCCAGAGGACCACGTGGCCTAGTTCCCCTCCTTGTCCACATCCCCGGTAGATCTGTCCCCCGAGGATGATCCCTCCCCCAATTCCGGTACTGACGGTGATGTAGATGATGTCTTCCAAGCCGCGTCCGGCCCCATAGCAGAATTCTCCCCAAGCGGCAGCATTGGCATCGTTGTCCAAACGGATTTCCAGCCCATAGCGTTCCTGGAGTACGCCGGTGACTTCAACTTTCCGCCACCCCAAGTTGGGTGCGAATTCGACAATCCCCTCTTCAGCTCGCACGGTGCCGGGGCAACCGATGCCGATCCCCATCACATCATCCCTCATTAGTTCGTCGGTTCCCTGGAAGATCTGCTCGAACACACCGTGGGGACCCTTTTCCACCGCGGTGGGTACTTCGTATCTAGCGAGGATCTGGCCCTTTTCTACCAAGGCGATAGCCAGTTTTGTTCCTCCC
>JBMNRY010000030.1:0-19948 GCA_050944915.1 Limnochordia bacterium
CCAGGAAGTGCAAAAGCTAAATCTACAAAACGCCAAGGTGACTGCCTTTTCTAGCACCAGAAAAGCCGGAATCGCCGTTGAGGAAGACAAGAATGTCCAGGCCGTTTTAGAAAGCGGGGTCGGGGCTGTAGCCCTAGTCGGCAAAACCTGGGATTTCCATGTGGAGAATGCCCTGCGCACCACCTTGGAAGAAAACTTGGCCATGATTGAAGATACGGTAGCTTTTATGAAAGAGCGGGGTTTGGAAGTCATCTTCGATGGTGAGCATTTCTTCGATGGTTATGCCCATAATCCCGCCTATGCCCTGGCTGCCCTAGAAGCAGCCGTTCGTGGGGGGGCAAATTATTTAGTCCTTTGTGATACCAATGGAGGTCGGCTACCCCATGAGGTTTACAAAGCCGTTAGGGATGTGGTCAATCGTTTCGATGTGCCGGTAGGCATCCACGCCCATAACGATTCCGGTGTTGCTGTAGCCAACAGTCTCATGGCGGTCGAAGCCGGTGCCGTCCAGGTCCAAGGGACCGTCAACGGTTATGGGGAACGGTGTGGCAATGCTAATTTGTGTACCATCATCCCCAACCTCCAGTTGAAAATGGGTTATGAGGTCATTACCGAAGAACAGTTGGCCGGGCTGACGGAATTGTCCCGCTATGTCAGCGAGCTGGCCAATATGGAGCCCGATACAAAACAACCCTTTGTAGGCAAGAGCGTCTTCGCCCATAAGGGAGGTATCCACGTTTCGGCTCTTCTCCGCCATCCAGAAACCTATGAGCATATCCGGCCGGAAATGGTCGGTAATCGCCGGCGGGTACTTATCTCGGAGCTCTCTGGCGGTGCCAATATCCTTTATAAAGCCCAAGAGTACAATGTGGATCTGGGTAGTGACTCCCAGGCCCTGCGTCAGATGGTGGAGACCCTTAAAGATCTGGAACACGAAGGCTACTCCTTCGAAGGTGCCGAAGGTTCCTTTGAATTGCTCTTAAAGAAATCCATCGGGTCTTACGATCCATCCTTTGAATTGAAAGGTTTCCGCTTGATCATCGATAAGCGATCGCCCAACGAGGAACCGATCGCGGAAGCGACCATTAAACTCCAGGTCGGCGACCGAATCCTCCATACGGCTGCGGAAGGTAACGGTCCTGTCAATGCCTTGGACATGGCCCTCCGCAAGGCCTTAGAAGAAGTTTATCCCTCCTTACGGCGGATGAAATTGACCGACTATAAGGTGCGGGTGATCAACGAGAAGTCGGGCACCGAAGCGAAGGTCCGGGTTTTAGTGGAAACCAGCGATAACGGCCATTCCTGGGGCACCGTCGGTGTTTCAACCAACATCATCGAAGCCAGTTGGCAAGCCCTGGCCGATAGTATGGAGTACGGGATCTTAAAACATAACCAGGAAGGTAACGGAGTCTAAATCAAAATACCCCGCATCTAGCGGGGTATTTTTTATACCCTCCGGCCCTTCCTAGGCAAGGGTCACAAGCCGCAGGTGATCATCTTGGGGACCTCGAAAGGTTAAAGGGAAGGCCTGGGGTGGGAGACTACTACCAAAGGTAAGTAAAGGAATGATGGAAAGTGACGGTGGAGGCCATTAAAGCCCAATTGAAAGAACTGGCCGATCCCGCGGATGCCCAGTTCTTACAGGGCTACTTTAGAACAGGACCTGGTCAGTATGGGGAAGGGGATCGCTTCTTAGGGATCAGGGTGCCCGTCTTACGGAAAATCGCCCGGGGTTTTAAAGATCTTCCCATCGATGGCATCGTGGAATTACTGGCCGATCCCTACCACGAAGTGAGGATGGTGGCTGTCTTAATCATGGTTCACCAGGCGGGTCGGGGCCGGGCCGAGGAGATGTATCACTTATACCTCCGACACACCCACCGGATCAATAACTGGGATTTAGTCGACGTTTCGGCCCCCCATATCGTCGGTTCTTATCTTTATCAACGGGATCATGGACCTTTGTATGAGTTGGCCCGTTTTTCCTCCTTGTGGGAGCGGCGCATATCTATCATCGCCACCCAGTATTTCATCAAACAAGGCCACTATAAGACCACCTTAGAGATCAGCCAGCTACTATTAAATGATGAAAATGATCTGATCCATAAGGCCGTCGGTTGGATGCTCCGAGAGGTGGGGAAAAGGGATCGTTCCCTCCTGGAGGACTTCTTAGGGGAACACTACCGGGGAATGCCCCGGACCATGCTCCGGTATGCCATCGAGAAGTTCCCTGAAGATCTCCGTCAAGCCTACCTGCATGGTCGGGTTTAGCTAGGAGATGGTCGATGGGGAGGGTTCCGCCAGGGAACGATTCAAAGAGCGGATTTCCACCAAGACCCAAGTGCTGGTAATGGCCACCGATAAAAGGTCGGAGGCGGGGAAGGCGTAGAAAACGCCGTTGAGCCCGAAGTGTAAGGGCAGAATCAGGATCAAAGGTATCAAAAAGAGGATCTGCCGGGAAGTAGAAAGGATAAAGGCCGGCAGAGCCTTGCCGATGGCTTGGAAAAACCCCGAACCGATGACTTGCACACCGACTACGGGCAGCACTAAACAGATGATCCGAACGACAGGTACGCCGTGGAGGACCAACTGGGGATCATTGTTAAAGAGGCGCACCAAGGGTTCGGTAAACAACATGACTACTATGAAGCCGAAGGTAGCCATCGCCGAAGCGGCTACCATACCTAGTTTTAATGCTTCCTTGACCCGATCCAGGCGGGTGGCTCCGTAGTTGAAACCGATGATGGGCTGGAGACCCTGAACGATGCCGATTAGAGGCATGAGCAGAAACATAGTCACCCGGTGGGCTACACCATAAATGGCGATATGCAGTTCAGTGCCGTAAACCCCTAAAGACCGATAAACGACGATGGAAAACAGGCTTCCCGCTACGGTGCGAGCGAAGGAAGAGGCACCGATAGAGAAAACCTCCGGCAGCAGCCGCCAGTTGAACCTTAATTGGGATCTCTTAATTTGTAAAGTACTATAGTGGCGGAAATGGTGGACTAGATAAATGCAAGAGAGCAATTGGGCCAACACGGTGGCTTCCGCGGCCCCCCTGATTCCCCGTCCAAAGGTGAAGATGAAAATGGGGTCCAGGACGATGTTCATGCCCGCACCGATGATCATACTGGTCATGGCCGTTCGGGCGGCACCCTCGGCCCTGGCCAGGCTATTGCCCACCACACTGAAGGCGAAGAAAAAACCGCCCGCCAAGATGACCGTCATATATTCCCGAGCATAGGGTAAGATGGTCTCGGTGGAGCCGAAAAGACGCAAGATAGGATTTAGAAATGCTAATCCGAAGGCGGTGAAAACAATGCTCAAGGCGACCACGGTGACGAAGGCCGTGCCCGCCGTTTCTTCCGCCTTGGCCTCGTCGCCGGCTCCAAGGCTGCGAGAGATGAGGGATCCGGCTCCGATCCCGATTACCTGGGCGATAGCCATCATCAACATCTGGATGGGAAAGGAGACGGCTAAGCCGGCGATGGCCATGGTGCCGCCACCCCGACCGACAAAGATGGTGTCCACGAGATTATAAAGGGAATTAAACAGCATGGCGATAATGGCCGGTGTCGAGTACTTAATTAAAAGAGTCCGAATATCTTTCGTACCTAACTCATGTTCCTTGGACAAAATCGATCACCCCTAAATAATGTTCGCATGCGAACATATTCAGGGTTTATCTTAACACTGTTAAGATGGAAGCGCAAGTTTTTCTTTTGCCCTCCCAGGGGAAATGTGGTACGATTTTCCCAAAAACAGATACTCCATGAAGGGGTGTCGGGATGGATCATGTGCAGCAGGTGGTGGAGATCATTACTCTGATGCGCCATACCACCTTCGAATTGCGTAATCAACTCAATAATATGTTTTTGGATAGGCTGGGGATGACCTTGCCCCAAGTTATCGTCTTAAGGGTCATCAATCGGTTGGATAGGCCTACCTTTGGTCTGATTGCCCAGGAGGTCCATTTGGCACCGAGCACCCTTTCGGGGATCATTAAACGGCTAGAACGGGAAAGCCTCCTCGGGCGCCACCCCGATCCTAAGGATCTGCGGGTTCAGCGGATCACGGTCAGTCCCAAGGGTCAGGCTCTAATTGATGGAGCCGAGGAGTTATACCAAAGCTATATCAAGGAGAAGTTTCGTCTCCTCACCGCCGGGGAATTGGCCCAGTTGGAAGAACTGCTTAAAAAACTATATGATCTGTTGCTTATGGAACCTGAGGGAACAATATAACTAAGATTCCTAGGGGTAGAATTATGGAATTTAGTATCATCGATGCCGTTGATATCTTGTTAGTGGCCATCCTCATCTATAAATTATTAGGGCTCATCCGGGGTACTAGGGCCGTTACCTTACTTAAGGGTTTGGCCGTCATCTTCCTCGGCAGTGCCCTCAGTCGCTGGCTGAAACTGCGGACCATCAGCTGGCTTTTAGATCGGGGCCTGACCGTCCTGTTTGTGGCCTTGCCCGTCGTCTTCTACCCCGAACTTCGTCGAGCCCTGGAACAGATCGGCCGGGGTGAGCTTTTCGGCCGTTTCCCAACCAGTGAAAAGGCCCAAGGGGTCATCTGTCGGGAAGTGGCTTTGGCCGCCGGTTGGTTGGCCAAACGGCGGATCGGTGGTCTCATCGTCTTAGAGCGGGAAACGGGTTTGGGAGAGTATATCGAGACCGGTGTTCGCCTCGATGCCCTTCTTTCCCACCAGTTGTTGCGCAACATATTCATCCCCCCTGGACCCCTCCATGATGGGGCCGCGATTATCCGGGAAGATCGGATCATCGCCGCCAGTTGTGTCCTACCCTTGACCGAGACCCGGATCCTCCAAGGGGAGCTGGGAACCCGTCACCGGGCCGGCATCGGATTATCGGAGGTAAGCGATGCTTTAGTGGTCATCATTTCTGAAGAAAAGGGTATCGTTTCCCTCGCCGTCGACGGTCAGCTTGAGCGAGGATTTAATGAAGAAGAACTGGAGCGCCGCTTGTGGGCTTTGCTCCATCGTCAAGAATAGAGGGACAGCCATGGAACCCTTTGACAGCGATATGTACACTCGGTTTTTTGCCCTTTTTCTGGCCATCATCCTCTGGTTCATGACTGCCGCTGGGAGTCCGACCACCGTGATCCAACAGGAGCTGACGGTGCCGGTGGAGGCGGTGCGGATGGCTGAGGATGCCGTCGTATCTTTGGACCCAGGTCAAGTCAAGGTGGTGCTGCGGGGGGGCGAAGGGGCGACCAATCGGTTAGACCGGGTCCGGGCCTTCGTCGATGTGGAGGGACAACGGGGTCGGGAAACCCGCCCCGTGGAAGTGACGGCCCCCATGGGCTTGCAAATCCTCCGGGTTCTGCCCGGTACCGTCCAGGTGAATGTGGAAATACCGATGGAAAAAGAGGTTCCCGTCCAGGTCGCCTTGCTGTCACCGGATCATCGTTCTTTCGACATCCAAGTGGCTCCCCAAAGGGTCACCATCCGGGGAACGGCAGAACAATTGGCAGGGGTGACCCAAGGGGTGGTCTTCGTCAGTTTGCCTCCGGAAGTCCCTGCCTTGGAGAGTTCTTTCGTGGTGCAAGCGGTCAACGAACAGGGTCAGCCTGTCCGCAACGTCCAGGTCGAACCATCCCTAGTGGAGGTCCAAGTGGAGGAGATTATCCTCCAACCCCACATGGTTCCAGTGAAGCCGGTCCTCGTCGGCCAACCGGCCGCCGGCTGGTCCCTGGAAAAAATCGAAGTTTTCCCCCGGGAGGTAACAATCTATCTCCCAGCGAATATGGATAGGGAATTGACATCGGTGGCGACAAAGCCTGTATCCATCGAGGGAGCCCAAGAGTCCTTCCGTTGGGAAGTGCCCCTAGAGGTACCCCTCGGCGGTGAAGTATATCCCACCCAGGTGGAGATCAAAGTGGAGATCGTCACCGCTAGCCCCAATGGGGCATAGGATAATAGGGTCAATCCTTTGATTTTGATAAAGATAGGTGATGGAAGTTGGCAGGATTATTTGGCACCGACGGGGTGCGGGGTGTGGCCAATCGGGAATTAACTCCGGAGTTGGCCTATCGGCTGGGTCGAGCCGCAGCTGCGGTCTTGCTTCGGCCGGAGGAAGACACCCGGCCCCGAGTGTTGATCGGTCGGGATACTAGAGCCTCGGGGCCGATGTTGGAAGCGGCCATGGTGGCAGGATTTACCTCCGCCGGTGTGGACGTTTTCACCGCGGGTATAATTCCTACCCCCGGGGTTGCTTTTTTGACGAAGAAACTAGCCATGGATGCCGGTGTAGTCATCTCCGCGTCCCATAATCCCGTGGAAGATAATGGGATTAAATTTTTTTCTGGGGAAGGATTTAAGCTCTCCACCCTTCTCGAAGAAGAAATCGAAGGGCTGATGGAGGGTCCCGATGACCTACCTAGGCCTACCGGGGGCGGGGTGGGCCGCCTTTATCAAGTTCCCAACCCGGTGGAACTATATGTGGATTTTTTAGCGGCAACCATCCCGGGGGATTTAACAGGCCTTAAAATCGTCGTCGATTGCGGCCATGGAGCCGCCTATCAAGTGGTACCCCAAGTGATGGCTAAATTAGGAGCCCAGTTGATCCTCCTCAATGGGGAACCGAACGGGGTCAACATCAATGTGGAGTGTGGTTCTACCCATCCCCATGTCATCCAGCGGGCCCTCCGGGAGGAAGGGGCCCATTTAGGCTTATCCCATGATGGTGATGCCGATCGGCTCATCGCCGTCGATGAACAGGGGGCCATAGTCGATGGTGACGGGATTTTGGCTATCTGTGGTCTCCATTTGCTCCAAGAAGGTCGGCTTCCCGCTCGAGGCATCGCGGCGACGGTATACAGTAATCTAGCTTTAACGGATCTTTTCCAACGCCACGGTGGCCGGGTGGTCATCACCCCCGCCGGAGATCGCCATGTCCTCGAAGGAATGCAGGAACACGGTTTCATCCTCGGTGGCGAACAATCGGGACACATCATCTTCCTCGAGCATAATACTACTGGTGATGGTGTCCTAACCGGGTTGCAATTGGCATCCTTGATGAAGGAACGGGGCCTTCCTTTATCCCAATTGGCCCAGATCTATCGGCCCTATCCCCAAGTTTTGGTCAATGTCCGGGTGCGGGATAAGGGCAGATTAGAGGATGATGAAGGGATCAAGGAGAAAATCCGAGAGGCTGAAGCCAGGCTACAGCCCGGCCGGATCTTTGTCCGGGCCTCAGGGACCGAACCCGTCGTCCGGGTCATGGGCGAAGGGGCCGATGAAGAGTTGGTCAGGGATGTAGTTGAAGGGTTGGCTGCCTATATCGGCCAGCGCCTGTAAAGGAGGTGATGCTCGTTTCCATTTCTTCGAAGGAGGTGAGATGGTCGAAAATACCAACTATAAGCGCCTGGGCTCATCGTTGATGAGTTGACGAGGAGGGGGATCTCGGAAAATCGGCGGGTGACCCCCGGCCTAACCACGGTCGTTAAACCTTTCTTAAAGACCAGGAGCGATCCTGGGGACAGAGGGAAGGTTAAGTGGTTCTAATCTAGGAGGTTAAAACATGAGCGGTATCGTTGGCTATACCGGGTGCCAACCTGCCGTCCCCATCATTGTCGATGGCTTGCGCCGCCTGCAAAAGCGGGGCTATGATGGGGCAGGGATGGTACTGTTAAATAATGGAAATATAGATGTGTTGGAAGGGCAGGGCCCGGCCACTGCCTTGGCGGCCAGCCTGCCGGGAGAAAATGGGGCGCTGGTCGGCATCGGTCACACCTACTGGACTAGCAACGGAAGAACCAAAGGGGCCCATACCGATTGTACCGGCCAAATCGGCGTGGTTTACAACGGGATGCTGGAAAATTACGCCGCCTTGAAGGCGGAGTTGGTCCCCGCCGGCCATACCTTCCGTGGAGATGATGACCCAGAACTCATCGCCCATCTCATCGAAGGGTTCTACCAAGGAGATTTAGCCCAGGCTGTAGTCCAAGGGTTAAAACGCCTCCAGGGTCCCCTGGCCATAGTCGTCTTCCATCGGGCACGGCCGGAAGAATTGGTGGTGGCCTGCCGGGAGATCCCCCTGGTCATCGGTCTTGGCCGTGGGGAAAACTATATCGCTTCTGATATTGCTGCTATCCTACCCCACACCAAGGAGTTCTATCTCCTGGAAGATGGGGAAGTGGGGATCGTCGATCCTTCGACGGTGAAAATCCTGGACCGGCAGGGGAGACTCCTTCCAAGGGAACCCCAAAGGATTCCATGGGATTCCGACCTGGCGGAAAAGGATGGTTATGAGGATTTCATGTTAAAGGAAATCCATGAGCAACCCCGGGCCATCAGGGATACCCTCCAGGGTCGGATCAGGGGCGATGAAATCATCCTGGAGGACGTGGCCCTCTCCCTGGAACAAATCCAAGGGATTGACAAGATCGTCGTCGTCGCCTGTGGAACCGCAGCCCACGCTGGTTTGGTCGGTAAAGGGGCCATCGAAAAATTGGCCGGGGTCCCCGTCCAGGTGGAAATCGCCTCGGAATTTCGTTATGGGGATCCCTTCGTCGATGAACGGACCTTAACCATTGTGATCAGCCAATCGGGAGAAACGGCCGATACCTTAGGGGCCCTGCGCAAAGCCAAATCCCTCGGTTCCCGGATCCTGGCGGTGACCAATGTGGTAGGAAGCTCCGTCGCCCGGGAAGCCGATGATGTGATTTACAACCGGGCCGGTCCGGAAATCGCCATCGCTTCCACCAAAGCCTATGTCTGTCAGTTAGTCTGCCTGTATCTATTTGCCCTCTACCTGGGGGGAAGCAGGGGCGTCCTTTCCGGGGAGGAACGGGCCCAAATCATCGCCGCTCTCCGTCAATTACCGAGCCAGTTGGAGGGAGCTTTAGCCACGGAAGGACAGATTAAAGAATTGGCCCAGGCCATCAAGGGACACGGCCATGTCTTCTTCACCGGCCGGGGTCTTGACTGGTCCGTGGCCCAGGAGGCATCCCTTAAACTGAAGGAAACCTCTTATATCCATGCGACGGCTTATGCCACCGGGGAGATCAAACACGGCCCCATGGCCTTGGTCACCGAAGGTCTGCCGATCATCGGGTTGGTCACCCAAAGGACAGTGGCGGAGCGGATGTTGGCTAACTTAGGGGAGGTCAAAGATCGGGGAGCTATGGTCGTCGGGATCGCCAGGGACGATATTGACTTGGCGGGAGTTGTCGATGAAGCCATCTACTTGCCTTCGACCCTCGATTTAGTCATGCCCGTCTTGGTCGTCGTGCCCACCCAACTGTTAGCCTACTATGTGGCTAAATACAAGGGCTGTGATGTGGATAAACCTCGGAATTTAACAAAGAGCGTCACTGTAGAATAGTCAGCAAAGCCCGGTGGTTCCCACCGGGCTCTTTATTAATTGGGGACCTGACAAGCTGGGAAACCTGTTGGTTTTCTGGGGGATGGGGAATGAAGGCATGTCCCTAGGCCATACCATTTCCTTTCTTGACCCGGGATGGGTAAAGGACGGTATCCGAATATTGTAAGAAGTAGATTTAAAACTTTCCCAAAAGTGATACAATAGAGGCAACCTTGACCACTCATTTTACCCTTAAGGTGGGGAAAATCATTGACCAAGCAACTGGTCCATGCTCTACGGATCCTAACCATCATCATCGTCTTTATCGGTCTGTGGTTCGTCCTTTACAGTCACCATCAAAGAACGGTGGCCATCATCTATTCCAATCATGCTGCTCGACAAGAATTGGTGGAAACCAATATTTATAACACCGTTCGTTATGCCGATTATATCGCCTATGTTCTAGAGGAAGCCCTTAATTACCGGATGGAGGATGCTTCCTTGTTTTTACGGAACTACTATCGGGAAAACCCCCAGGTCATGGAGTGGGATTTAGAAGCTCTGAAAAGCCAATTAGGGGATTATGAGATCTATATTATCGATGAGAATCTGCAGGTGATCAGAACCACTTTTTTGACCGATCTAGGATTGGATTTCAGCTATATGACCAGTTTCGCCCGTATGCTGCGGGAGCGGCTGGCCGCAGGGGAATTTGTGGCCGACAGATTAGATGTCTCCACCCTTACCGGGAAAATGTTGAAGTATAGTTACATGCCCACCCCCGATGGTCGTTATCTCTTAGAACTAAGTATCGACATGGAAGAGCGATTTCCCATTTTGCGGGAGCTGAACACCTTTGAGTTAGCCGAAGAGCTGAAAAGACAATATTCGTCCGTGGCCGACATCCGCCGTTACAAAATGGCCATCGGCGGCCGGGGGATTCTGCAAGTTTCCAATAGTTCGCCCTTCTACCGGGTCCTGGACGATGAGGAAAAGAAAAAGGTTGTGGCCGAGGCCTTTGCAAGCGGGGAAAACCAGCTATGGTCCGATTACGGCGGTAAGGATGGGCATTATACCGCCAAGTATATTCCCTATATCGCCTATGATCCTGAGGGCAACTATCTGTGGTGGAACTCCTATGTCATCGAGATCATCTACGATGAAACCCCTCTCCTGGCCGACATCGCCAGCCAGGCCGCAATCTTCCGCCACACCGGTCTGGTGATGGCCATCATCTATTTTGGACTTTCCTTCGGTGCCTTGTATCTTCTGGAGAAATCGGAACAAGCCGCTTATCACGATCACCTCACCGGGCTTCTTAATCGCAAAGGATTAGAAAAATTCCTCGACCGCAAACTGATACCGAAGGGGCGACGGCGAATGGCCCTCTTGTTCCTCGATCTCGATGATTTTAAGCAGATCAATGATCATTTAGGCCATAATGTAGGCGATGGGGTCCTGCAAGTGGTGGGCGAGAGGCTGCGATCGAATTTGCGCCAAGAGGATAGCATCGCCCGCCTTGGAGGCGATGAATTTGTCATCGTCCTCGATAATATCTCCGACCGGGAACAGGCAGAAAATATCGCCGCTAAGCTGACCACGATCATCTCCCAGCCCATAATGGTCAACAAACAACAGATCACGGTGACCTGTAGTATCGGTGTTAGCCTCTATCCCGACGATGGCCTGGACTTAAGCCGGCTGCTCCATTTAGCCGATGCGGCCATGTACCGGGCCAAGGAAAGGGGCCACCCTCCACCACAAACTTCTAGTTGACCGCCCCCCATGATATAATACCCATAAGGAGGGGGCGCTTTGATCTACGGCATTGGTATCGACATCATCGAAATCGCCCGCATCGCCCGGTTATTATCCCAATTTCCCCAGCGATTTCCAACCCGGATCTGCAGCCCGCGGGAGCTGGATTATATCGGCGCCGATGTGGCTAAATTGGCCGGCCGCTTTGCCGCTAAAGAAGCGGTGATGAAGGCCATGGGCACCGGTTGGACGGGTGGGGTTGCTTTCCGGGAAATCGAAATCATCCCCGGCCTCCGTGGAGAGCCGGAAGTCCATCTGTCGGGCCGTACCGGGGCTGTAGCCCAAGGCTTGGGCATCGCCCAGGTGTTAATCAGCATTTCCCACGGCCGGGAGGCGGCCATCGCCCAGGCTGTGGCCCTGCGGGGGGTGAATTGATGCGCTTGGTGACCGGCCAGGAAATGGCCCACATCGACAAGGGAGCTATAGAAGAATACGGTATCCCGGGGATTGTCCTGATGGAAAATGCTGGCCTCCAGGTCATCAAAGCCATGGAACGCCGTTGGGGCGATCTGACATCGAAAAGGATCGTGATCATGGCTGGACCGGGGAACAATGGGGGAGACGGTTTTGTCATCGCCCGCCATCTGGTCAATCGAGGTATCTGGACCAGGGTGTTCCTAGTCGGCAGCAAGGAACGGGTCGCGGGGGATGCTCGAGTGAATCTGGAGATTTTGGAAAAACTAGGGGTGGGGATCACATACATAAACGGCGAAGATAACAAGGTGCCCTTAGCCTTGGCTTTGGCCGATATTGTCGTCGATGCCCTTTTAGGCACCGGTTTTCGGGGGAAATTGCGACCACCCTATGGGAGCCTCATCGACCAGATCAACGCTAGCGGTCGACCGGTGGTCGCCGTCGATATCCCCTCGGGGGTCGACAGCAGTACCGGTAGTGTGGAAAAAGCCGTCCAAGGCACTCTTACGGTCAGTTTCGGCTTGCCCAAATTGGGCACCTTTCTCTTCCCCGGGGCCGATTATGTGGGGCAGCTGGAAATCGTCGACATCGGTTTGCCCCGGCCTTTGCTGGACACTGGAGGAGAAGTCTTTTTGAGCACTTCCCAGTACGTCCACCAAGTCTTGCCGGTCCGCAGCCAGGATAGCCATAAGGGTACCTACGGCCATCTGCTCCTTTTGGCCGGCTCTCCCGGAATGGCGGGGGCGGCCGTCTTGGCGGCCCGCGGGGCCCTGCGGGCGGGAGTCGGTCTGGTCAGCATCGGAGTACCTCCAGGCTTAGAGACCCTGGTTGCTCCCCAGATCCCCGAGGCGATGGTTCATCCTTTGACGGGCAAACCTGGTCAACTAGAAGGGCTTTTAGCCCGGGCTAGTGCCGTCGCCTTAGGACCGGGTTTAGGTCAGGGATCCCATGCTTACCGATTGCTAGAGACCCTATTGGATAGAATAACATTACCGCTGGTCATCGATGCCGATGGATTGAATATCCTAGCTCAAGGGGGCTATCTAGACCGCCTACCGAGGAATGCTAAGCCTATTGTTTTTACCCCCCATCCAGGGGAAATGGCCCGTCTTACTGGTTTAAGGGTTGATCAAATCCAGGCTAATCGTTTGGCCATCGCTAGGGAATATGCCCAGAAATGGGGTGTGATCCTGGTCCTCAAGGGGGCCCAAACGGTCATTGCTGGACCCCAGGGCCAGGCCTACCTTAACCCCACCGGTAATCCCGGCATGGCTACGGGAGGAAGTGGCGATGTGCTGACGGGAGTCATCGGTTCTCTGTTGGCCCAAGGGATGGCCGGTCAGGAGGCCGCGGTGGCCGGTGTTTACCTCCACGGCCAGGCCGGCGATTTGGCGGCGGGAAAACTAGGTATGGAGGGAGTAATCGCCGGTGATTTAGCCGATTACTTACCCCTTGCTTTTGGTCAAGGAGGATGCTTATGTTCGCCAAAGACTTAATGACCGAAGCGGTGACTACTGTGGAAGAGAGCGCGTTGGTGGAAGAAGCCAGCCGGATGATGGCCGAAACCGGTGTCAGCGGTCTTCCCGTCGTCGATGGGGAGGGAAAAATGGTGGGCATGATTACCGAGCGGGATTTGCTCCGGCGCACCCAAGGGATCCGACCGCCGACCTTTGTGCCCGTCATGGGCGCCTTTATTTATCTCGAACATCCCGAGCGTTTTGCCGAGGATTTCAAAAAGGCGGCTTCCTTGCATGTCAAAGATGTGATGACTACCGATGTGGTATCCGTCGAGGAAGGGACGCCGCTGGTCGACATCGCCCGGATCATGGTTGAGCAGGATATCAATCGGGTGCCCGTCTTAAGGGACGGGAAATTGATGGGCATCGTCGCCCGGGCCGATGTGATCCGGGCCCTGTTGGGAAGTTAATCCAGGGGAGAGATTAAGCATGGAAAATCTACGGGTCTGGGCCCAGGTGGACTTAGGTGCCGTTGCCCATAACACCAGGGCCATTGACCGTTTTTTAAATGGTAAATGTAAAATTATGGCAGTAGTTAAGGATAACGCCTATGGCCATGGAGCGGTGGAGATCGCCAGAACGGTCCTGGATAATGGGGCCCATTCCCTGGGTGTATCTACCGTAGAGGAAGGTTGTCAACTGCGGGCGGCGGGGATTAAAGCTCCCATCCTGGTCTTAGGAGCCATCCTCCCTGGGCAAGTCGATGATGCGGTCCGGGAAGGACTGGCTGTGGCCCTCTTTGACCAGGCCTTAGCTCGGGATTTAAACCGGGCCGCCCAAAGGTGGAATCAACCGGCCTTAGCCCACTTGAAAGTCGATACGGGCATGGGCCGTTTAGGGGTTCTGCCACCCCAGGTACCGGAATTCCTCCAGGCTTTGGGATCCTTAGACCATTTGGATCTCCAAGGGATCTTCACCCATTTAGCCACGGCCGATGAAGAGGATGAAACATATACTTTGTCCCAACTAAAGGCCTTCGAGGAGGTTTTGGCCACCTGTCGCCGTTATGGTTATGGTGAGTTGACTATCCATGCTGCCAATACCGCGGCTACCCTAGCCCACCCCCAATCCCATTACGATCTGGTCCGGCCGGGCCTAGGGATCTATGGTTTGCATCCCAGCCCCAAAACTAGATCCACCGTCCCCCTGCAGCCGGTTCTTTCCCTCTACTGCCGGGTGATGCAGGTGAAGGAAGTGCCCTCGGGCAGTGCCATCAGCTATGGTTGTACCTATCGGACCCAGGGCCCAACCAAGATCGCGGTGTTGCCCATCGGTTATGCCGATGGATTCCTGCGGATCTTAAGCAACAACGGACGGGTGATCATCAAAGGGCGCTCCTGTCCCGTGGTGGGGCGGGTTTGTATGGATTATTGTATGGTCGATGTGGGGGACTTAGATGTAGAACCCGGTGAACCGGTCCAATTGATCGGCCCCGATCTACCGGTGGAGGAAGTGGCAGAGAAAATGGGGACCATCAGCTACGAAGTCCTTTGCCTCTTGGGTCCCCGGGTACGAAGATGCTATGTGTAAGGCCTGGACCTTGGGGTCCAGGCCCCATCATTAAACCCAACCACGTAATTTCAAAGCTTCCGCAATTCGCTCTAGAGCCACCATATAAGCTGCGGTCCGCATGGCGACTTCCTTACTTTCCGCCATGGCATAGGTACGGTCGAAGGCTTGGACCATCATCCGTTCTAAGCGGCTGTGGACTTCTTCTTCGGTCCAGTAGAAGTTAGATAAGTTTTGCACCCATTCGAAATAGGAGACGGTGACCCCACCGGCGTTACATAAGATATCTGGGATGACCAGCACGCCATTTTTGTTCAAAATGACGTCGGCTTCGGGAGTTGTGGGACCGTTGGCTGCTTCGGCAAGGATTTTCGCTTTGACGCCACCGGCATTAGCCTCGGTGATCTGGTTTTCTAAAGCCGCGGGGATCAAAACATCACATTGGAGGTTCAGCAGCTCATCGGTGGTCAGATCTTGGCTGCCGGGGAAACCTTTGACGGTGCCGGTCTTTTGTTTATATTCTAAGACCGCCCGGGGATCTAAACCATCGGGGTTGTAGGCTGCTCCCTGGGAATCGTTGACCGCGATGACCTTAACCCCTAAGTCGTGTAACAGCCTGGCGGCCACGCTGCCTGCATTACCGAAACCTTGGACTACCCCTGTGGCCCCTTTGAGTTCGAGGCCGATCCGGGCCGCAGCTTCGCGGACGGTGATCACACAACCCCGGGCGGTAGCTTCACTGCGACCGACGGAACCACCGATGGCGATGGGCTTACCGGTGATCACACCCGGGTTGTTGTAACCCTTAATCTTATTGAACTCATCCATCATCCAGGCCATGATTTGGGCGTTGGTGTAAACATCGGGGGCGGGGATATCCTTCTCCGGGCCGACGATGGGCGCGATGGCGGCGAAATAGCCTCGGCTAAGCCTTTCCAGTTCTCCTTGGGATAGCTCCTTAGGGTTACAAACGACTCCCCCTTTGCCTCCCCCATAGGGTAGCCCGACGACCCCACATTTAAAGGTCATCCACATGGATAGGGCCTTAATTTCCTCTAAGTTAACATCGGGATGGAAACGGATCCCACCCTTAGCAGGCCCGACCACATCGGCATGTTGGGCCCGGTAGCCGATGAAGGTTTTCACTTCCCCGTTATCCATTTTGACGGGGACCGATACGCACAAGACTCGGGCCGGTTCCTTTAAGATCTCATAGATACCGGCCTCAAGCCCCAACTTGTCGCAAGCCATCTTGATCTGCCGTTGGGCAATGGCAAAGGAACTTAATTCCGCATGTTCGGCCATGGCTAAACTCCTCTCTTTCCCGGACTTAATGAAAGCTCTTTTCGCATTGCTATTCTCTTAAAGGCAAGGGATTCCCTGCTCCCAAGGGCAATTTTGCCCCTAAGGACCCTCGTCTAAGGTCTAAAGGATTAACGGGGCTGTTAACGAAATACTAAGTGATAGCACGGCGCAATGGTGTCATCAGTTTGACCAGTGGGAGGAGTTGTCATGCAATACGATTTATGTATCATCGGTGGGGGCCCTGGAGGTTATGTGGCCGCCATTCGGGCCGCCCAAAGGGGGAAGTCCGTCTGTCTCATCGAGCAGGATGAAGTAGGGGGTACCTGCCTTAACCGGGGATGCATTCCCACCAAGGCCCTCACTTCATCGGTGGAACTGTTAGCCAAGATCCGCAAGGCCCGTACATATGGTATTCAAGTCGGCGGGGTGGAAGTAGACTTTACCCAGATGATGAAGCGGAAAGACCAAACGGTAGCTCGCCTTGTTAAGGGTATTAACTTCCTGCTCCAAAAGAACAAAGTGGAGCTAATTAAAGGGACCGGGCGCATCAGCGGGCCGGGCCGGATAGTAGTCAATGACCAGGAAATCAAAGCAGAGGATATCATCATCGCCACGGGGGCCCGACCGGTGGTCTTCCCCCAATTTAAACATGATGGACAACAGGTCATCACCAGCGATGAAGCCTTAACCCTCCAGAGCATACCTGGGGAGCTCATCATCATCGGCGGTGGTGTCATCGGCTCTGAATTCGCTTCTATCTTTGCCACCTTAGGCAGCAAGGTGAAAATTGTGGAAATGCTGCCTCGAGTATTGCCCATGGCCGATGCCGATGTTTCCGCCCAGTTGGAGACGGCCTTCAAGAAAATGGGTGTGGAAATCTACACCGGCCAGAAGGTGGTCGGTGTTGAAAAGGGTGCCCAGGTGCGGGTCCAATTGGAGTCGGGGGATGAATTGACCGGCGATGTGATGTTGGTCTCCATCGGTCGGGGTGTGAATACCGAAGGTTTAGGTTTGGATACCGTCGGTGTGGCCCTCAACCAGAAGGGGGAAATCCAGGTTGATGCCCGAATGGCCACAACGGACCCGGGGATTTGGGCCATTGGCGATGTGACCGATTGTGCCTTGAAACTGGCCCATGTGGCTTCCGCCCAAGGTTTGGTGGCCGTGGACAACATCATGGGGGAAAACCGGAGCATGGATTATGGGGCCATCCCCAATTGTGTTTTCACCCAGCCGGAGATCGCTTGGGTAGGCCTAACGGAAGCCGAAGCCCAAGAAGCCGGTTATAGCTACAAGACGGCGAAATTCCCCTTTATGGCCAGCGGTAAAGCTTTAGCCATGGGGGATTACGATGGATTCGTTAAGATCATCGCTGCCATCGATGGCGAACTGCTGGGACTCCATATCATCGGTCCCCATGCTAGCGACCTCATCGCCGAGCCAACGCTGGCTTTAAGTGTCGGTCTCGATGTGGAAGAATTCGTCACCGCTGTCCGGGCCCATCCCACCTTACCAGAGGCTTTAATGGAAGCCGGGGAGGCTGTCTTGGACCGTCCCATCCACTGTTAGGAATTACTTGTAGGAGAGAACCCCCCTACCGCCGAACCTTTGCGGCGGTAGGGGGGTTCTTTAGTTGCGCTATTTGGCAGTTTTGTTGCTTTTTTCCCTCATTAGTTCTTTCGCTCTACCCCAGGCTCCCCCGAGGCCAGCGATCCTCAACTCGGCCCGGGATGCTTACCACCTTGCTTATCTAGAGATCGGCGCCTTAAATTACGAAAAGGCTCTGATCTATTTCGTCGATGGCCATGGTCACCTTCTTAAGGTGGCTCGGGCTGGTCAAAGAATAGCCGATGGTATTTATTACGTACCTTGGGAGCTGGTCTTGCCCCATCGATTACCCCAGGGGACGAAGACCATCTATTTGGTCCATAATCATCCCGGCAACAATCCCCAGCTGAGCAGAGAAGACATTGGCACAGGTCAATTTTGGGCCCACTGGGCGGAGCAGCTGGGTATCACCTTCGATCTATTGGCCATCACTCCCCAAGGGGATTATCGAAGCCTGCGGGAAGGCGGCCATTATTCCGCCACGGAGGCAGACTATGGACTACTAGATCTAATGGGTTATCTGATTCCACCCAGTTTGGCTATGGCCGGCACTTCCCTACGCCGTGTCCTTTTCTTGTCCTGATTTGATTTCGATCATGCCCTTTTCCCGGTCGAGGGAATGGCAGTGGAGGCATTCTCCCTCGTATCTAGTGATGAAGACATTGTCATCTCCCTGGTAGTGATCCCGGTGGGAGAAGACCGCTAGGGGCAGCGACGCGTCGGGACCGTGACAGGGAGCACAGGAATCGGGGAGGACTTCTGTGCTGGTCCTTTCCGCGACATCCGGGTGACGCCCTTCCTCGGCTAACCTGGCGATGATGGTGCTTAAGCGGGAATCCCGTGCATCTCCCTTACGGTGACAGTCCACACAACCATCGGGGTAGGGATCGGCATCGGTGATTCCCGGTAGACCCTCCATGGTCACCGGTGAGCGCCCGGGCAGCATCTCTTCGCCGATCGGTTGCGGTTGGGCCATCCGTTGGGGCCCCAGATCCCGATAGGCCACTAAGGCACCAAAAAGCAGGACAGCCACCCCGGCGATGAGGGCGATGTTGCGCATATTCACACCTCCTTTCCAGGTCCGTTTTTGGCATGATTTCCCTCTCTCGTCTAAGGACGGCAAATTGTCGGTATCTTGGGAAAAAGTAACGGACCTTTAATCCTTGAAGAATATACATAGGTAAGTTAGAATATTGATAACCGACAAAATCCGATTAGAATCGGTGAAATACGACAGGGTCGCACTAGGAAAATATTCTTTTAAGGGGGAGAGAACGCGGTGAACAAATTGCATCACGTCCCCGCCCCCCACTTTGGGGAACTAGCATGGCGCGATTCCGGCGAACATGCCCCTGGCTGGCCAGGTGAAAAGCCCACATGGGCCAACGCCCGAAAAGTGGGTATTGGGACAAGTGTTGGTTTGCAGTCGAAAGTTTGGTTTTCTCTGGCCCAGGGAGCAGTTACCGAAGTTTATTATCCCACGCTGGACCGGGCTAATACCCGGGAAATGAAATTTTTGATCACCGATGGAGAGACCTTTCTCGATGATGAGACAACCGATACCATTCAGTCGGTTCAATTAGTGCATCCCCTGGCCTTGGCCTATCGGTTAATCAATACCGACAAGCAGGGTAAGTATCGCCTCATCAAAACCGTCATTACCGATCCACAGCGGCATAGTCTTGTAATTCGGGTGACCTTTGAAGCACTACAGGGTAAGGTAAGTGATTATCGCCTTTATATGTACACTAATCCCCATATGAACAACACCGGCTGGCAGGACAGCGGCTATCTGGCCAACTTCAAGGGACAGGAAATGTTCCTGGCTGGGGAAGCCGATACTTGGCTAGCTATTTCCAGCAGTGCCCGTTGGAAGCAGTCTTCCGTCGGCTTCTTTGGCCGCAGCGATGGCCTCCAGCAGCTAAAGACGAACTACCGTCTCGATGCCACTTACAGTCAAGCCATCGATGGAAATATCGCCCATCTGGCGGAGATCGACCCGGCCGATGCCGACGAATTTACCGTCGTTTTTGGTTTCGGACCCGATCCCCAAAGGGCCGTCGAGACAAACCTTGCCTCCTTGCAAACCGATTTTTCCCGCCTGGAAATGGAGTATATCCAGGGGTGGAACAGCTACTGTACTAGTATCGATGATTTGGATGGCCAGGCCACCCAACTCTACTATGTCAGTGCCATGATCCTTAAAGCCTGTGAAGATAAGACCTATCGCGGGGCCATGATCGCTTCCCTGTCGGTGCCTTGGGGAGAAGCCAGCGTCGACGATCATACGGGAGGTTATCATCTGGTCTGGGCCCGAGACTTATACCATGTGGCTAGGGCTTTCATGGCCATCGGCGATGTGCAAGCGGCGAACAGGGCCCTTGATTACCTGGCTAAGTATCAGCAGCGGCCCGATGGCAGCTTCCCCCAGAATTCCTGGCTCAACGG
>JBMNRY010000031.1:0-19705 GCA_050944915.1 Limnochordia bacterium
AGACTTGTCTTGGACCCAGCTGGCCCAGATCACATCGACCAACGCCGCCAGGATTTTTAATCTGCCCGGAAAGGGACAGATCGAGATCGGCTATGATGCCGACCTAACCGTCATCGATCCTCAGCGAGAATGGACCTTTTCATATCTTGATACCTTCTATCCCCACAAGAGCACTAAATTCCCCGATGAGGGCCGACGTTATAAAGGTTATGTTTACGCCACCATTGTCCGGGGCCAATTGGTCTATCAAGAGGGACGCTTGTTGGCTTCCGGGGGACATGGTCGTTTCCTGCGGCCTGGTGGTTGAAGGTTAGCATTGGAGGATGGTTAGATTGAATATTCTTTTGACGGGAGCCACCGGTTTCATAGGCTCCTACATCCTTAAACTCTTGCAGCAAGAGGGACATAAGGTTGTCGGATTCGACAAACTGGTGGACAACACTTCCATTCAGCAAATCCTTACCCCTGAGGAGTTAGCCCAAACGACCATCGTCCAGGGAGATATCCAGGATCTGCCGACATTGCTTAGTGTGTGTAAAGAACACCATATCGACACGATCGTGCATACGGCCAGTCTTATGGGGGTGGCTTCCCGGAATACCCAGGCGGCGGTGAACGTGAACATCAAGGGGACCATCAATATCTTCGACACAGCGCGGATCCTGGGCATGCGCCGGGTGGTTTGGGCCAGTTCCCAAACGGTTTTCGGCCCCCAAGATAAACATCCCCAGGAATGGATTCCCAACGATGGACCCCATTTCCCCATGACCATGTATGCCGCCTGTAAATCGTTCCTGGAATATGTAGGTCGCTACTACTACGAAAGCTATGGATTAGATACCATCGCCCTCCGCTACTGTGCTGTTTATGGTTTAGGACGTCTGCGGGGCAGTGATACCTACTTGAATAATCTCATTGTCTACCCCGCCCTGGGCAAAAAGGGTATCGTCGACTACGGCGATGATGCCCCCAATCTGCTTTACGTCAAGGATGCGGCCCGGGCCACTCTGTTGGCTTGTACCGTTCCCTCGACGGAATCTAGGGCTTTTACCATCACGGGGGAAATCAAGCCCTTAACGGAGGTGCGGGATTACGTCTTGCAGCTCATTCCCGATGCCGAGATTGAATTGAAACCGGGCTATTACCCCTCCGGTTGGAAATTCGATACTCGAGTGGTGGAAGAAGAGCTAGGCTATAAACCCGAGTATGACGTGGAACGGGGCGTGAAGGAGCTGATCCAGCTGGTTCAGGCGTCCCGGGATCGCCTAGATTATTAAAGCGAGGGGAGATGACTAAGGTGAGCATTGAAGCAAAACTGCAAGAGATGGAACTGCAATTGCCTGAATTTAAGCCGTCTGCCCATCCCCTTTTGCCGGGCCGGATTTCCGGCAATTTGATCTTTTCTTCCGGCGCGGTGGCTAGAAAAGAGGGCAAGCTCGTCCATCCAGGTATCGTTGGCCGGGATGTAAGTCTAGAACAGGCCCAAGAAGCCGCGGTGGTCGCCACCCTGAATTGTCTAGCCAACATCAAGGCCGTCGTAGGTGATCTAGATCGGGTGTCGAAGATCATCAAAATTAATGGCTTTGTGGCGTCTGATCCCAGTTTCGTTCAACAGGCCCAGGTGATCAACGCCGTTTCCCAGTTGTTGATCGATTTATGGGGCGAGAATGGACAACACGCCCGCACCGCTTTGGGTGTCGCCGCCTTACCCGGGGGAACCCCCGTTGAGGTAGAAATCATCGCTGAATTTAAGTAATACCACGAGAACTTAAGCTGGCAGGTTTCTAACCTGCCAGCCTCATTATTCTGCTGAACAAATAAAGGAGCTGGTCATATTGCGGGTTCTCTTGATCGGTGGGACGGGGAATATCAGTAGTTATGTGACTGCTTTGGCCGCCCAGCGGGGCATGGACGTTTACATCTTAACGAGGGGGAAGAGTGATCAATCCCTCCCAAAAGGGGTAAAGACCATCATCTCCGATATCACCGATGTGACGGGGACGAAGGAAAAACTCCAGGGGCTGAGTTTCGATGTGGTGGCCGATTTTATCACTTATACACCCCAGCGCCTAGGGGCAAACTTAGAGATCTTTCGGGATAAGTGCCAGCAATACATATTTGTCTCTTCCACGTCGGTATACAACCCCTCGGGAGAAAATCTAGCGGAGGATGCCCCTTTAACTAATCTAGCCTGGGATTATCCCCGGGATAAGATCGGTTGTGAAGCCCTCCTGCAAATGGATGCCCGGATCTACGGAACCAATTACACCATCGTCCGTCCTGGGGAGACCAACGGCGATTTACGCATCCCCGGGGTTTTCGTTCCCCATCCCCAGTATTGGTCATTTATCGATCGGATGGAACGGGGTCAAAAAATCATCGTCAACGACGACGGCAGTGCCGTGCGCCAGTTCACCCACTCCGCCGACTTCGCCAAGGGGTTTGTTGGGTTATTCATGAACGAAGGAGCCTTTGGTGAGATTTTTAATATCACTTCCGATGAGGTCTTATCCTGGCTAGAAGTCACAGAAATCGTCGCCGAAGCCGCGGGGGTAGAGCCGAAGATCGCTTTCCTACCATCGATGGATATCGTCCGCACTCTACCTCGACTGAGCTACGCCAGCGGCGATCACGGCGCGGCTACCTTCGGTACCCTTTTGTGTTCCAAGGCCCACAGCAAAACCGTCGACAACACCAAAATCAAGAATCTAGTTCCCGATTTCCAATGTACCATTTCTTTCCGGGAAACCATGGCCAGGACCATGGAATTCTACCGACGTCACCCCAAGTACAAAGAAATCAACGATGCCTGGAATCGGGATATGGACTACCTTCTGGAACACTTGGATAAGAGTTAGACTAGAACATAGCAATATCACCTCCGGCTCGTTAACAATATTTGCTTACAGGCCCAGGATTGGGCTTGACGAAATACATGGTCAACAAGGCAGTAAGCTTTGTAAGAATGTTAAGGAGCTGGATTATGGTGAAAAAGATCGCACTGTTAACACTTATTGTCTTCCTGTTGGCCACCGGTTCCGGTGTCGCCTCCAAGAACACCATCAGCGGTAATGTCTATGGGTACTACGAGACGGAAACTATCGAACTATCCCTGGAAAGGGTCCTCCTTGGAAAGGCGTCCCTGGTCCTGGGTGGTCAGTACCTCGACGATGAAAACTACGGGGCTCTGGTCGGCGCCAGGTATTACCTCCAGGGTAGCCCCAGCAACGGGTTGTTCGCCCAAGGGGGAGCCAGGGGTTATCAAATTGGTGGCGGGGAAGAAGACTACTATGAAGGCCATGTGGTCGGCAGTCTAGGCTACAAATATGTTCTGCCTTTCGGTTTAACCCTCGAAGCAGGTGGGGAAGGTTCTTACCGAGTCTGGGATAATGCTCCCGACCAATTGGAAGATGGGGAAATAGAAACAAGACTGCTCATCAACACCGGCTTAAGTTTTTAAGAAAAACCTTTCACGGACTAGATAGTCCATTAGTAGACTAACAAAGGTGCAGGATTTAATCCTGCACCTTTGGCTTTTCGAACACCTCTAAGTACCACAGAAGGTGTGGTAGGGACAGGCGGAAGGGGGAGGAGGAGCGGCATACTCCTTCTGCTCTGGGGAGTGGGCATAGGGTTGGCGCAAGACGGCTAAGAATCTCTTGATCACCTGGTAATCCCCTTCCGCTGCGGCGGCCAAGGCTTCTTCAACCCGATGATTGCGGGGGATGAGGGCGGGGTTCGCCCTCTTCATCCGTTGTTGAAGGTCTACGGGGTCTAATCCTTGCTCCTTTATTCGTTTCTGCCAATCTTCATACCATCGGTGGAACTCCGGTGAAGATAGGGATGCCAGATCAGCCGGTTCTTGAAAGGTCAAAGCTAAAAAAGTGTTGGTATAATCGGCCTTTTGGACTTCCATGATCTGCAAAAGTTCTTCG
Organism: Limnochordia bacterium; assembly: GCA_050944915.1. Lineage (GTDB taxonomy): Bacteria > Bacillota > Limnochordia > JAAZLZ01 > JAAZLZ01 > JBMNRY01. Next base: position 3,936 of record JBMNRY010000031.1, read on the forward strand.
ATGAGGGACTCATCGTCGCCTTCTATGGAAACTAGCCCCAACTTGGCCCCCATCCCTGTTAACCAATGCTGACGGAAGATGGACTCAAACTCCTCTAAGACTCCTTGGGCCATGGCTGCCCCTTGATGGAGGTCCTCGTGGATCAAAGGTAGCAGGCTTTCGGCAAAACGGGCCAGGTTCCAAAGACCCATTTGGGGCTGGCGGCCGTAGGCGTAACGGCCGTAGGTATCGATGGAACTAAAGACGGTGGCGGGGTCATAAGTATCGATAAAGGCACAAGGACCGTAATCGATGGTTTCACCGCTGATCGCCATATTATCGGTATTCATAACGCCGTGGATAAAGCCGACCAACTGCCACTGGGCGATGAGGCGGGCTTGTCGAGCCATTACTTCCTTTAACAGGGCCAAATAGGGATTGTCCTCCCTTTGGAGAGAGGGGAAATGCCTTTGGATGGTATAATCAGCTAAAGCCTGCAAATCCTCCCGGGAACCCCAGACCGCCGCGTATTGAAAGGTCCCAACCCGGATATGGCTGGACGCGACCCTGGTTAAAATGGTTCCAGGAAGCTCTTTCTCTCTGGTGATTGTCTCTCCCGTCAGCACCACCGCCAGACTCCTGGTGGTGGGAATGCCCAGGGCATCCATAGCTTCGCTGATCAGGTATTCCCGCAACATGGGTCCCAGGGCCGCCCGGCCGTCACCACCTCGAGAGTAGGGAGTCCGGCCGGCACCTTTTAGTTGGATATCGTAGCGTTCCCCTTGGGGGGTGATCTGTTCCCCTAGAAGGATGGCCCGACCATCGCCTAACATGGTAAAATGTCCGAATTGATGGCCCCCATAGGCTTGGGCTAAGGGTTGTGAACCGGGAGGAAGATTATTACCGGCTAAGATTTCCACCCCCGCCGTATCGGTCAGGGAGGGTAAACCGAGGGAGCGGGCTAAATCTTCGTTGAATAAGACTAACTCCGGAGCTCTGACCGCAACAGGCTCCCAGGGAGTATAGAATATTTCCGGCAATTGGCGATAACTGTTTTCTAAACGCCAACCACGGCCCATCGTTTTCACTCCTTCATGGTCAATAGGCTCCTTTAGTTTCCGCTTCCCTTCTCAACTTAATACTACCCTGGGGTTTCTTTGCATGGGTTTTATCCGGGTGGTAAAGATCTGTAATAGGAACCTTTGAACCCAGGTTCTTAGTTAAACCCTAGGGTTTGGCCTTCACCAAGATCAGCGTGAGTTCCGAATTCTTTTGGAATAAGCAAAATTTCGCCGCAGGAACCAGTCATCCCTTGGCGAATTGTAGTCTCATTGCCTAGCATGGGCCCTCCATGCTAAAAACTATGTGGGGGAGACTCAGCATGGAAAAGATAGCCATTGTTACCGATAGCACCTGCGATTTGCCGGCGAACCTGGTGGAAGAGTACGATATTCACGTCCTGCCCTTACGGATTATCTATAAAGATCGGGAATATCGGGACCATGTGGAGATCACGCCCGAAGATGTCTACAACCGGTTAGAGACAGAGGTTCCTACTACCTCTTTGCCCAATCCGGGCGATGTCCAAGAGCTCTTTACAAAATTGAAAGAAGAAGGATATAGCCACGTTTTAGCCATCCATATTTCCTCAGGTCTAAGTGGGACCAGCCAGATGATTCGCCATGTGGCCCAGGAGATCCAGGGTTTAATGGTCGAGGTCATCGACTCTAAATCTATCTCCATGGGTCTAGGCTATACGGTTTTGGAGGCGGCCAAAGCGATCCGCAAGAACATCACCTTCGAAGCCCTTTGTGACCATGTCCACGGGGTGATCAAGCGGATGAAAGTTTATTTCGTCTTAGATACCTTGGAGTATCTAAAAAAGGGAGGCCGCATCGGCAAGGTCTCGGCCACCCTGGGCCAAATCCTTAATGTGAAGCCGATCATTACCGTCAACGAAGAAGGTATTTACACTACCTTTGCCAAGGTTCGGGGTCGGCGACGTTCCTTAGAAAAACTCATTGAGATCGCCAAAGATCATGTCCAACAAGCTTTAAGCAATATCGCTGTCTGCCATGGGGCTGCTCCCGCCGATTGCGGCTTCGTAGCTGCGGCTTTGGAGAAGTTAGAAAACGTGCAGGAATTGATCCAAAGCCATGTTAGCCCCGTCATCGGTGTGCACACAGGGCCGGGGACCCTAGGGATTGTCATCTACGAAGCCCAGGACTAACGGAAAAGGCGAGGGTGGCGGTTCTTGCTAGACCGCCACCTTTTTGGTTTAAGGGAAGACTTTTCGTCGGAAATTGATCCAGGTCAATTTCTTCCCCGGGGGTAGAGGGTATAATCTAACTGAAATGATTTGATTTAAAAACTAAGTGACCAAATAAGTAATAAAAGGAGGCAATACTAAATGGGTTGTTGTCCAGGTTCGAAGATGATGGAGTTTTCCCAGCGGGCAGGGGATGAAAGGGGTCAGCGGCTCTCCCATCTGCGTCAATGGCCGGTCCAATTACATCTCCTTTCCCCCGAAGCACCCTACTTCCAAGGGGCCGATGTGCTGCTGAGCGCCGATTGTGTTGCTTACGCTCTAGCCGATTTTCATAAGGATCACCTCCGAGGCCACAGCCTAGCCATCGCCTGTCCCAAGCTCGATGGGGGACAGGAGAGCTATTTGGAAAAAGTCATTGCCTTAATCGATGGGGCGAAAATTAACACCTTGACGGTAATGATCATGCAGGTACCTTGTTGTATGGGATTGGTGGCCTTAGTCCAACAGGCCCTGGCCCGAGCGGAACGGCAAATCCCCGTCCAGGTGAAGGTCGTCTCCCTCCAGGGAGAAATCCTCCGGGAAGAATGGTTATAGGGGGTAGAGATGTGGAGAAACATTTACAAAGGGGTATTAAAGACGTGATCGCCGAATTTCCCCGGGTGGGGGAAATCTTAGCGGCCTATGATATCGGTTGTACCACCTGTATGGTGGGGACTTGTTTGTTAGGGGATGTGGTGGAAATCCATAACTTGCCCCGGGAGACTGAAAAGGAACTTATGGAAAAGGTTGCCCAAGTCATCGATCCCAGCGGATCTCCGGTAGAGATCAAGCCTCGACCAGAGGCACCGAAGGTAACCAGTTTTTGTCCGCCTATCAGGGAGTTGATGGAGGAGCACCGGGTCATCGAAGAATGGTTAGCCTTGATACCCCAGGTGACAGAAGCCTTGGCGGCGGGAAATCCTTCCGCTTGGGATTGGATCAGCGCTGGGTTGCAGTTCAGCCGGGAGTATGCCGACCGTTACCACCACGCTAAGGAAGAAAACATTTTATTTGATTATGGGACAGGTAAACAGGCCATCGTCGATGCCATGTGCCTAGAACATAACATGGGTCGGGAGCATATCCAGGGAACTAGCACTGCCGTCATCAAGAAGGATGTGGCTGGGGCCATTAGACATCTAACGGCCTATCGGGAACTCCTGGAAGCCCATATCCAAAAGGAAGACGAAATTCTTTATCCGTGGATTCAATCGGAACTCTCGACCCATCAGGTCGGAGAACTCTATGCCCGCTGCGAAAGGGTTAAAGAAGAACTGGATCCTGCCCGCTATGAAGAACATAAAGCCTTTGTGCAGGCCTTGGCGGAAAAACTAAATAAAGGAAATGGATAAGGAGACGCTGGGGAAGCCCCAGCGTCTTCCTTAATGATCCCTTTTTGGTTTTTGGTATTCCTTTTTCTGGGCCGACTTGGCCCCATAGGAGTTGATCAGCCCCGTTGTCTGGGTGCTTGATCTGGTTTGGTCCACTAATTCCGGAGACATTTCCACATCCTGGAGATTATCCCGTTGAAAACGGGCTGTTTTGCGGGCCTGGGATTTACCTTTTCCCTCTTTCATATCTACACCTTCCCTTCAAAGGGCATCAGGGGTGAGAAGTATTTATGCCCTTCACCGATGGAATAAGCGGCGGCCATCCCTTCGTAGGCCGCTTCTAAAATGCGGCGGGGTTGTCGGGCATCGCCGATGAGGTAGAGCTCAGACACCTTTCCTGCCAGAGGGGCCACCAGATCCCGGATCGGCTGGCTGCCCAGGGCGAGGATGACCGTTTCCCCGGGGAAAGATACCCGACGACGGTTTCCGTCCCAGCCCCGTACCTCCGTAGGGGTGATCTCGGTGATGAGGATATTGGGTACCAATTGGATATCAAGTTCCGCCAGGCGGGCCAGTTGATCAACCCTGGTGATCGGTTCCAGGTCTAAACCTACATCGGGACCCATCTCGACGACGACGGAACTGATACCATCCTGGGCCAACATTTCCGCTGTTTCTAAGCCGACGGAACCGCCCCCTACGATGGTGACCTGTTGGCCCGTCACTTGAACCGTCCCGGCGATGACATCCCAAGCTTGGAGGATACATCGACCCTGTTCACAGTTTAGGCTTCCTTGGCTGGGCAGGGCTCCCGTGGCCACGACGACGGCATCGGGGTTCTCCGCCAGAATGTTTTCGGGGGTACCTTGGGTCTTCAACCTGGTTTCGATCTGCAACCGTTCTAATTCTCGGCTCAAGAATTCGGTGAACCAGGCCACCTTGTCCTTATAGGGTGGTAGGGCGGCCAAGATCATCTGCCCCCCTAGCCGTTCCGTTTTCTCCAGGAGGACTACTTCATGGCCCCGCAATTTGGCCACCCGGGCGGCTTCCATGCCCGCCGGTCCTCCCCCTACAACGACCACTTTTTTTCTATTCATGGTGGGATAGATGGTGCCGAAATCCCGCTCTCGACCGACCGCGGGGTTGACGGTACAGCCCATGAAATTGGCGTTGAAAATCCCATCACCGACACAACCGATATTACACACAATACATCGGTTGATATGCTCCTCTTGGCCTTGGGCTGCTTTGAGGGCAAATTCGGGGTCACTGATCAGACCTCGACCGATGGCCACAAAATCCGCCTTCTTTTGGGCGATAATCTCATCGGCCATTTGGGGTGTGCGGATGACCCCCACGGCGATCACCGGGATGGACACCTCTTCTTTAACCCTTTGGGCCAGGTAGACCCGCCATCCTTCTTCATAGGCCATAGATTCGATGATGGTGCTTATGGCTTCGTAGATACCCGAGGCCACATGGAGGATGTCGACTCCCGCGGCGGCCACCGCTTTCGCAATCTCCACCCCTTCTTCTAGTCGGTAGCCGCCGGGGACGAACTCATCGGCGCTAATCCGAAAACCCATGGGGTAATCGGGTCCGACGGCTTCCCGGCACCGCCTGATGATTTCCAAGGCGAAACGCAATCGGTTTTGGAAACTTCCTCCCCATTTATCATTCCGTCGGTTGCTGTAGGGGGAGAGAAATTGATTGATCAGATAGCCGTGGGCGCCGTGGATTTCGATCCCATCGAAACCAGCCTGTTTCGCCCGGCGGGCGGCCTGGGCGAACTTATCGATCATAGCTTCGATCTCGTCGTTAGTCATCTCCATCGGTTGACTCTGCATAAAACCACAAGGTACCGGCGAAGGCGATAGCACCGGAGCTCCTTCGGTAGTGCCGGGGGCAGTTTGTCGCCCGGCGTGTTGGATCTGTTGGAAAACCCGGGCTCCGTGATCCTGGATGCTTCGAGCTAACCAGCGCAGGCCGGGGATGAACTTATCATCATCGATCCGGTGCTGCAAAACGACGTTTTTTCCTCCTGGATAATCGACCTGGGCGTTTTCGACGATTATGACACCGACGCCGCCTTTAGCCCGTTCCGCGTAATAGCGGACCATTCTTTCCGTAACTTCTCCGTTCTCACCGCCGAAGTTGGTGGCCATGGGGGGCATGACCAGGCGATTGCGCACTTCTAACGAGCCGATGCGACCGGGGCTAAAAAGATGCCGATATTTCAAGGTCACCACTCCTTCCCTCCTTTGTTCAGCCTATCCAGCTTAGGTTTTCACATTCCCAGGGGATTATAGCCTGGGTTTTGTTTATCTTTCCGAGGAGTAGGGGAGTTTATTCCGGATAGACTAGAAACGAAGGGAAACCTTGGTTGCCCTATCGATTACCAGTCAAGGGAGGAAAGACCTATGATGGGAAATCAACCACAACAGCAACGGGAACAGGCTATGCTGTCTATGACCATGACCAACTTAAACAACTTCCAAGGCCGCTTTAACATGGAAAAAAGTGGTTTCGATCCCAACATGCCCGGGCATAAGACTGAGCATGAAATGATTCTGCGGCAGCCGCCTCGCACCGTCAAAGAACTAGGGGCCGGCATCGGCTTACCTAAGGAAGTCCGCCATGAAATGGCCCTCCAGCTGGATGATCACCAATGTGCCCTCACCGTAGCTCTTCATCAGTATAATAAGCATCACTGGATGTCCGAAGGCGCCGAAGGTTTCATCAGTATCCACGAGTTGTTGGAGGAACATATCGAACAGACAAAAAAACATATCGATATGGTCGGTGAACGGGTGGCTCGGCTGGGGGGAGTTCCCACGGCTCACCCCGTGGCCCAACACCAACTGTCCTATATCAAACATGAGGTGGAAGGACGCTATTCCCTCCGAGATTTCCTCCGCAATGATTTGGAGCATGAACTGAAGATTCAGCAGATGCTCCGCCAAACCATAAAGCGGGCCCATCAACTGGAGGACTATGGTACCGTCGAGGTTTTAGAAGAAGTTCTCCGAGACCGGGAAGACCTAGGTTACCATCTCTATAGCCTCCTAGAAGATGATACCCTCACCCGGGGCATGGGACACCTCTACGATGAACAATATGACCGGGCTGGCGATCGCCCCATGCCTCCCGGCAGCAAACTCCATTAAGGACGATGGGGAAAGCCTGGGGCTTTCCCTAAATTATTTCTACGGAAAATCTTAAAGCTGTTGGACAGCCTGCTCCACGAGGTGTCGGAAAATAGGGAGGGAAATGGGAAAATAAAGCTGAATATCCATGGCAGGGGCAATACTTAAGGCCAGGCCCTGGCCCCCTTTAGTTCATAGTCAGATTCTTACAGGGCGGCGAGGAGGCAAAGAGATGACGGCAAAAATCAGTTGTTTACCGGTATCATTATTTAATCAAATCGTCCAAGGTGAAATGAGTCTCGGGGAATGGATCGACTTTGCCGAGAGCTGCAATTTGGATGGCGTTGACATAAGCAATATGTTCATTGCCAATCATACCCCCGTTTATCTGCGGCAGCTCAAGGAGATGTTGGCCGCAAAGAATATTCCCATCGTGATGTGCACCGCTTATCCCGATTTTACCCATTACGATGCGGTGCAACGCCGCCGGGAATTAGATTATTTTCGCCGGGATATCGCCCTTTGTTCCCAATTAGGCATTTCCTATCTGCGGGTTTTGGCCGGGCAAGCCCATCCAGAAACAAAAATTGAAGACGGGGTAGCTTGGGCGGTGGAGAACATCCGCTTGGCGGCGGAAACCGCCGATGCCTACGGTGTGAAGCTGGTTTATGAAGACCATGCTAAGCCTGGGGCGTGGGATTACATCGACATGACCTATCCACCCCATTTGTTCCTCCAGGTGGTGGAAGGGATTTGGGATTCCAGTGTCGGGATCAATTTCGACATCGGTAACATTACCGCCTACGGAGAAGATCCCCTGGAGATTCTCCATCGAGTTTATCCCAAAGTGGAAACTATCCATGTCTCGGACATGGCGGAAAAAGGTGTCTTCTCTCCCGTGGCTATCGGTACTGGGGTGACCCCCTTAAAAGAAACCTTCCGATACTTGAAAGACCGAGGCTTCCAAGGCTGGTTATGTATCGAGGAAGCTAGCAATCAAGGATTAGAAGGCATTAAACGGGTCGCGGCGACGGTGCGCAATTTGTGGGAAGAAGCCTAAGAACATATGCGAGGGCGGTATCGTCCCCCGTCAAGTTGGGGGCCGGTTCCGCCTTTTCCTTTTTCTTCAGCCATAGGAGGTTGGTTAGGAGATGGCCAAGACCCTAGCCTTGGTCAACTGTCATCTGATCACACCCTTGCGTTTAGTAAAGAATGGTTATGTCCTCATCGCTGATGGTCGCATTGTAGACTGTGGAAAAGGGCTCCCCCCTTCGATGGATCAAAGCCTTGATTTACAAGGCTGTTACTTGGCCCCGGGATTTATCGATCTCCACTGCCATGGCGGTGGAGGACATGATTTCATGGATGGTACCGTCGAGGCCTTTGTTTCCGGAGCCCAAGCCCATATCCCCTTTGGCACCACGAGCCTTATGCCTACAACTATGGCCAGCACCACGGAAGAACTCCACCAGGTAATCGGGGCTTATGAGCAAGCCTCAACTACTAATGGGCTAAAGCCCCATTTCCTTGGGCTGCACTTAGAAGGCCCATATTTTTCCCTGGAGAAAAGGGGAGCCCAAGATCCCCGCCACATCCGCAACCCCATTCCCGCCGAATACCAAGGGATCATGGCTTTAACGGAAGGTATTAAACGTTGGACCTTCGCTCCCGAATTGCCCGGCGCCTTGGAAATGGCGGGCTATCTTCATTCCCGGGGTGTCCTTTGTTCCATCGGTCATTCCAATGCCACCTACGAAGAGGTCTTGCCGGCCTTTGAGGCGGGATGTACCCACATCACCCATTTGTATTCGGCTATGTCGACGGTGCGTCGGGACAAATCTTACCGTACCGCGGGAGTGATGGAGAGCGCCTACCTCATCGATGAGATGACAGTGGAGATCATCGCCGATGGCCCCCACTTGCCTTCCAGTTTGCTCCAGTTGGTCTACAAGATCAAAGGTTCCGACAAAATCTGTCTCATCACTGATGCTATGCGGGCTGCCGGCCAGTCCACTAAAGAGTCCATCCTGGGGAGCCTTGAAGGGGGCCAACCGGTGATCATCGACGATGGGGTGGCCAAACTTCCCGATGGCAGCTCCTTCGCCGGGAGCATTGCAACAGCTAATCGGTTGGTGGCGAATATGGTCTCCCTAGCCGACGTCCCGTTGGTCGAGGCCGTGCGAATGATGACTCTAACACCAGCCCGGATCGCGGGGATCGACGATGGCAAAGGGAGCATCGCGCCTGGTAAGGATGCCGATTTGGTCGCCTTCAACGACGAACTGAAGATCATGCTCACCATCATCGGAGGTCAGATCTGTTTTGCTCGGTTTTAATCCAAGGTCATCACCAGCACGGTGAGGGTCGTTCTTTATCAGCTTCTTTGAAACGGGAAAATTGACATCGTTCTTTTACCCAAGCCAATCGTCATCCTTAGATGATGAATCCACCGGTCATCATCTCCTCTAATCGAGGCTAGAAGCTTCATTCACCTTTGGTCTAGCCCTTTAAAATCCCCAAAACAGACCGGTTTAATGAGCAAGTTTAGGAAAATTCTAATCAGTCGATAACTGAAAAAGAGGAAATCAAGGTATCTTCCAGAATAAATTTAAACAATTGAAAAGCGGCTAAACACATATTGTTGTGCCGTTTTGGACCTTGGGAAAATGGTCCAAGCATTGGGGACCTGAGGAAAGGGGGGTAGGGTCCAGACTTTCTCTCCCCAGGGCCGAGTCTGGTGGGGCATCTGGAGAGGAACAAGACAGTTGGCACAGGGGCAAGAATACTAAGATATCGACCGAAAGGAGATGTCCAATGTTAACACAGGGGTGTATTAAAAAAATCATCGCCTTGTTGGTTAGTGTCCTCATGCTGGCGTTGGTGGTCAGTCCTGTCTTAGCCGATGTACCGACAGTTAAAATCGGCTTCTATGGCTCTATTAGCGGTGTGAACGCCGAATCGGGTCGCCAGGGTATCTTGGCCGTCAAAGCTGTTGAAAAGTATGTTAACGAACGGGGCGGCATTAAGTCCTTAGGTGGTGCCAAACTGGAGACCATTATGATCGACTCCACCAGTGATGTGGCCCAGGGGATTCTGCCCTTAGAACGGGCTTTGGCTTCGGGAGAAATCGTGGCCATCGTCGGTTCTAGCCAGTCGGCCTTTGCCTTGGCTTCCCTGCCCATCTTGGAAAAGTATCAGGTTCCGGCGGTAACCGGTTCTGCTGCCAACGGCACCATTACCCAGCAGGGTTGTAACTTCATCTTCCAACCGGCGGCTATTGCTTCCGAATTTAGTAGAATGCAAATGAAGTTCCTCGAGTATGTAGCGGAACTGATGGGCAAAGACATCAAAGATCTACGGGCCGGAATCGTTTATGAAAACTCCGCCTGGGGTGAAGATAATGCTCGGGCCCAAAGAAGGGACCTGCAGGAATTAGGCGTGACCATCGCCGTCGATGAAAACTATGCCGCTGGCGCCCTAACCGATGCCAGCCCCATCGTGACCAAGCTACGCAACGCCAGGGTGGACGTTTTGTTCCCCAGCTGCTACGCCAACGATGCTAAACTCATCATGACCGCGATGAACGCCATGCGTTATAAGCCTTTGATTATCGCCGGCGGTTCGGCCTTTACCTGGCCTTCCCTCCTCAAAGACTTAGGCGATGACGTCAACGGCATCCTCTCCGCCGACGGTTGGGTATGGGATTGCCGCACCACTTTGGAAAATCCCGAGTTCACCAAGATCCGTGAAGAATACGAACGGGAGAACGGTGAGTTCATCCCCGGTCAAGGTGGACCGACCATTGTTAGCTACATGCTCATCGTGGAAGCCTTGGAAAGGGCCGGCGTAGCCGATCCCATCGCCATTCGGGACGAACTGCGCAAAGCCAATGCTAAAGACAGCATCTGGTTCCGGTCTCTCAACGACGGTCGGGGCTACTTTGATGAAAATGGCTTCAATCCCAACGGAGTGCCCATTATCCTCCAATGGCAGGGTAATAAGCCCCGGTGTGTATTCCCCCTCGACGCTGCTTCCAGCAAACTGATCAACCCCTTGACCCTCGAACCCTTTGAACAATAAGTCTAGGGTGATTTTCCAGGGGAAATAAGTCTTAATGAAGCTGTGGGGAATAGCGTCGGCGCCGTTCTTCACAGCTTCATTTAAAAGGACTCTCCCCAACGACGACAGGAGGAGGTTTTAGGATGGGTCAAACCATAGTCAACGGACTACTCATCGGTGGTGTATACGCCCTCGTCACCGTGGGGATTTCTTTGATCCACGGAGTCATGAAAATCGTTAACTTCGCACAAGGTGATTTCTTAGCGGTCGGTATGTATGTATCCCTGATCTTTTTTGCTACCCTTCCGTCCGGTGCCCTCCCCTATTGGTTGTTGCTACCGGTGGCTTTAATCATGTTCCTATTGGGAGCGGCGGTTTTTAAGTTAACTGTAACCAGAGTTGTCGGAAAGGGCGACAGCAATTATATTCTTTTGACCTTAGGCCTGTCTTATCTGATTCAAAACCTGCTTCAACTGATTTTCGGGCCTGATTATCATAGCTTGAATATCCCGAATTACTTTCGGTATGGTTCCTTTGGGTTGTTCGATGATAACATTATTTTGATGTACCCCCGGTTAGTTGCCTTCATTGGGGCTTTAATTTTTGTCCTGCTGGTCAATTATTTCATCAATAGTACCGATCTCGGTCGGGCCATGCGGGCCACCTCCGAAAGTTCCATCATCGCTGCCACCCTCGGTATCGATACCGAACGGGTCTTCACCATTGCCTTCGCTTTGGGCATTTTGTTTGCTGGTTTAGCAGGATTGCTACTAACCCCCATGTTTTTGATTTCCCCCCAGATCGGCACGACCTTTTCCACCGTGGCCATGTCGGCCATGGTCCTTGGGGGACTGGGCAACCTCAAAGGGGCTATGTTAGGTGGTTTATTAATCGGGTTAGTAGAATCGTTAACTAGCAATTATTTAAGTATGGATCTTGCACCGGTGACCATCAACGCCGTATTGATGCTGGTTCTTATCTTTAGACCTTACGGTATCTTTGGAGAAGGTGGGCGAAAGGCATGACAAAATCCAATTCTATTTTCGACTATCTAAAGGAGAATTTAGCGGTCTTTGTGTTCATCGGTCTTTGTTTGGTTTTCCCCCTCCTTAGACCATCGGATTACATCATGCGGGTGATGGTAGAAGTCTTCTTCTTTGGGGCCCTGGGCACCGCATGGAATATCTTAGGTGGTTTTGGCCAACAGATTTCCTGGGCTTCGGCATCCTTTTTCGCCACTGGAGCCTATACCAGTATGCTCATGTACTTGCGGTTGGGGGGCGTGTCCCCTTGGATTAGCATATGGGTCGGCATGGCCTTGGCGGTCTTGTTGGCAATCATCATCGGTATTCCCTGTTTTCGGTTGCGGGGAGTCTATTTTGCCATCGCCACCATCGCCTGTGCCTCCATTGTGCGCCAGCTTTTATTATACTTCCGGGGATTTACCGGTGGCTCCCTGGGCTTGGCCTTCCAGGTCAGGACGCAAGAAAGCTTTGTTGACTTGTTTTTCGTTTCCGATGTGCCCTATTACTACATCACCCTGTTCTGGATGCTGATTACCGTTGGTGTCACCATCGGGATTAACCGCTCTCGCCTGGGCTATTATCTCAAAGCTATCCGTGAAGATGACATTGCCGCGGAATCCCTCGGCATCCGTGCCCACCGGATGAAATTGCTGGCCTTCATCATCAGCTCCATGTTGATGGCGGCTACGGGTACCTTTTATGCCTTTAAGGTCGGTTATATCGATCCGTTCCTTGTAGCATCCCACGATATGTCGGTGCGGATTGGTATTACCGCCATCTTAGGAGGCATGGGGACTATTTGGGGTCCTGTGTTAGGTGCCTTCGTTGCCGTTCCCCTCTTGGAACTCTCCAACTATTTCCTCAGCGATTTCGGCGGCGGTGGTGCCGGCTACGCCATGTACGGACTTCTCATTGTCCTGGTTGTTTTGTATCGACCTAATGGGTTGATTTCCCTTCTTAATGATTTGCCAGTGCGGTTGGGCAAAAAGGGAAGGCCAACCCAAACCCTGGGGAATTAAGTGAAGTCTATCTTCCTGAAAAACTGGGGAAAAGTCCATACGGCTAGAGAGGGATTGAGATGAAAAAACTACTCCAATTGGTCAACTTGAACAAGTCCTTTGGCGGTGTTCATGCCGTCAATGAATTGAGTTTCGATGTCTACGAAGGGGAGATCTTGGGATTGATTGGGCCTAACGGTTCCGGTAAATCCACCTGTGTCAATTTGATTTCCGGGGTTTATGCCCAAGATAGCGGTGAGATCATTTACGAGGACAGGAAGCTGTATAGACAATCCATTCCCGATCGGGCCTTTTTGGGTATTGGACGGACTTTCCAATCGCCCAAACCCTTCACCAATTTGACCGTCTGGGATAGCGTCTATACCATCGCTTTGCTGTACAACAAAACCATGCGGGAAGCCGCGGAAAAGACGGAGGAGATCTTGGAGTTCACCGGTTTCTCGGGACTGAAAGATCTCACCTGTAGTAAATTGTCTTTGGAAAAACGGAAATGGCTGGATATGGCCCGAGTATTAGCTATCAACCCCAAGCTACTCATGCTCGACGAGTGTTTAGCTGGCTTGACACCTAGTGAGATGGAAGACAGCCTAGAATTGGTCAAAAGGATCAACGCCTCTGGGGTGACCATCTTATTCATTGAACACGTCATGTCCGCGGTCACCAACCTTTGTACCCGGGTGGTAGTGCTTAACGAAGGTTCCCTCCTTTCCGAAGGCCATCCCGAGGAGGTTATGCGGGACGAAGCGGTGATCAAAGCATACCTTGGGGAGGATTATAAAAATGTTGAAAATTGAGGGCGTAGCGGCCGGTTACGATGATTTAAAGGTGCTGTTCGACATAAATCTCGAGGTCAACGAAGGAGAAGTCGTGGCCTTAGTCGGTTCCAACGGGGCTGGTAAAACCACCCTTTTGCGGGTTATCTCCGGTATTGTCCCCGTTACCGAAGGGGCCGTTCGGTGGTTTGGGGAGGATATCGCCAAGTCTCCAGCTTTCCACCGGGCGGAAATGGGTATCGCCCATATCATGCAGGACCGGGGCATCCTGGCTACCCTCTCGGTGGAAGAAAACCTTATCCTCGGAGCTTATACAAAACGGACCAGGGATAAAAGGGAGGAATTGATGGAGAAGGTTTTTCAAATCTTCCCCATCCTTAAAGAACGGGCCAAGATGGCTGCCGGTACCCTCAGCGGCGGTCAACAGCAGATGCTGGCTATTGGCCGGGCTTTGATGATGGACCCCCAACTGTTAATTCTCGATGAGCCTTCCTTAGGTTTGGCCCCCATCATCGTCGATGAGATCTTCCATATCTTAGCTACTTTGAAGGAACAGGGAACTTCCATGTTGGTCATTGAACAGAATTTGGTCAAGGCCCTACAGGTTGCCGACAGGGGTTATGTGTTGGAAACGGGGCGCATTGTCCTCCAAGGTTCCAGCCACGAAATTTTAGTCAATCCCGAGGTAAAAAGGGCCTATCTCGGTATCGCCTAAAGCTTTTCATCAATAAACAAGTAGCTCACTAAGGGGGGCGGTTCATCAATGTTAGGTCTTAATACAAAGTTGGCCCGACTCCAGGAGGAGGGCCGCCCCATCAAAATCGGCCTTGTGGGGGCCGGTCAGATGGGTCGGGGTATGATCAGTCAATTGATGTACATTAAAGGCATGGAAGTAGCCGTTATCGCTGATCTAGACCTTGAAAGGGCCATCGATGCTTGCCAAATCGCCGGGATGACGGAAGATGATTACAAAATCGTAGCTACCCTGGACGAGGCTAATGATTGTGGTCTAAAGGGTAAGCTGGCCATCACCGAAGATGCCCAGATAGCTATTGAAGCCCACCAGGTCGATGTGGTGGTGGATGCTACGGGGGTGCCCGATGTGGGGGCCCGGGTGGCCTATGAAAGTATTATGCACGGGAAACACATCGTTTTGCTTACCGTGGAAACCGATGTGGTCGTCGGACCTTTCTTGAGTCGATTGGCCGCTAGGGCGGGGGTGGTTTATACAGGGACGGCGGGGGACGAGCCTGGGTCATTGAAGGAATTATATGATTTTGCTACTGCCTCCGGTTATGAGGTGCGCTCCCTGGGCAAAGGGCCTAACAACCTGCTGGAATTGGATTGTACCCCCGATACCGTTTATGAGGAAGCCGTCAGGAGGAAGATGAATCCCCGGATGCTTTGTTCCTTTAAGGATAATACCAAGACAATGATCGAGCTCACGGCTATTTCCAATGCCACCGGTCTCATTCCCGATGTTCCCGGTTGCCATGGTGGTTCTGCTACTCCCGAGACCATAACGGACTTGCTAAGCCTTAAAGAAGAAGGCGGGATTCTAAATAGGTATGGTGTAGTGGAGTATGTCCACGGGATGGCTCCTGGAGTATTCTTGACTTTTAGTACTCCTAGTCCCGAGGTACGGGCAGAGCTAAAGTATTTGCAAATGGGCGATGGTCCCAACTATTTGTTGTATCGGCCTTATCATCTGTGTAGTCTAGAAACTCCTTTATCCATCGCCAAAGCAGCTATCGATCATCTTCCCACCATCATTCCCGCGGCGGGAATGGTCTCCGAGACGATGGCGGTAGCCAAAACCGATTTGCAGGCTGGTTCCTATTTGGACGGGATCGGCGGTTTTACCGTCCGGGGTTTAATCGATACCTATGAGAGGGCTAAGGAACAAAACGCTGTGCCCCTAGGGCTGATCACCTCCCAGACCAAGCTTAAACGGGATGTGCAAAAGGGGCAGATCCTCAGCTATGATGATGTGGAGCTAGATGAGCAAGCCTTTATCGTCCAACTGAGACGACTCCAGGATACCCTTGGAGTTCGATAAAGGATGTGGCTAGGTAGGCCTCGAAATCCTAGGGCAAGAGTCTCTCTATCTAGGAGGTGTTGGATTGAAGG
>JBMNRY010000032.1:0-19685 GCA_050944915.1 Limnochordia bacterium
GGTTATATCGCGCGTATGAAAGCTGCGGTCCAAGCCTTGGGTCATGGAGAAGAGGCTTTAGAAGTCATTATCCTTCAGTTGGTCAATCTCATCCGGGGTGGAGAGCAGGTGCGGATGTCCAAACGGACCGGTAGCTTTATTAGCATGCGGGAGTTGATCGATGAAGTCGGCACCGATGCGGCCCGGTTTTTCTTCCTCATGCGCAGTCCCGACAGCCACTTAGATTTCGATATCGATTTGGCCCAGCAGCAAACAGCGGACAACCCTGTCTATTATGTCCAGTACGCCCATGCCCGTATTTGTAGTATCCTCCGTCAGGTTCCAGAGTTGCCATCACCGGAGACCATCGATCCTGGGTTGTTGACGACGGAACATGAAATCAATTTGATGCGGCATCTAGCAGCCTTCCCCGCGGAGGTGGAATTGGCCGCGGAGAAGCGGGAACCCCATCGGATCGCCCATTATGCTCAAGAGGTAGCCGCTTTGTTCCATTCCTTTTATACCCATTGTCGGGTGATCGGAGAAGACCAAAAACTGCAGGATGCTCGCTTAACCCTCACACGTTGTGTGGGCATTGTCCTCGCCAATGCCCTAGAGTTATTAGGGGTAAGGGCACCGGAAAGTATGTAAGTTTAAGGAGGTGTCGACCTGGTTAGGTCGTTACGGGCCTGACTGGGTGGAGTAATATGCCGAAGTATGTTTTTGTGACGGGAGGGGTGGTGTCCAGCCTTGGCAAAGGCATAACGGCGGCCTCTTTAGGCCGTCTGCTAAAGAGTCGGGGTTTTAAGGTCACCATTCAAAAACTTGACCCATATATTAACTTTGATCCCGGTACCATGAGCCCCTTTCAACATGGTGAGGTTTACGTGACGGAAGATGGTGCCGAAACCGATTTAGACTTAGGCCATTATGAACGATTTATCGATGTTAATCTCCCCGGCTTAAGCAATGTCACCGCCGGTAAAATCTATTGGTCGGTCATCGAAAAGGAACGCAACGGGGAGTACCTCGGAGGCACCGTCCAAGTGATCCCCCATATCACCAATGAAATCAAAGAGCGGATCACCGCCTTAGGCAAAGATCAAGATGTCGATGTGGTCATCGTGGAAATTGGGGGTACCGTGGGGGATATCGAAGGCCTGCCCTTCCTCGAGGCCATTCGTCAATTAAAAAGCGATATCGGTCGGGATGACTGTCTGTATATCCACGTGACCCTAGTGCCCTATATCAAAGCTGCTGGGGAACTAAAAACGAAACCGACCCAGCATAGTGTCAAGGAACTGCGCAGTATCGGGATTCAACCAGATATCATCGTTTGCCGCTCAGAACAGCCCTTATCCTTAGATATTAAGAAAAAAATCGCCCTCTTTACCGATATCGATGTAGAAGCAGTTATCCCTAACGTGGATGCTGAGACCCTCTATGAGGTCCCCCTCGTCTTCCAGGAGGAAGGCCTCGATGAGTTGGTAATCAAGAAACTGGGGCTACCTCCGGGACAAAGGGATCTCAAGGAATGGCGGGCTATGGTTCAGCGGATGAAGAATCCCACCTGTTCCACCAAGGTGGCTATCGTCGGCAAGTATGTTTCCCTGCCCGATGCCTATTTAAGCGTCGTCGAAGCCTTGCGCCACGGGGGAATCGCCCATTCTTGCTATGTGGATATCATGTGGGTTAATGCCGAAGATCTGGAGAGTCAAAGGGCCGAAGACCTCCTGGCCGAGGCCGATGGCATCTTGGTGCCGGGAGGATTCGGTTATCGGGGCATCGAAGGAAAAATCGAGGCGGTGCGCTACAGCAGGGAGAATAAAGTGCCCTACTTAGGGATATGTTTAGGTATGCATTGCGCCGTCATCGAATTCGCCCGCAATGTCCTTGGCTACCAGGGGGCCAACAGCACCGAGTTTGACAGCAATACTCCCTACAATATTATCGATCTTATGCCGGAGCAAAGGGGCTTACCCATCGGAGGCACCATGCGCTTAGGAGCCTGGCCTTGCCAGTTGGAACCCGACTCTTTGACGGCCCAGGTCTACGGTCAAGACCAAATCAGTGAACGGCACCGCCATCGTTATGAATTTAATAATGCTTTTCGGGATAAGCTCGGCGCGGCTGGTATGCGTCCTGTGGGAGCCACCCCCGATGGACGTTTTGTGGAAATCGTGGAATTAGCCGACCATCCCTGGTTTATCGCCACCCAATTTCATCCCGAATTCAAATCAAGACCAAATCGGCCCCATCCCCTTTTCCGAGGCTTCATCGAGGCTTGTTTGAACTATAGGAATGGTCAGCGCTAGCCATAGTCCTTTTCTATGATATAATGAATCTAAGTAGGGCGCTAAAATTCCTAGATAGGGGTGAGCGCAGATGGTGAAGATGAAGGTGAAAGTTGTCGGTATCGACCAAAGTTCCATGTTGCCGGTGGTCATCATCACCGATGACGCGGAACGGGGGTTTATCCCTATCGTGATCGGGCCGGCGGAAGCCAACGCCATCACTCTGCAGATGGAGGGGATCAAACCGCCCCGCCCCATAACCCACGATCTGTTGAAAAACATTTTAGATGGGTTTAACGCCCGGGTGGAGCGGGTGGTCATCACCGATTTACGGGATGAAACATATTTCGCCCGGATCTATTTGCAGACACCCCAGGGCAAGATCGATATCGATGCTCGACCGAGCGATGCCATTGCCCTCGCTTTAAGGACCGATGCCCCGATATACATCACCGAGGCCGTCGCGTCGAAGGCTATGATCCACACCGGGGAAGATGAGGAGTTGGCCGCCTTTCGAGAATTCCTCGAACATGTCAAACCTGAAGATTTTCGTAGGGATGGTTAATGTTCACTCATAAATCTCACGGTAGCTGCCCATAATCCTAATGAAGGGAGGCAGTTACCGTGAGACATTTTTTTATAACCGGTTTGCTCCTCTTAGTCTTAATCGGCCAAGGTTATGCTTGGGAGCCTTCGGGCACCGCCCCCTGGTTGGGGGAAGGGACCGTCGGTTTGCTCTTAGACTGGCAACCCCAAGGCCACGGGTTGCTCCAGGATGCCGCCGGCAGGGTGATCCCCTTTCACTATGACCCCCGCCTTATCCATTGGGAAGGAACCCCCACCGGTTCCGGGGCCTTCGATCAAGCCCGGCGTCAAGAAGTCTACATTCAGGTGTATCCGGGAGGGGCCGTCCATCTTTACAACCCCTATCGGGCCTTGATCTTTCGGGTGGAAGGTAAAAGTCTGTGGGCCCGGGCCGTCAACGGCCGAGGGGAGTGGCAACCCTTTTCTCTCGAAGGCGACAGCGGGGTGCAAGATGGACAGATAGCCTTGGTCAAGGTAGCTTTGAGGGGCGATCGGGGAGATATTCAGAACTAGGAGCAGAAACTAGCAAATAGCGGCAGGAAAAAAGGTTGGCGGCGCCGAAGAAGCAACGGGACTTTATGAAGATTTCCTGTGGAAATGTAGGTGGAAATGGAATAATGCTCATTCGAACTAATCGCACCTTGTCCCTCCGCTGTCCCGAATGCGGTAGAGGAGCAGAACATCTCTTCTCCCTGTTTCATTTAGCGAAACCAGACCCACTTCACATCCAGTGCACCTGCGGTTGCACCAAAGCCATCCTCCGGCGGCATCGAGGAACTTGTCTGGTCCAAATCGGTTGTCTCGTTTGTGATGATTCCCACCTGATTTCCGTTCCCTTCTCCCAGTTGCGGCAAGGCCGACTTGTGACCTTATGCTGCCCCCTAACAGAAGTCAGCCTCGGCTTTTTCGGCGGAGACGGGGTGGTTGGCGAAGACATGGATTTGGTCCATTGGGACGAATTTCTCGACGAGGAAACGACGAGCTACTTCCATAATACAGCCATCATCTATCAAGTCTTAACCTTCCTACAGGAACAATTTCACCGGGGACAGATCCAATGTGAATGCGGCAACGAAGGGATCGCCGTGGAACTATTCCCCGATAAAGTCGGTCTTTCTTGTCCCCAATGCCATGCCGCTTTACTGATTTTTGCCGAAACGGAAGCCGATCTAGCCAAGGTATCCTCGCTCCAGGACATTTGTTTAGTACAAGGTGAACGTAACTATCTCGATGGTGCCCAATAAAACACCAACAAACCATTCTAAGGAGGTCATTCAATTGGCGTTAGTACCGGCCAGTACACTCTTACAAAAAGCCCGCGCCGGCCGTTATGCCGTCGGTGCCTTTAACATCAACAACATGGAGATTCTACAAGCGATTATCGCCGCTGCCGAGGCCGAAAGGGCACCGGTCATCGTCCAGGCTAGCCAAGGCGGCATCAAGTATGCCGGCTTAGGCTATATCGTCGCCATGGCCCAAGAAGCGGCAGCCAAAGCTTCCGTCCCCGTAGCTTTAAACCTGGATCACGGGACCAGTTATGAACAGGTCATCCAATGTATCGTCAGCGGTTTTTCTACGGTGATGTTCGATGGTTCTAAATATCCCTTAGAAGAGAATATCGCCTTGACCCGGCGGGTTGTCGAGGTGGCCCATAGCGTCGGTGTTGCGGTGGAAGGGGAACTAGGCAAAATCGGCGGTACAGAAGATGATATCGTCGTTTCCGAAAAAGATGCTACCTTTACCGATCCGGCAGAAGCCAAGGAATTCGTTGAAAAAACCGGTGTTGACGCATTGGCCATCGCCATCGGCACCGCCCACGGTGTGTATAAAGGGGAACCACGTTTAGATTTCCAACGATTGGAAAAAATCAGCCAAGCCGTCGATATTCCATTAGTTCTCCATGGTGCCTCCGGCCTGCCCGATGAAAGCGTCAAACGGGCGGTCAGCTTAGGCATCGCTAAGATCAACATCGATACGGAAATCCGCCAGGCCTTTGCCCAAGGGGTTAAAGATGCCATCGCCAATAATCCCGATGAAATCGATCCCCGGAAGATTTTGGCACCGGCTAAGGAGCGGATGCAAGCCCTCGTCCAGTCCAAAATGCGACTATTCGGCTGTAGCGGCCAGGCATAGGCCGGGGAGGGATGAGGAGATGAAAAGCCCATGAACATAGCTGAATTACGCAACAAAAACATCGATGAGCTCCAAGAACTGGCGAAGGAATGGGAGTTAGTCGGTTATACGAAACTGCGGAAAAAGGAGTTAATCCTTGAGCTGCTGCGGGCGGAGACGGAAAAGGAAGGCTTGGTGATGATCGAGGGTATCCTGGAGGTTCTACCCGATGGGTACGGATTCTTACGGGTAGCCAGTTTTATGCCGGGCCCCGACGATATTTACGTATCACCTTCCCAGATCCGTCGGTTCCGCCTGCGGACCGGCGATGCCATCCTCGGCCAAGTTCGTCCTCCCAAAGATGGGGAAAGGTATCATGCCCTCCTCCGGGTTTTAGCGGTGAATATGTTCGATCCTGAGGTGGCCCTCCGCCGTCCCGATTTCGATGAACTGACTCCTATCTATCCCCAAGAACGCCTGCGCCTCGAGGTGCATCCGAAGGAAATAACGACCCGCCTTATCGACATTATGGCACCTTTAGGTAAGGGGCAGCGGGGTCTAATCGTCGCTCCCCCTAAGGCCGGTAAGACGACGATCCTCAAGAAAATTGCCAACAGCTTAGCCGTTAATAATCCGGAAGTAGAACTTCTCGTTTTGCTCATCGATGAGCGTCCCGAAGAAGTCACCGATATGGAACGTTCCGTCCGGGGGGTGGTGGTCAGCTCCACCTTTGACCAGCCGCCGGAAAACCATGTCAAAGTGGCCGACATGGTCTTGGAACGGGCTAAACGAATGGTGGAACATGGCAAAGATGTGGTCATCCTCATGGATAGCATCACCCGCTTGGCCCGGGCCCATAACTTGGTCGTACCCCCCAGCGGTCGGACCCTCTCGGGGGGCGTAGATCCGGCAGCCCTCCACCGCCCGAAACGCTTCTTCGGGGCGGCCCGCAATATGGAGGAAGGGGGCAGCTTGACCATCCTCGCCACGGCCCTCGTCGAAACAGGCTCCCGCATGGACGAGGTGATCTTCGAGGAGTTCAAAGGTACCGGCAACATGGAACTCCATTTGGACCGCCGCTTAGCGGAAAGGCGGATCTTCCCCGCCATCGATATCTATCGTTCCGGCACCCGCAAAGAAGAATTACTCCTTACCGAGTCGGAACTGGAAATGGTCTGGTTGTTGCGTAAAGCCTTGGGCTCTCTAGGTTCCGCGGAGATCACCGATTTGCTCATCGAAAGGCTCACCAATACCGAGACTAATGAAGAATTTAAGAACCTGGTGACTAAATCCCCCTTTGCCGAACAGCTAAAGAGTTAACTTTCCCACCGATTTTTTCCATTTTCTGCCCAGTCTAATTAATGGTGGAAATGGATAATATATCGCGAGGTGGTCCTCTCATTTAGCCCCAGGGTTATTTTTCCAACAAATCAGCAGATTTTAAGGAGGAAACCCTTGGGTAGAGGTGGAATCATTTGGTTAACAGTTTTGCGCGCTGTTAGATGGCAGAAAGGGGGTAGCCATGGAAGAGCAAGGACAATCGACAACTGCTTCACTGATGAAGATCTTGATGATGGTTATCCTCTTGGCCATGGTCGTCGGCGGTGGGGTTTCCCACCAACAGCAAGGGGCAATGGAAGGGGCCGTCATGATCGGTGCGGGACGGGATGCATCGGGGGGCTCCGATGAGGGAGAAGAAATCCTCTTTGCCCAAGGGGAAGAACTACTGGAAGTAACTGCTCCCTTACTAGAAACCGGCGACGATCTGGAAGGCGAAACCCTGTTGGCCCTGGAGACAGAAAGCCCCGGGGAGGAGCCTGAGGTCGAGGAGGAAGAGGAGGAAGAAGAAAAACCCCTCTTTGTCCATCATCTAGTTCAATCGGGGGAAACCCTATGGGATATCGCCCAACTCTATGGTACCGATGTGAACTCTATTGCCGCGAGCAATAATTTAGTTAATGCCAATCGGCTCAGTATCGGTGACCAATTAATAGTACCTACGGGAATCGGTGTCGTCCACCACGTGGATCGGGGGGAGACCCTCTCCGATATCGCCACTATGTATAATCTAGCCTGGACGACCATTCGGGACGTGAACAGCATTGAAAACCCCAATCGACTGACGGTCGGGCAGCCGCTGTTCATCCCCGGAGCTAGGGAACACGCCCATCGTTACCAGTTGGTTCGTAACGGGGTACTGCAGCGGGCCTTCCGCTGGCCTGCACGAGGGCGGATCTCGTCTCGCTTTGGTCCCCGCTGGGGCCGGATGCACTACGGCTTAGATTTGGCTGTACCCACGGGTACACCTATCGAGGCCGCGGCTGATGGCCGGGTGACCTTTAGCGGTTGGAGGGGTGGCTACGGTTATTTAGTTACCATCGATCACGGCAATGGAGTGGAAACCCGCTATGCCCATAATTCCCGACTTTTGGTCCGGGCCGGCGAGCGGGTCAAACGGGGGCAGGTTATCGCCCGGAGCGGTAACACAGGCAACTCGACAGGGCCCCACCTCCATTTTGAAATCCGTTACCGAGGTACAGCCGTTGATCCTCTAAAATATCTCTTACGCTAACCACATCCCCACCGGCAGCGGTGGGGATTTTTTCATGGAGGGAACAAATTGGAATTACAGATGGTTTATGCCGATGAAGCAGGTCATATCTACGGGGACTCCTCTTTGAGGGCCTTAGGGCGGCGGGGTGGAACGGTGAAGCCCTTCCGGGGTATCCCTTTGCCACCGGGCTCCGATTTGGTCCTCTTACCGGGTCGGCCGGCCATCGGTTTAGGTCCCGACGGGCCCAGGGAATACGGGGGCTGGGCCGTAGGTGCTATCCTCCCGGCCGGTTATACCAGGACTCTCCTGCCCGTTTACAGCCCGGGAGGAGCTCCTTTGCCCCTCTTTGGTTATACCGCCGTCGGCCTGCGGGGGGATCGGTTCTATGTGGCAGCCCGTCCTACCGATGGACAAAGGTTTAAGTGGGATCCCCGGTTTTATAATGGGTCGAGCTTGCCCCGGCGAATCGGGCGTCTAAGGAAAAAATGGCCCCACAATCGGCTAGTCGAACATTTGGCCCATTGTGCCCTAGACTATCACTGTCTGACGGCTCAAAACATATTCTACAACCGCTGGGAGGCTGGTATTCCCGTATCTCCCGCCTGTAATGCCCGTTGCCAGGGCTGTATTTCCCTCCAGGAGAGCGATTGCTGTCCATCTCCCCAAGGCCGCATTTCCTTCGTCCCCAGGGTGGAGGAAATCTGCCAGCTGGCCCTTAATCATTTAACCCGGGCTCGGGAGGCCATCATCAGTTTTGGTCAAGGATGTGAAGGGGAACCGACCCTGCAGGCTCCCCTTATCGCGAAGGCCATCAAAGGGATCAGAGGGAAGACCCAGCGGGGGACGATTAATATCAATACCAACGGCGGTTATTACCGAGGTTTGCGGGAAATCATCGATAGCGGCTTAGACAGCATGCGGGTCAGCCTGTTTAGCGCCCGGACGGAGAACTATGATGCCTATCACCGGCCCTGTGGGTACTCCTTAGCCGATGTGGCCCAGTCCATTAGTTATGCAAGGGAGCGGGGGGTATTCGTCTCTTTGAATTTATTGGTCTATCCCGGCTTCAGCGATCAAGGGGAGGAAATTAGGGCCTTAGTCGATTTTCTCCGGGCGACGGGGGTGAACATGGTCCAGCTGCGCAATCTAAACATCGATCCCGACTATCTAGAAAGCTTGTTTCCCTGTCTGGATTCCAGTTTAGGAATTGGTCGATTGATTAAAGCCATCGAAGGGGCAGGGGTGCAGGTGGGCAATTACAGCCGCCCGGTAAAAAATTAAGGCGAAGGTTTAACCTTCGCCTAGGGTAGCCAAGTTAAAGGATCGGTGGTCCGATCATTGATTTTGATCCGAAAGTCTAAATGGGGTCCGGTGACGACACCGGTGCTGCCCGAGAGGGCGATGACCTCTCCTTGACGGACCTGCTGACCTTTGCGGACATTGATGCGGGAGTTATGGAGGTACCAACTGGTGACTCCACCGCCGTGGTCGATGACGACTACTAAACCGGCGGCTCCCATGCGGCCCGTTTGGGCAACGGTACCGCCGGCGGCGGCCCTGATGGGTGTGCCTTGGGGTACCGCGATATCGATGCCACCGTGGAAATGCTGATGTCCATACACCGGGTGGATCCGGGGACCGTACCGGGACGTAATTCGACCCCGGACGGGCCAGATCATAGACAACCCTTGGGATTTGGTTTGGGGACGGATCCGCAGTTGCTGTCCCACCTGCAAAAGATGGGGATTCTCCAACCCATTGACCCGTCTAATTTCCGCCACGGTAGTATTAAACCGCTTGGCGATCACCGATAGGTTGTCGCCGGGAGCTACAGTATAGGCGATTTCCCCCGCGGGACCGGCGCCGGCGGCCTGGGGTATTTCCAATTTTTGGCCGATAACAATGGTTGTCGAAGCTAAATTATTGGCCCTTTGGATTTCCTCAACGGTTGTGTTATACCGTCGGGCCAAGACATAAAGGGAATCACCGGCTTGGACCCGATGGATGATCCTGGGAGGATTGATTACGGCCTCTAAGGCCTGGAAAGTGGCCGGGCCAGCGATACCATCGGCCGTTAGACCTTGCTGTTGCTGGAACTGGCGCAGGACGGCGCTGGTTTCCGAGCCGAAGATCCCATCGATGGTCACTTCGAAACCAGCCCTGACCAGGGCCTGTTGCAGCTCTTTTACCCTTTGGCCCCGATCCCCCTCCCGTAACAGGTTGGTAGAAGCGGACGCCAAGGCGACGACGAAAGTTAGGAAAATTATGGCCGTGATGAATGTAGCTAACCGGCGTTTCCAACGGTGCATCTGGTAAGCCTCCTTTACACTCCCCTTCTATTCGGTGCCATCGATGCAAATCCCTCCCTTGTTAAGGTATGCTCCCTTCGCCTAGGGAGGGACAGGGTTCGCTTCCTATTTTGTGATTTTGGGGAGAATAATATTCAAAGGTGGCAGGCGTTGCCCTAAATCAGCACCTCATGTATAATAGA
The DNA here is from genome assembly GCA_050944915.1 of Limnochordia bacterium. Taxonomy (GTDB): domain Bacteria; phylum Bacillota; class Limnochordia; order JAAZLZ01; family JAAZLZ01; genus JBMNRY01. Next base: position 10,016 of record JBMNRY010000032.1, read on the forward strand.
GGGGTCAGCTAGATTGGTTCGGAAAGAGGTGACCTGCATGAAGAAGGATATACATCCCCAGGTTTTCAAAACCACGATTTCTTGCGTCTGTGGGGAGAGTTTTGAAACCTTATCGACCAAGGAAGACATCCGGGTAGAAATTTGCTCTAAGTGCCATCCCTTCTATACGGGACAGCGCCAGAAACTAGTTGACTCCGGTGGACGGGTAGAGCGCTTTCGCAGAAAGTATGGTTTACAAGAAGGTTAAGGGATTAAAGCAGGCACAGGCCTGCTTTAATTCATTAAAGGGGGAAGGGCATGCTCATTATCGGCGGAAAAACCATACCGAAGGATTTCATCTTAGCTCCCATGGCGGGGATAACCGATTCTACCTTCCGCCGTTTGGCAAAGGAATGTGGTTGTGGTCTCGTCTATTCGGAGATGGTCAGTGCCAAAGGTTTAACCTACGACAATGAACGGAGCCGGGAACTGCTTTCTTTCACCCCCGAGGAACGGCCCATTGCCCTACAAATATTTGGTTCGGAACCCGAGGTGATGGTTCAGGCGGCCCGCATCGTCGCTTCTTACGAGCCGGATTTCATCGATATTAATATGGGGTGTCCCACCCCTAAGATCGTCAAGAACGGCGATGGGGCCGCGCTATTGCGCCAACCTCAATTGGCCTACCGGATCATGAGCGAAGTGGCCGCCGGGGTGGACATCCCCGTTTTAGTCAAGATCCGGAAAGGCTGGGATGAAGATAGTGTGAACGCCTTAGAGATCGCCCGTCTTGCCCAACGGGCGGGTATTGCCGCGGTAGCCATCCACGGCCGGACCCGGGAACAATTCTACGGCGGCCGGGCCGACTGGCAGATCATCCGGGAGGTCAAAGAAGCCTTGACCATTCCCGTCATTGGCAATGGCGATGTGGGCAGTTGGGAAGAAGGGTTGGCCATGCAAGAAGCCACTGGATGTGATGGGGTGATGATCGGTCGGGGAGCCTTAGGCAACCCGTGGATCTTCCAGGGGAAAACCCCATCGGCCGAGGAACGCCTGGCTATGCTGCGGCGGCACCTTAAAATGCTGGTGGCCGCGAAAGGGGAGGAGCGGGGGGTCAAAGAGGCCCGCAAACATGTGGGCTGGTATGTTAAAGGTCTGACCAGGGGCACTATCCTGCGCCAACGGGTCAACCAGATCGGAACCTTCGCGGAGCTCGATGGGGCCATTAGGGAATATATGGTGGAAATAGGGATTTCCTTTTAACAACGTTGTTGCATAGGAATGAATTAGGCACCCCGTGTACGACGGGGTTATTTTATTTTAAAAGAGCAAACAAAATCATCCCCTCAGGCATACGATGGAGAGAGACAGACCGATTAAGGAGGGGCAATATGGGCAATTTGGAGGACTTGATGGCGCTGTTTGAACGGCATAGTTCCCAATTGGAGGGAAAGGGGCTTTCGACCCAGGATCTGCACATATTACAACAAATGGGGCAGATGTTGAACGACAGTCTCACGACCCAACAAAAGGAAGTCATCGATGAGTTGATCAAAACCTTGATGGGCTCCCTTGAAAAGGAATAATCAATAGGAGGTGAGGAGTATGCTCCGGAAGAAAGCAAAGCCGATTCGCCCCGCTCCCCCCGTCGGCCAATCTACTCCGCCTCCAGTGGAGGAAAGGCCGGTATCAGGGGACACGGGTCATCAGGAACCCTGGGAAGAGGAAGTAATCATAGAGACTGCCCCCGTAGAGGAAGAGCAGTCCCCTAGCCCTGTGGAGGAGCCAGTTGTGGAACCTGTTTTGGCCCCGGAGGAGATTGGGGAAGTTGTCCTCGAAAGAACTCCTGAGCCTCCGCCGGTAGAGGTTCCCCAACCAAGGACGGAAGTCTCGTTGGATGACGAACCTTTGGAAACTATGGACGGCTGGCCCCAGGCAACGTCCCCCGATCCAGAGGAACTGGAGGTTCGTTGGCCGCCGGTTACAGACATGGATCCCGGGTCCATCGATGATGATCCCCTCGAAGGGGAAGAAGATTGGGACCGGGAGGAAGAATGGGAGGAACCCCTGGAGGAGGATGAAAACCTTGCCCCACCCTTTTGGGAGTCGGGCTGGGTAGAGGCCGAGGAAGAAGGAGGATCCCTTTGGCCGGGGGAGCCCAATCCCGGGCTTGGGGCCCGGGGAGATGAATTCATCGAGGATGGTGATGGGGAATTGACAGCCATGGAAGCCAATATCCCCCCAATGGATTGGGCGGGGATCAAAGAGGGGATTAATTTGCAACGGGTAGATCAAATTATTACTTCCGCGGAACTAACCTTAAACCAAATCAACAGGGAATGGGACCGGGTTGAACGCTTACTCTTTAGTACCGCCGCGCTCATCGCCAAGATCTATTTTGTCAAGACTCGCCTAAAGCTTACGGTACAGCAGTTGGCATCGATGAATGCAGAAAACGCCGAAACTTTACTCAACCAACCTTTCGATGACGAGAAAAAGGAGTTGGTTTTTAACTTTTTAAACGGCTTGATCGATACTTTAGGCAAGCAACGAGCCCAAGAAGGATCGGATACTGCCTCCTAAGGGAGGCCGACTGTCACAGGGGTAGCATATGTCGTTGGCGACCTCGAAAGAGGGCCACCTGTTGGTACCCCACCCTTTGGAGAAGTTTTCTCACCTGGGGGAAATCCCTTCCCACCTCTTGGGGCCTGTGGGCATCGGAACCGATGGTGACGGGAATTCCGGCTTCATAACACAGGGTCAGGAACTCTTCGCTGGGATAGATTTCCCCCACCGGTTTGTGTAAACCAGAGGAATTGATTTCGATACAGATATTCGCCTTGGCCAAGGCCTCCACCGCCCGACGATACAAGGGTTGGATCGGCTTTGCGGGATAAAAGGCGAATTTTTTTATTAGATCGGGGTGGGCCATGCTATCGAAGAGCTTGCTGTTCACGGCTTGGATAAAGCTGTCGAAATAGCGCTCCCATAAATGGTCAACATCGATATCTTGGTACTTGTCTATTTCCCCGGGGTCATCAAAGGGCCAGTTGTCGACCAAATGGATGGATCCTAAGACAAAATCAAAGGGATATTCTTCTAAGACTACCCGGATCTCCTCTTCTAGACCGGGGATGTAATCGACTTCGATCCCCAGTTTGATCTCGATTTGGGGGTATTTCCTTTGCAGATCGGCCACCCGCTGGCAGTAACCGGGTAGCTGATGGGGATGCATAGAGTAACGGCCGTGCCAAGGATGATCCGCCGGCAAATGAAGGAAGGGTAAATGATCGCTAAAGGCCATGACCTTGATCCCTAGTTCGATGGCCTGTTCCACATAGGCTTCCATTTCTCCCTGGGCATGGCCGCATAATGCGGTATGGATATGATAATCGATGGGTAACATCGTTGGGCCTCCTTTCCCCACCTTAGATTCCCCTTCCCCCTGGGAAAACCTTTTTTCCCAAAATAGGGCTTCCCCTAGGGATAATTTTCTGCTAAAATTGGTGTGTACATTTTTGTGCACGGGAGGTAGGGCCTTGGAACTGGATCTGATTCGCATTGGGGAAAAACTGATCAGTCGGGAAAAGATCATCCGGGGGATCGATCGCATCCTGCAACTGCGGGCCCAGGGTCTTTCCCAACAAGAGGCAGCCAACCGACTGCAATTAGATCGGACCTTTATCTCCCGGTTGGAAGGTTTAGGGGAAGTCCGTAAGGGCAGCCGCTTGGCCCTCATCGGTTTTCCCATCGCCAATGCCGAGGAACTTCGGACGGTGGCCGAAGAAGCGGGGGTAGAATTTATTTTCGTCTTAGATGATCGACAACGTTGGGACTTTGTCACCACCCGGAGCGGGGCCAGCCTTTTTAACGATGTGCTAGATTTAGTGGCTCGACTCAACAATTTCGATACCATTATTTTCCTCGGCTCCGATCGCCGGTTACAATGGGCGGAAGCCCTCTGGGATAATGTCGTAGGTATCGTCATCGGCCCTTCGCCGATCAAGGAAGATAAGTATGTAGATCCAAGGATGATCGCCGATTTAATCGAGTCTATTCGCAATAGGTAGGTGGATACCGTGGAAGCTCTCCATGTGGTAAGCGTTAGTTTAGGCTCTTCCCGTCGGGATATCGATACGGAAATGGAAATCCAAGGAAGGAAGATCCGGATTCAACGGATGGGTACCGATGGCGATTTGAAGAGGGCCATGGAGCTTGTTCAAGAGCTTGATGGACAAGTGGATGCCTTTGGCTTAGGGGGAATCGATCTCTACATCTACGCGGGGAAACGCCGCTACACCTTCCGAGATGCCAAAAGGATTGCCCAAGGGGCTAAACAAAGCCCTGTTGTCGACGGTAGTGGGTTAAAAAACAGTCTAGAACGGCGGGTGATCCGGTATCTGGCCGACCACGGACTTATCGATTTCTCCGATAAAAAGGTCCTGTTAGTCTCGGCCGTCGACCGTTTCGGAATGGCGGAGACTCTAGCCGAGGTGGCCGATCAGGTCGTCTATGGGGATCTAGTCTTCGCTTTAGGTTTGCCAGTGCCTTTGCGCAGTTTGCGCACTCTCCATTACGTGGCCTGGGCTGTTGCCCCTATCGTGACCCAGCTGCCTTTCCGGTGGCTGTATCCGACGGGGGAAAAGCAAGAGACCTCCAGTGGGAAAACTAAACCCATCTTTGCCGATCTGTATCGAGGGGCCGATATCATCGCCGGTGATTTCCATTTTATTCGGAGGTATATGCCCGGGGATCTAGAGGGCAAAACAGTGATCACCAACACGGTCACCGCCGACGATGTGGCCGAGCTGCGCTCCCGAGGAGTAGAGATGTTGGTGACGACGACACCGAGTATTAATGGTCGCTCTATGGGCACTAATCTATTAGAGGCCATCGCCGTGGCCATGACCGGTCGGGAAATGGCTGCGGAGGATTATCTCGCCTGGTTGGAAGCAATCGAGTTTCGGCCCCATGTAGAAAAACTACAGGAGGGACCGGTGGAGGGGATAGGAAATGAATAGGTTCGCTTTTATTATTCACCCGATCCAAGTCAGTGATTTTGCCCGAAAATTTGCCTTTGCCCGGCATCTGCCCGAGGCTTTGCTTGAGGGGATATTTAAGTACGTGCCCCCGATGAAAGTCTCCCATATCACCGGTATTAAGTCCCCCACGGGGGCCGAGGCCGAAGGTTGGTTTATCGGCTGTCCTTTGTCGACCCGACAAATGATCGAATTACCGGAGGAATTTGTCCTCAACAAGATCATTCAAGGGGGGAAACTAGGGGAGAAGCTAGGTGCCTCCATCATCGGTTTAGGGGCCTTTACCGCCGTTGTCGGCGATGGGGGAATTACGGTGAGCAAGAATCTCCGGGCTGCTGTGACAACGGGTAATAGCTTAACGGTGGCTAGTGCCCTAGAGGGAATTCGCAAGGCAGCCCAAATGATGGAAGTATCCCTAGAGGATTCTAATATCGCAATTTTAGGGGCCACAGGGGCCATCGGTGCCGCCTGTGCCCGGATTTTAGCCCGGGATTTCCCCTCCTTGACCTTGGTAGCCCGCAATATGGAAAAGCTAAAGGGGTTGCAGGCCGAACTCCAGGTGGGGAACAAGGAGATTGAAGTGATGACCGACAGCCGCCAGGCTTTGCCCAAGGCTGATGTGGTCGTCACCGTTACCTCGGCCATCGATACCGTCATCGAACCGGAAGATATCAAACCGGGGGCTATCATCTGTGATGTGGCCCGGCCCCGGGATGTGTCGGCCAAGGTGGCGGCCCTGCGGGATGATGTCTTGGTTTTTGAAGGTGGGGTCATGGCGGTCCCTGGCGAGGTGGAATTTAATTTCAACTTTGGTTTTCCTCCCCGGACCTCCTATGCTTGCATGGCGGAAACTATGGTTTTAGCTTTGGAAGGACGCTTTGAATCCTTTAGCTTAGGACGGGAAATGGCGGTGGAGCAGATCGACGAAATCGGCCGTTTAGCCAAGAAACACGGCTTCCATTTGGCCGGTCTGCGGAGTTTCGAAAAACCGTTAGACGATGCCCAAATTGAACGGATTAAGGATAATGTCCGGAAGAAATCTCGGGAGGCGATCCTTAGGGCCTAACCTCCCCTTGACATCAGGGGACTCCTTCTCTATAATGTACGCGCAATACGGCAGGAGATCCCTGTCGGACCTAGAAAATTAGGGGCAATTCCTCTATAGAGATCAAACCCTGATCCCCCCTTTGGGGGGATAATGATGAGAAAAAAGGAGTTACAGCCCATGAGCGAGAAGGAAGTCCTCCTGACTGAAGAAGGCTTAGAGAAGCTAGAAAAGGAACTAGACTATTTGAAGCGGGTTCGCCGGCGGGAAGTTGCTAATCGCATCAAAGATGCCTTAGAATTCGGCGATATCTCCGAGAATGCAGAATATGATGATGCGAAAAATGAACAGGCTTTCCTAGAAGGGCGGATCGCTACTCTAGAAAAAACCTTACGCAATGCGAAAATCATCCAGCGGGAATCGGGGGACGGACCCCTAAAGGTGGGCTTAGGCGATACAGTAAAACTGTTAGATCTAGAAGAGGATGAAGAGCTGGTCTTTACCCTCGTCGGTTCACCGGAAGCTAACCCGGCCGAAGCTAGGATTTCGAATGAATCGCCGGTAGGGCGAGCCATCATCGGCAAAGAGCCTGGGACTGAGGTGGAGGTTGAAGTTCCCGCCGGAGTTATCAGATATCGTATCGTAGAGATATCCCGATAGCGCGGGGTGGAGGTGGAGTTTTGTCCAGGATAGATTTAGATGAGCAGGAACTACAAGAATTAAATGACCAAATGTTGGTCCGCAGGCAGAAATTGGCGGAACTACAGGCCCAAGGTATCGATCCCTTTGGGGAAAGCTTCGAGGCTACCGCCACTGCCGAAAAGATAAAGGGCGAATTCGAACAGCTGGAAGGACAAAGGGTGGCTGTCGCCGGCCGGATGATGTCGGTGCGGCGGCACGGCAAAGCGGGGTTTGCCGATCTGCAAGATGCGACAGATCGGGTACAGATCTATTTTAAACAGGATCTCCTCGGCGCCGATGGTTTTGAGCTTTTCCAAAAGCTTGATATCGGCGATATTATCGCCGTCACCGGCGTCGTTTTTCGCACCCGACGGGGCGAAATCAGTGTTGAGGCCCGCGAACTGAAGCTGATGTGTAAATCCTTGCGTCCCTTGCCGGAAAAGTGGCATGGACTCAAGGATGTGGAAATTCGCTACCGGCAGCGGTATCTCGATTTGATGGTCAATCCCCAGGTCCGGGAAGTTTTTGTGGCCAGAAGTCGGGCCATTCAGGCTATCCGGGACTTTTTGCATCAGCGGGGCTTCTTGGAAGTGGAGACACCGATGCTCAACGTCATCGCCGGTGGCGCTAACGCCCGCCCCTTTGTGACCCACCATAATGCCCTTGATATGGATCTCTATTTACGCATTGCCCCTGAATTATACTTAAAGCGACTGGTGGTCGGTGGTTTAGAGAAGGTCTTTGAGATCGGCAAGAACTTCCGCAATGAAGGGATGTCCACAAAGCATAATCCCGAATTCACCGCGGTCGAAGTCTATGAAGCCTATGCCGATTATCTAAAGATGATGGAGCTCACCGAGGAACTCTTCGCCTATGTGGCTCAAAAGGTTTGTGGCAGCACAACCATCGAGTTTCAAGGCCGCAAGGTCGATTTGAAGCCGCCTTGGAAACGGCTCTCGATGCTAGATGCCATTGAACAATACGCCGGGGTCACCTGGGATGAGCTGGTGGCCGACCCCCAAGGGGTGGCTAAGGCTAAGAACTTGGACCTTCCTCCGGAACGGCTAAGCGCCGAAGGGGTGCTAGATGAGCTTTTCGATACTTACGTGGAACCAAAGTTAATCGAGCCAGTCTTTATTACCGATCATCCTGTGGAGATTTCTCCTTTAGCCAAACGGAAAAAGGAAGCTCCCCATCTGACCGATCGCTTCGAACCCTACATCATGGGCTGGGAAGTAGCTAACGGTTTTTCCGAGTTAAACGATCCTCTAGATCAAAAAGAACGTTTTCTAAAACAAGTTGAACAAAGGGACGCGGGCGATGAAGAAGCACATATGATGGATGAGGACTATATTGTGGCCTTGGAATACGGTTTGCCGCCTACTGGTGGCTTAGGGATTGGTATTGACCGTTTAGTGATGTTGTTGACCGATAGCCCATCCATTCGGGACGTCCTTCTCTTTCCCCATATGCGCCCGCGGGAATAAAGGATGTTGGGGGAATTGCAGACTTCCGTTAAGCAGCCAAGGACCTCCCGGTGGAGCCGTTTTTGGCAAGGGTTTCACCAGGCTACGCCCATCATGCTTGGCTATGGGCCCATCGGGTTTGCCTACGGCGTGTTGGCCCGCCAAGGGGGCTTAACCCTTGGACAAACCATCGGGATGTCCATCTTCGTTTATGCAGGCTCGGCCCAGTTTATCGCCGTAGGTATGTTTGCCGTCGGGGCGGGCCTGATCCCCATTGTGGTCACAACATTCTTGGTCAATCTAAGGCACCTGTTGATGACGGCCGCCTTAAGTCCTCATCTTAAAGGTTTTTCCCGACCCCTATTAGGCTTGTTGGCCTTTCATATTACCGATGAGACCTTTGCTCTTCACAGCAATAACTTTGCTTCAAGACCCGCCGATGCCTATAGTATGTTCGGCCTGAATTTGGCCTCTTATTTAATGTGGGTGACTAGTTCCGCGGTCGGCGGCCTCATCGGGAATAGTGTGGTCGATCCGGCACGCTTCGGGCTAGATTTCGCCCTGCCGGCCATGTTCATCGCCCTACTATGTTTACAAGTGAAGAATCGTCTGCATATCTTCATCGCCATCATTGCCGGGGTGACTTCTATATTAGTGGCTTGCTATTTCCCCGGTAATTGGAATGTTATCACCGCCACGGTAGTGGCCGCCACGATAGGATTGGTGATCGAACAATGGAAAGCTCCTTCGTCCTAATATTGATCGGTATGGCTTTGGTGACCTATTTGCCCAGAGCTTTGCCTTTATTGATTCTATCCGACATGCAGCTGCCTCTGGCGGTTTTGCGTTGGCTATCCTTCGTTCCAGTGGCCGTTTTGGCGGCCCTTTTAGCTCCAGAACTCTTTATGTCTGAAGGAGAGCTACTCCTATTTAATCCCTACCTGCTGGCGGCCCTGCCGGCCTTTTTGGTGGCGGCCAGGACGGGGAGCTTGCTTGGAACGGCCCTCGTCGGTATGTTGGTCGTTATGGTCAGTCGCAATTTCCTTTAAGTTGGGCTCAGAAAGGGAGTTTAAGGGAGGAAAAGCATACCTAGTCCCATTGGACTTGTTTTCTGCTCCCTTGAACTTGGTATTGAAACATGGTATATTAATTCTTGCCCCTCGGGGGCAGCAGTTGAACCTTGAAAACTAAACAGTGTACCAAGCTTGTGTTTTTTAAGAGCTTAAGATCAACTTTTTTCGGAGAGTTTGATCCTGGCTCAGGACGAACGCTGGCGGCGTGCCTAATACATGCAAGTCGAGCGGAGGACCTTTGCTGAAGTCTTCGGATGGATGCTTGGGAACTTAGCGGCGAACGGGTGAGTAACGCGTGGGTAACCTGCCCTAAAGTCTGGGATAACAGCCCGAAAGGGTTGCTAATACCGGATGTGATTGTCAGAAGTGCGCTTTTGACAATTAAAG
>JBMNRY010000033.1:0-18826 GCA_050944915.1 Limnochordia bacterium
CCATCACAGCCTCTGCAAGCAGTGAATATGGAAACGGCGACTGGTCAGCGAAGCAGATGTTGGGTCAGCCCGATTTTTTCCCCAGCTATGGGGACAATGGGCGTGCTTGGGCACCCGCCTACAAGGATGCTGGCCTACAGTGGGTAGAACTGGGATTTGCGGAGGGCGTTTATGTCGATAGGGTGGAGATCTATGAAACCTTTAATCCAGGGGCAATCTTAAAAGTGGAGCTAGTGGATATAACGGGAGACTGGCACCTCATCTGGGAAGGTAAAGGAGGGTCTGCAGGAGTCGGGGCAAGGGTGTTTAGTGTCCAGAATGGCATCGTTACAGTCCCCTGCGATCGAGTACGGATCACTTTGGATACTGACTCCGTTAGTGGCTGGAATGAGATTGACGCAGTGAGTATTACAGGGAGCCGCAACTCTCCTTGGCCCCAAGCCCTTGGGCAGTCCGAAAGGGTAATTCAGTGGGCAAGCGGAGCCAAGGCCAGCAGTCAATACCGACCGGACCGATGGACTCCAGAGCATATGATCGGAAAGCCAGACGTCTACCCAAAATATGGTGACTACGATCAAGCGTGGACCGCAAGCACAGCCAACGGCGGAAAGGAGTGGGTCGAGCTTTTCTACGACGAGGCCGTGTATGTGAAGCGAATCGAGGTCTATGAAACCTATAATCCAGGGGCTATTGTCAAGGTTGAAATCATTGACCAAACCGGAAGGTCCCACGTTGTCTGGGAGGATAGGGCCCAAGCTGCCCCCGCGGAATCCCGCATCTTCGCCATCGACAATATCAAAGTTGAGATGCCGGCACGACGTGTTCGACTGGAACTGCAGACTGACCAAGTGCCAGGTTTTAATGAAATTGATGCAGTTTGCCTAATTGGTGCACGTACCGTGATGCAAGAAACGGGTGAGGTGGGTTCCCTCGATCCCGAAGGTGGTACGGAACAAGACTTAGCGGATTCACTGGAGCAGCTTATACGGTCAATCTCAACTTTTAGTTTCTAAAGATAGAACTTAGGCCCGTTCAACATGCACGCCCTTTTTTCGTCTTATGACAAAGGGGCGTGTATGATATGATTAAAATTGGGAGCTAAGTAAGTCGTGGGGAGTGTTCTGGGTAAACCGGACTGTGAACCGCGATCCGAGTGAAATATTGCCCCTTCTTCCATCCGTTCCTGATCCAGAACCTCAGCCTTAATTACTTAGGCTTTCGTTATTCGCTCCTCAAGTGTCCATCCGACAACTTTCCTGGAGAATAGGTCAACCCCTGCCGCCAAATACAACCAACCATCTTCGGTGGGGATATAGGAAATATCGCCACCTAATGTGTGGTGAGGGACATCTACCGTGAAAGTTTGCTGTCGGAGGCTGCCACAGGTAGATAGCCGTTTCTTGGAGTTCCTACCTTCTTCGCAGAGTCCTAGGAAAACAAAAGACCCCAACCTCGTTGGTTGGGGTTAATTTTCTGATGGTGCCGAAGGAGGGAATCGAACCCTCATGGGGGGTCACCCCACACGATTTTGAGTCGTGCGTGTCTGCCAGTTCCACCACTTCGGCGTGCAAAAATATAATAGCATAAAGAGGAGTTGTTGACAAGGGGGAAAGAATAACTTCTTGAATAGAGTATTAGGCCCTCCCGGGGGTTGAATAAAGGGTAGGACATATGGTAGAATTCTTATAAGAATAATTATCATTAGTTGATGGGATGTGAAGTTGGTGGCTTCTATGGGTTTTGTACGGCGAACTAAACAACGAGAGATGATCCTCAAGGTATTGCGGAGCACCGATACTCATCCGACCGCCGACTGGATATATCAACAAGTTCGGGAGAGCCTGCCAAATATTAGTTTGGGCACAGTCTACAGGAATCTTAGGACATTGGTGGAGAACGGTGAAATATTGGAGCTGTCTTATGGGTCCACTTTCAGTAGATTCGATGGCAATCCGGAAAACCACTACCACTTCACCTGCGAAAAATGCGGCAATGTATATGATCTCGACCTACCAGTGCGGAAGGAGTTGGATGAGGCGGTGGAAAAGCTGGGAATGAAAGTTCAGAGCCATCGCTTAGAATTCTATGGAATTTGTCACAACTGCCAAGGGCATTAAATTTAACGGTCTAGTGCGGGGAACATGGGAAAAGAGGAATAACCGTTTTAGCTGTTCCGTTACCGTTGGGGGGATGAGCCAGTTGGCCCATCTCCCTTCTTCTGGACGGATGGAAGAATTATTAATCCCCGGTGTTGATTGTTGGCTGGTACCCCGAAGTGGCAATCGGAAGACGGCCTTCGATTTGTTGTTGGTTAGACATGGGGATGGGTGGGTCAGTGTCGATGCCCGGTTACCCAATCGATTGGTGGAAATATGGTTAGAGCAGGGGATAATCTCCCTTCCTGGGGCGTATAGCGACTTTCGCAGGGAATATTCCCACGGTGATAGTCGCTATGATTTCTTTTTGACCGGGGAGGGAGATTGTCTTATGGAGGTAAAATCGGTTACACTGGTAGAGGATGGTGTGGCAAAATTTCCCGATGCTCCCACAGCCCGGGGGACAAAACATGTGCAAGGTCTGATTGAGGCCAAGAAGCAAGGCTGGGCGGGAGCCATTATTTTTGTCATTCAGCGGGAGGATGGAAGGTTGTTTCAGCCCAACTACCGCCAAGACCCCCAATTTGCCCAGGCCCTTGTGGAGGCCCACCGGGCGGGGATTACGATTCTAGCCTACAGTTGTGAAACTCAACCGGAAGGGATAGAGTATAAGAGGGAAGTCCCCGTTGATTTAGGGACCTAATTGCCTCTGACGTCCCCTCAGTATTCTTTTGTCCGTTGAGGGCCAACCCAATATGTTGTATAGTAAAACTTGGAAACAACAACATATTGTGCCTATAGGGGAGGAGATCCTTTGAGGGACAAGCTGTCGGCTAACGCTCTGACCGTTCTCGAAAGAAGGTATTTGCGTCGTAATGAAGCCGGTGACATCATTGAAACACCGGAGGACATGTTTCGCCGGGTAGCCAGGAATATCAGTCTCATCGATTTGTTATATGACCCGGAGGTATATGATCCAGCGGGAGGTCATGAGGTCGATGGGGATTTAGAGGGTGAGCTACCCGGCTATAGTTTATGGGATCTTGAGACACTAAAAAGGGCCTATGTGCGCCAGCATAAAGAAGGTCGGATGAAAGTCTCCTTCGGGGAGTTGTGTGCCCTTGGCCAAGGGAAATTGGAGGATTTGCGGGCCAAAGAGGAGGAGCTTTTTGAAATTCTTTGGGAGCAGGATTTTTGTTTTAATTCACCGACCCTGATGAACGCTGGGTTGGAGCTCCAGCAATTATCGGCTTGCTTTGTCTTACCCATCAATGACTCCATGGAGAGCATTTTCGATTCAGTAAAACATGCGGCTTTGATCCATAAGTCCGGTGGAGGCACCGGTTTTTCTTTCTCCCGTCTGCGGCCGAAAAATGACCGGGTACGCAGCACCGGTGGTGTAGCCAGCGGACCGATCTCTTTCTTAAAGGTCTTCGATGCCAGCACCCAGCAGATTAAGCAAGGTGGCCGGCGGCGGGGGGCTAATCTAGGCTTGCTCGACTGCAATCATCCCGATATTCTTGAATTTATTACTTGTAAAGCCGATGATGATAGTATCGTGAATTTTAACCTCAGCGTTGGCTTAACCGAAGAATTTATGCAAGCCTTAGAAGCCGATGGGGAATACGACTTGCTTAATCCCCGGGACGGCAAGGTGGTCGGTCGTTTGCGGGCCCAGGAAGTCTTTGACAAAATCGTGGAAATGGCCTGGAGAAATGGCGAGCCGGGAGTCATCTTCATCGACAAGATTAATGAAAAATCCACCTGTCCCCAACTAGGCCGCATCGAGACCACAAACCCCTGTGGGGAACAGCCCTTACTACCCTATGAATCTTGTAATTTAGGGTCGATTAATCTCCTTCATATGGTACAGGACGGAGCCATTAATTGGGAAAAGCTCCGGGATGTGGTCCATAAGGCTGTCCATTACCTCGATAATGTCATCGATGCCAACTGCTATCCTCTGCCGGAAATTGAAGCGATGACCCTCACCACCCGTAAGATCGGCTTAGGTGTCATGGGTTGGGCGGAAATGTTAATCAGCCTGGGCGTCCCTTATGATTCCGAGGAAGCCATCGGGTTGGCCCGGGAAGTGATGGGCTTTATCCAAAGGGAATCGAAGAAGGCCTCCCAAGAGCTGGCCGAGCTCAGGGGGAATTTCCCTGCCTATCCCGGTTCTGTTTTCGACCAACAGGGGATTAAACAGCGAAATGCTACGACTACGACCATCGCCCCCACGGGGACCATCAGCATTATCACCAACACTAGCGGCGGCATCGAACCGTTATTTAGCATCGCCTTCACCCGCAAGAACGTCCTCGATGGGGAAGAGATGGTAGAGGTGAATCCCCTCTTCCAACGGGAGTTGGAAGTTCGGGGTTTGAATAGTCCTCAGCTAATGGAAAAAGTAGCCCAACAGGGTAATCTAGAGGGGATCGAGGAAATCCCTGAAGATATGAGGCGGGTCTTTGTGACCGCTTTGGAGATCGAGCCTGAGTGGCATGTGCGGATGCAGGCGGCCTTCCAGGAATTCACCGATAATGCGGTGAGCAAGACGGTTAATCTACCCGGGGATGCCACCCAGGAAGATGTGGCTTATATCCTGCGGATGGCCTATTCTTTAGGCTGTAAAGGGATTACTGTCTACCGGGATGGTAGCCGGTCCACCCAAGTATTAAACGTGGGCCAGGGTAAAGAAGAACCGAAAGTGCCTAATGGAAATTGGGGTAAAATCAAACCGATTTCCCGACCGGAAAAACTCCAGGGTATCAGCGTTCGTAAGGAAACGCCTATGGGCACCTTGTTCTTGACCCTGAACACCTTAGATGAGCAGCCCTTCGAGGTCTTCCTCCAGATCGGACGGGCCGGAAGCGACCTCAGTGCCTTTACGGAAGCCATCGGGCGCTTGATTTCTCTGGCCTTCCGCTGTGGTATCGATCCTGTGGAGGTAGCCAGTCAGTTAAGCGGGATCGGCGGTAGCCGTTCTGTAGGCTTTGGCCCCAGTCGGGTCCGTTCGGTACCCGATGCCATCGGAAAATACCTTTTCGAGTACCTGGCCGAGGAACAAGGAAGAGGGTCTGACCAAAGTGAAGAGATCTCGGTGACCCTCGATTTGACCAACGGTCAGCCTCAGTTCAGTTTCAATCTCTGTCCCAGTTGTGGAATGCAGGCTTTGCTCCATGTGGAAGGTTGTGCCAAATGCATCGGTTGTGGCTATAGCGAGTGTTAAAGGAGGTAATTCCCATGTTATGGCCCCAGGCAGGTCCGGAGAATACCGAAGCCACTTTGAAACGGGCTCTAGAGGCAGCGCTGCAGCGGGGAATCGGGCATCTGGTGGTTGCTTCCAACACCGGTGAGACCGCCCAAGCCCTGCGGGATTTGGCACCGGAGAAGGTGAAGGTCGTTTGTGTCAGCCACCATGTGGGTTTTAAGGAGCCAGGACACGATGAAATGGCGGCCGAAGCCCGCCAGAGGCTGCAAGGGCAAGGGGTGCCCGTGTTGACGACGACCCATGTCTTAGCGGGGGTCGATCGGGCTTTACGTTTTGGCTTCCAGGGTATCTATCCCGCGGAAATCATGGCGGGTACCTTGCGGATGTTGGGTCAAGGGGTTAAGGTCGGGGTGGAAATAAGCGTCATGGCCCTTGATGCCGGCTTGATCCCCTATGGGGAGGAGGTCATCGCCATCGGTGGTACCTCCCGGGGGGCCGATGCGGCCATTGTGGTGCGGCCTGCCCATGCCAATGCTATTTTGGACACCAGGATCGTGGAGATCATCTGTCGACCTCGTCTTTAAGGCTTCCGATGGTGGGGGTGAAGTTGTTCATCCCTGCCATCGATCTTTAGGGGTTTCCGTGCCGGTTTCGGAAGGTAGGGGGTAAGAAGATGGATCGGGAAGAATTAATCCAGAGGGCCATCGCTGCTTTGGATCACGCCTATGCTCCCTATTCCCAGTTTAAAGTAGGGGCGGCGGTGTTGGGGGGCAGTGGTAAGATTTATGTCGGCTGTAATGTGGAGAATGCTTCCTACGGGGCTACCCTTTGTGCCGAGCGGGTGGCCATCGGCAGTGCCATCGCGGCGGGGGAGCGGGAAATTAAAGGGATCGCCGTCGTTGGGGATACGCCGGAGGTTATCTCACCCTGTGGGATCTGCCGCCAGGTTTTGCTAGAATTCGCTCCAACGACGGTGTTGATGGGTAATACCCAGGGGAAATGGGAAGAAAAACAAATAGAAGACTTGCTGCCCCATGGTTTTTCGGGGAGTAGTCTGGGGAGGTGATCCTTTGTCCTTCCCATGGCAGGTAGTGCCCATGACCAGCTTAGATCATGGGGTGGTTAAGCGGATTGAAGAAATAGAAGAGAAGGCCTTCGGACCGGCCGGTGTCGATCGCTGGTCCATACCTTTGTTTGTCAACCACGGCCGTTTGTATTTGTTACGAGATGAGGAACAAATCATCGGTGTGGCCCAGTTTATGCGTAACTGGGATGATCCCAACACCGTCTTTCTCTATGGGTTTTCCATCGATGGGGCTTGGCGGGGCCAAGGTCTAGGCACTTATTTTTTCAGTCGGATCCTGGAGTTGCTGAGGGAAGATAAAGTGGAGCGGGTCCAGTTGACGGTGGATCCCGCTAATGCCCGGGCAATAGGGTTATACGAAAAGCTGGGTTTTAAGAAACAAAGGCTCCTTACGGCTTTCTACGGCCCCGGCGTGGACCGTTGGTTGATGGAGTACACTTGGGATTAAGGGGGGAGGATATGGATTATCGTTCCGGTTTCGTCGCCGTTATCGGCCGGCCTAACGTGGGCAAATCGACTATGTTGAATCAACTTCTCGGGCAGAAGGTGACCATCGTCTCCGATAAACCCCAAACAACCAGGAATCAAATCCGTTGTGTCTTGTCGGAAGAGCGGGGGCAGATCATTTTCATCGACACCCCTGGTTTACATAAGCCACTGCACAAATTGGGGGAGTATATGGTTAAGGTGGCCAAGGATGCCCTGGAGGAAGTAGATATCATTCTATGGATTGTCGATGGTACCACCGCTCCGGGGCCTGGCGATCGTTATATCGCGGCGGAGATTAAGGACGTGGCCACTCCCCAGTTCTTGGTGATCAATAAGGCCGATCAGATCGACGATGTCCAGACCCGGGTGGATCAGTATCGTCCCTTAGGGGATTTCACCCACATCGCCGTTGTTTCAGCGCTAGAGAATACCGGGTTAGAGGCATTGGTCGACGAGCTTTTTAAGTATTTGCCTCCAGGTCCCCAGTATTACCCTGAAGATTGGGTTTCCGATCATCCGGAACAATTCGTAGTCGCCGAGTTAATTCGGGAAAAGGCCCTGGAGTTGACCTTCGAGGAAGTTCCCCATGCCGTCGCCGTGGAGATCGAAGAGATGGCCCGCCGGGAAGACCGAGATTTGGTCGATATCCGGGCCACCATCTATGTGGAGCGGGATTCCCAAAAGGGGATCGTCATCGGTAAGGGCGGGCAAATGCTCCGGGAGATCGGTAGTCGGGCTCGGGAGGATGTGGAAAAGCTTCTAGGCAGCCAAGTTAATCTTCAGTTGTGGGTCAAGGTGAAGAGGGATTGGCGGGACCGGGAAGGGACCCTCAATCAGTTTGGATATAGTTAATTGGAGGTCGTTTTGTGCAGGTTGCCGATTTCGATTATGAGTTGCCGACGGAATTGATCGCCCAAACCCCTTTGGCGAGGCGGGAAGGCTCCCGCCTTTTAGTCATTGATCGGCGGGGAGGGACTATCGAACACCGTCGTTTTACCGATTTGCCCCGGTATTTAAGACCGGGGGATCTGCTGGTCCTCAACGATACCAAGGTGCGGCCGGCCCGACTTTTAGGCCAGCGAGCCAACGGCGGAATGGCCGAGGTATTACTGCTCCATCAGCTCGATGAACATCGCTGGGAAGCCTTAGTTCGACCGGGGAGAAGGTTACGAGTGGGAGCGGAGATCAGTTTCGGCGATGGAGTTCTGCGGGGTACAGTAGTCGACATTACCCCGGGAGGCGAGAGGATTATCGAGTTTGCCTATCAAGGGGTGTTCCAGGAGCTTTTAGCCCAACTAGGGGAAGTCCCCCTACCCCCTTATATTCGGGAAAAACTGGCCGATCCCCAACGTTACCAGACTGTTTATGCCCGGGAGGAAGGCTCGGCGGCAGCACCGACGGCTGGTCTTCATTTCACCCCGGAAATGCTGGAGGAGATCCGGGGGTGTGGGATTGGGACAGCTTTTATCACCCTCCATGTGGGGATCGGCACCTTCAGGCCGGTGAAGACGGAGCGCATCGAGGAGCACCAGATGCACAGAGAATACTACCGGGTAGGGGAGGAAACCGCGGCCAAGGTGGCCCAGACCCGTCGGGCGGGGGGACGGATCGTGGCCGTAGGTACCACCGTGGCCAGGACCTTAGAGACCGTCGGGCGGGAGGATGGTACCATCGGCTCCGGCAGCGGTTGGACCGATATTTTCATCTATCCTGGCTACCGCTGGCGGGTTGTCGATGGATTGTTGACCAACTTCCATCTGCCCCGTTCCACACTGCTGATGCTGGTCAGTGCTTTAGCGGGCCGGGAGTTGATCATGGAGGCTTATCGAGTTGCTGTTGAGGAACGTTACCGGTTTTTTAGTTTTGGTGATGCTTGTTTGATTTTGTAAAGGGAGGAGGTGGCTTATGGCGATTTCCTTTGAGGTCCTCAAAACTTCCCGGGAACATGCCGGCCGTTTAGGCCGTTTAACCACCCCCCACGGTGTCATCGAGACCCCGGTCTTCATGCCCGTAGGTACCCAGGGGACGGTAAAGGCTATGGCTCCCCAAGAGTTGGAAGAAATAGGGGCCCAGATCGTGCTAAGCAATACCTATCATCTTTATCTGCGGCCGGGTCATGATTTGGTGGCCGAGGCCGGAGGTTTGCATAAATTCATGAATTGGGACCGACCGATTCTGACCGATAGCGGTGGTTTCCAGGTCTTTAGCCTGGCCGCCTTGCGAGAGATCACCGAAGAAGGGGTCACTTTCCAGTCCCATCTCGACGGTTCCCGCCATTTCATCGGACCGGAAGAATCGATGGAGATTCAGCAGGCCCTAGGTGCTGATATCGTCATGGCCTTCGATGAGTGTGCTCCCTATCCCAGTAGTTATGATTATACGAAGAAGGCCATGCTTTTGACTAGTCAGTGGGCCGAACGTTGTCAAAAGGCTCACAAAAGGGAGGATCAAGCCCTCTTTGGGATCGTTCAAGGGGGAATGTTCGCCGATTTACGCAAGCGCAGTGCCATCGAATTGGTTCAGATGGATTTCCCCGGCTATGCTGTGGGAGGTTTGAGCGTCGGCGAGCCCATGGAGCTCATGAATGAGATGTTAGAGGTGGTCACACCCCTCCTGCCCGAGGAGAAACCCCGTTATCTGATGGGGGTCGGCTCCCCCGATTATCTTTTTGCCGGTGTGGAACGGGGAATCGATATGTTCGACTGTGTCCTGCCCACGAGGATCGCCCGCCACGGGACGGCCCTCACCCATGATGGGAAGCTGGTGGTGCGCAATGCCGCCTATGCCAGGGATTTTACTCCCCTGGATCATGCATGTGATTGCTATATTTGTCAAAACTATACTAGAGCCTATATTCGCCATCTACTCAAGGCGAAGGAAATCCTCGGGGTGCGCTTGGTTACCTGGCATAATTTGGCCTTTCTTTTAGGTCTCATGGAAAGGATCCGGGAGGCCATCGCCTCCGATAGCTATCTAGAATTTAAGGAGTCCTTTTTTGCCAGATACGATGGAGATGGCGAAGGGTTTTAGATTTCGGTGCCGAACCTGTAGTTCGATGGATTTTTTTGGTAGAAGGGAGGTTTTGTCCATGGATATGTTTTTGGCCCAAGAAGGGGGCGTAGCCGCCGGCTTGGCTCAGTTTACCCCATTTATTTTTATGATGATTGTCTTTTACTTCCTGTTGATTCGACCTCAACAGCAACAACAAAAACGCCGACAAGAGCTTTTGGCATCCCTCAAAAGGGGTGATAAAGTGATCACCGTCGGTGGGATCCACGGGGAGATCACCGAGTTAAGGGATGATGTCATCACCCTCAGAATCGCTGAGAATGTGGATATCCGTGTATCCCGGGCGGGTATTAGCGTCGTCAAAGGCAAAGAATAGTGTAATTCGGGCGGCAGGTGACTGTCGCTCCTTTTTGTGCCCAGACTGGACCTCGGCCCCATCCTCTACTTTGATCTAGGAGGTAATCAATGGCCTATCCCTCCCTCAAATTGGAAGATATCAAAGCCCACCGGGCCATTGCCGTTTATTTAGAGAAGGCCAATGAGCATTTGGCCCATCTAGGTTTTACGGAACATGGTCGCCGCCATGTCACTTTGGTGGCTGCCATCGCGAGGAATATTCTTAGTGGCTTAGGATATCCCCAGCGAACGGTAGAGTTGGCCGAGATCGCTGGCTACTGCCATGATTTAGGTAATGTGGTGGGACGCTCGGGCCACGGTGGGACAGGGGCCTTGCTTTTGGCACCCATCTTAACGGAAATGGGCATGGACCCAGAGGAAATAGCAATCATCGTCGGTGCCATCGGCAACCACGAAGAAGAAGTCGGTCAGCCCGTCAACGAGGTCGGCGCGGCTTTGATTTTAGCCGATAAGAGCGATGTCCACCGCAGTCGGGTCCGCAACAGGGATTTTGCCACCTTCGATATCCACGACCGGGTCAATTACGCGGTGACCAAATCCTATCTCCATATCGATGGTGATGCTCGAACCTTGACTTTAGAGATTACCATCGAAACGGAGCTCACTTCGGTGATGGAATATTTCGAGATTTTCCTCCAGCGAATGTTGATGTGCCGCCGGGCGGCGGAATTCTTAGACTGTCGGTTCCATTTGGAGATCAACGGTGCCAAGTTATTATAATCCAGGGCCTTTTTAGCATGGAGGGCCAAATTGACACGGGTTGGGGAACCGGGATATAATCTCTTTATGTTTGTCGGCGAAGGCTGAATTTTTTCAGGAGAGGGGATGGCTAATGCGACGAGGGAATGTAATGCGCCTAGTCGGAATCTTAATTTTACTACTCATAGCCGGTGGCATCCTCTATACCAAGCCTATGAAATTAGGTCTTGATTTACAGGGTGGCATCCATGTGGTCATGGAAGCGGTAGATACGGGGGATGGGGCAATAACCCCTGAGACCATGAATCGAACCATGGCCGTTATTGAACGGCGGATCAACGCTTTAGGTGTGACGGAACCCATCGTGCAACGCCAGGGCGAACGCCGGATTATCGTCCAACTGCCGGGAATTGAAGATCAACAGCAAGCCGTTGATTTGATCGGCAAGACTGCCGTTTTGGAATTCCTCGATCCCACGGGGGCGACAGTCCTCACCGGGGCCGATTTGAAAGATGCCAATGTGGCTCGAGACCATGTGGGTCGACCGGCGGTCAACGTGGAATTCACCGCCGAAGGGCGGCGGAAATTTGCCGACGCGACGACCCGGTGGGTCGGGCAGCAAATGCCCATCGTCCTCGACGGGGAACTGATTAGTGCTCCCGTCATTCAGCAGGCGATCACCGAGGGCGTGGCCCAAATCGCTGGCCCTGGTTTTACCACCGAAAGTGCTTCGGAATTGGTCCTGTTGTTGCGGGCTGGTGCTCTCCCGGTACCTTTGGAAGCGGTAGAAATCCGCAATGTGGGGCCCATCCTGGGCAGAGAATCTATTGAGGATAGTTGGAAGGCCGGTCTCATCGGCATTATTTTCGTATTTCTCTTTATGTTAGCTTATTACAAACTACCCGGTGGCGTGGCCGATGTTGCCTTAGTGTTGTATGTGGCCTTCGTGGGAGCCATCCTCGTTCTGCTCCAAGCCACCCTCACCTTACCCGGTATCGCCGGTTTCATCCTGTCGATAGGTATGGCCGTTGATGCCAATGTGATCATCTTTGAACGGATGAAAGAAGAACTCTTGGCAGGCAAGAGCGCCCGGGCTGCGGTGAGGGCAGGGTTTTCCAGGGCTTTTAGAGCCATTTTTGATGCCAACATTACTACCTTGATTACAGCCCTTGTTTTGTTTAATTTCGGTACAGGCCCCATTAAGGGCTTTGCCGTAACCTTGTCTGTTGGGATCCTGGTTAGCATGTTCACGGCCATCCTCGTGACCCGAACCCTACTGTTGATGGTCATCGACCTGGATCCCCACCGATTCGGCCGCTATCTTGGTTTGAAGGGGGCGACCAAATGAGATTCGATATTGTCGGGCGGCGGAAGACTTGGCTGGGATTGGCTGGATGCCTCGTCCTTTTCAGTATTATCTTACTCATGACTAAAGGATTGAACCTAGGGATCGATTTTACCGGTGGTGCCTTGTTGGAGCGGGGCTTAGGTCGGCCGGCCACCGCCGCGGAGGTGGCAGCTGTCCTCGAGGAGGCAACTTTCGATATGGGCTCCCCGGTGATCCAACCTTTGGCCGATGGCCGTGAGGTTTTGATCCGAACTAAGGAATTGACCCCGGAGGAGATCGCGATCATCGATGGCCTCTTGGCGGAAGCCTTTGACGGTTCCCAGATCCGCCGCACCGAGGTGGTGGGTCCGGTGATCGGTGAAGAATTGGTGAGCCAGGCCCTTATGGCCAGTTTCTTGGCTTGTCTCGGTGTTTTGGCTTATGTGACCGTTCGCTTTGAATTTCTATCGGGGCTGGCCGCTATTCTGGCTTTGATTTTCGATGTGCTCACCATCGTTGGTGCCTTTATCTTGTTAGGCTGGGAGGTTAACACCCCCTTCGTGGCCGCGGTCTTGACGGTCATCGGCTATTCCATTAATAATACCATCGTCCTATTCGACCGGGTCCGGGAAAACCTGCAGTACGCCAAGGGTAAGGTGAACTTCCCCTCCTTGGTGAACGATAGCATCTGGGAGACCATGGCCCGCAGCATCAATACCAGTATTACTACCTTGTCCGTTGTCATCTGTCTATTCCTCTTTGGAGGAGAGACCATCAAGGACTTCACCTTAGCCTTAATCATCGGCCTTACCGCTGGATTCTACTCCTCTGTATTTATCGCCAGCAACCTCTGGGTCACCTGGCGCCGGGATCGAGATGGATCGGCAACAGCCTAAAGGGTTTCTTGGTAATCCTTTCCCCTTAGTGATATAATAGACTTGGGAAGGTTTGCACAAAGGGGGCCGTAAACAGATGTTATCTGAAACGCTGAAGAAATGGCTCATGACTGGCGTTGGTTTGGCTGTGGTGACCGTGGACAAGATTGAAGAGCTGGTCAAGGATTTGGTGCAACAAGGTCAAGTAACCCAAGAAGAAGGTGAAGAACTCCTTAGTTCCCTGTTGGCTAGAGCCGATAAGGAGCGGCAGGAGCTGTCGGCTCGGATTAGCCAAGAGGCCCGCCGGTTAGTGGAATCCATGGGCTTTGTCCGGGCGGAGGAAATGGAAGAGCTGCGCAAGCGGGTCCTGGAATTGGAAGCCCGGCTAGCTCGGATAGAGGAAGAGGATTGACGGAATTTTAAGGGGATGAAAGGACCCTCTGGTGTCGAACCAAGGGTCCTTTTTGGCTATTTGAGGCTAAGACACGAGGGACTCCAGGCAGGAAATGGGCCTTCGGTGGGAAATTTAAGTTGGGGGCCCTATTTCATCCCTGGGTTGCGAGATCAAGGAAAGAACGTATTCTCGGTGAAGGGCGGTGAAGCCCGTGGCATCACCTTTGGCCATACGCCGTCGGTATCGCCATCTGAGTCGTTATCGCCATATTGTGGAAGTCTTGCTCAAACATGGCTTCGGTTATGTCCTGGAGCATTTAGATTTGGGCTACTTGGTTCCCTTTCGGAAGCGGGTGACGGGGGAGCAGGAGCTCAGTCGGGGTCTTCCTGTGGCTGTGCGTTTGCGGATGGTTTTAGAAGAGTTGGGTGTTACCTTTATCAAGTTTGGTCAGCTTCTAAGCACCCGCCCCGATATCCTACCTCCCCATTTCATTGCCGAGTTGGAAAAACTCCAGGATGAAGTGCCGCCGGTTCCTTTTCCGGAGATCAAGGAGACCATTGAGCGGGAATTGGGGGGGAAGCTGGAAGATCTCTTCGCCCAGTTCAATCCTAGTTCCCTAGCGGGGGCTTCCATCGGACAAGTCTATGAAGCCTGTCTGCCCGGTGGTCAAAGGGTGGTCGTGAAAGTCCAACGGCCGGGGATTAGCCGCCAGGTGCAAACGGATTTGGAAATCCTCAGCGGTGTTGCTGGCCTCATCGAAGATCGCATCCCCTATTTCAGCCCTCGGGAGTTGGTAGACCAATTCCAGTTGGTCATTAAACGGGAGTTAGATTACACCCGGGAGGCCTTGAATATCGATCGGTTCCGCCGCAATTTCGCGGAACGGGAGGGGGTCCATATACCCCGAGTCTATTGGGAGTATACGACTCCTCGGGTATTGACCATGGAATATATTGATGGGACGCGATTGAGCGATCTTGGTCCCGACACCCCGGCTCCCATACGCCAAAGGATCGCCCGAAGGGGTGCCCGGGCTTTCATGGAACAGATCCTCGTCGATGGTTTTTTCCACGGCGATCCCCATCCTGGTAATCTCTTCGTCGTCGGTGGCGATGAGATCGCCTTCCTAGATTTCGGGGTGGTCGGTCGCTTAGATGAGCGGACCATGGATGGGGTGGCCGGTTTGTTTGTGGCCGTTATCGAACGGGATGTGGACAATGTCCTCAAAGGCTTGCGTCGCTTAGGGATCCTTGGAGAAGAAGTTCTCCCCGGTTTGCGGGAGGATATCATCGATTTGATCGACCGCCATTATGATAAATCCTTAGAAGAAATACATATCGGCATCGTCATTCAAGAGATGCTCGATGTAACCCGCCGTTATCATTTGCGGATCCCTTCTAATTTTCTTTTGTTGGCCAAGGTCCTACTAGTCCTGGAAGGGGTGGGGCGAAGCCTCGATCCTGGGTTTAACATCTTGGCCGCAGCCCAACCCTTCGCCCAAGAATTGATTAAACGTCGTTTAAGTCCCCGGCGCCTTCTACGGGAGGCGAGGCGAGAGGTTCAAGAGAATTGGGAGTTGTTCACACGCCTGCCCCGGAGTTTAGAGCGGGTTCTTACCAGGGCTAGTCATGATCAACTAGCGGTACGTTTTAAGCACGAGGGTTTGGAGCGGTTGATCAACCGTTTGGATATCGCTAGCAACCGTTTGGCCGTCGGGATGATCTTAGCCGCGTTGATCATCGGTTCATCTTTGGTGATGCTCACCGATCGGGGGCCCCAGTTATGGGGATTTCCGGCTATCGGTCTTGTCGGCTTTAGTTTAGCCGCTTTAGTGGGCGCCTGGCTGGTCTATGCTATCTTTCGCTCGGGCAGGCTTTAGGAGGGGAAAGGATGCAATTCAGTTTAGTTCTGTCCCTGTTGTTCGCCATTGTGGTGGCCTTGTTTGCGGTACAGAATTCGGCCAGCGTTCCTGTGGCCTTTCTGGCTTGGGAGACTACCATTTCGGTGGCCCTAGTCATCCTTGGTGCCGCCTTTTTGGGGGCCCTGATCGTCGGTTTACTAGGTTTTGTGAAACAGTTGGGCCTGGGGCTGAGGTTACGCAATCTCCAGAGCCGGATTAACAAATTAGAAGGAGAAATCGCCCAATTGGCTGCGGAGAAGGCCCAATTGGAAGAGCGTCTAGCGGTTCAAGAAAAGGGAGAGCAAAAAGAACATGGAGTTTAGCAGTCGACGATGGATTGAACCCCGGCGGGATCCCATCCTGCAAGGTAAGCTGGCTGAAGCTTTGGGGATCGGAGGGATTACGGCCCAAGTGTTGGTCAACCGGGGTTTTACCGATGTGGAAGAAGCCCGTCGCTTTTTAGAAGCCGCCGATGGCTATGATCCCCGGGACCTCCCCGATGCCCTAAGGGCTGTGGAACGGATCCAGGAGGCCATCGAGGCGGGGGAATTAATCGGGATTTATGGTGATTATGATGCCGATGGGCTAACGGGCACCGCTACCCTGGCCGGGGTCCTGACCCGGTTGGGGGCCCGGGTCATCCCCCGGGTGCCCCACCGACTCTACGATGGTTATGGCCTTTGTGCCCAAGTTGTCCAGGAGCTGGCCCAAAGGGGAGCCAGCTTACTTATTACCGTCGATAATGGGGTTAGCTCCTATGAAGAAGTTCAAATGGCCCGGGAATTAGGGATGGATGTGATCATCACCGATCACCACGAACTACCGGAAGAGCTTCCTCCCGCTTTGGCTGTGGTCGATCCCAAACGGCCCGATTCCCGTTACCCCGAGGTGGAGCTGGCCGGCGTCGGTGTGGTTTATAAGTTAGCCCAGTTGTTGGCCGGTCCACAGCTGGCCGACCAATACTTAGATCTGGTCGCTTTAGGGACAGTGGCCGATGTGGTGCCTTTGAAAGGGGAAAATAGAACTTTAGTTAAAAGGGGTTTAGCTCGGCTGGCCCAGACCGATAAACCGGGGTTGCTGGCTTTAATGGAGGTCATCGGTCTCGACCCCGCCTGTGTGACCGCGGCGGACTTAGGCTATGCCCTCGGTCCCCGACTTAATGCCGTCGGTCGGCTCGATGATGCCCAATTGGCCCTGCAACTCCTTTTAGCCGTCGAGGGCGACCCCGTTCTTCAGTGGGCCCAGACCTTGGAGGAGCATAATCGGGAACGGAGGGAAGTGGAAAGGTCCATTTTGGAGCAGGCCCAGGAAATGGTGAATCCGGGGGATTTGGTCCATGTTCTGTATGATCCCAGCTGGCATCCGGGGGTCATCGGTATTGTCGCCTCCCGGTTGGTGGAGACCTACCACCGGCCTGCCCTGCTGATCGGGGAAGGGGGCAAAGGTTCGGGCCGGAGTATCAAGGGTTTTAATCTCTATGAGGCCCTGTTGGCCTGTGGTCCCATTTTTGAACGATGTGGAGGCCATCCCCTAGCGGCAGGGTGGACCATCGATCCGGCCAAGATCGATAGGCTGCGGGAAGGTTTAGAAACTTATGCCCGGGAGGTGATGACCTCCGAGATCCTTCAGCCGAAACTACAAATCGATGCTTGGATGGCCCCCCATGAGATCAGCCGGGATCTCTACGATCAGATGGTCCAATTGGCACCCTTTGGTGTGGGAAATCCGGCACCGGTGTTGGCTATTTCCGCTGTGGAGCCCACCCAGATGCGAACCATGGGAACTACAGGGGAGCATTTGAAGATGCAGATCGGTCCCTGGGAGGTCGTCGGTTGGCGGATGGGCCCTTGGGCCCCCTATTTATCGGAGATGCCCGTTGATGTGGCCTTTAGTCTAACCATTAATCAGTGGCAGGGACAGGAAAGGCTCCAGTTGCGTCTGCGGGATATTCGCTTAGCCGAGGAAATCCAAGCCCAGATCCGTCGTCAACAGGCTTACGCCCAGGTGGCCGTGGCTAGCGCCCAACCGGTAGAGATATCTTCCTCACCGGGGAAATTGGTCGATGGACGGGGAGTCGATAAGGTTAGTTATCTGGGGCGGTATGAGGATGAAGAGGTAATCATTTTAGTTAACGAGTTGGGGAGCGCCCAAGAAGTCTTAAAGCTTTGGCCCGGTGCTGTGCTAATCCATGGATTTTTATCCCTCGAGGAGCAGGAGCGCTTATGGAACCAACCGGGGAGAATTAAAGTGGTTACCGCCTTCCCTCGGGTAGCACTTCCGCCGGGGATGCCCCATATGCTATGGGAAACACCCTTATCCCGGGAGCAGCTTCGGTGGTCCCTAGGGCGGGAACTCCACTTGATCTATGGGCAGGAAGACGGAGCACGGGCGGCAAAAACGGGGGAGCTCATCGCTTTAGATCGGCAGATCCTGGGTCGATTTTATACAGTGATGAGGGATCGTTGGGGCTTTGAGCGGAAGTTTTCCCAGGAAGATTTGGTCTCTCTGCTGCAAGAACATCCTCTAAGGATCAGTTTGGCCTGTGGAGTTTTCCAGGAACTGGGACTGTTGAGCCAAGGGGAGGGACAATTCTGGTTGGTAAGACCCCCTGGGGGCAAGCTAGACTTGCATATGTCCATACTGTATAATGAATGTGTCAGTTTCCTAGGAGAATTGGAGTCCTTGACCGACTTTCTCCTGCACGGGTCCCTGGCAGAAATCGAAACACTGGTGGTCGGAAGGAAGGAGAACCTAGATGGATCTACGAACAAAAATCAGGGAAATCGCTGATTTCCCCTGCCCAGGCGTTAGTTTTAAGGATATTACAACTTTGCTGCACGATGGGCAGGCCCTCCGCTATGTTATCCAGGAGATGGCCAAACCCTATAGCGAATCGAAGCCCGATCTGATCGTCGGTGTGGAATCGCGAGGTTTTCTCTTCGGGGCTCCTTTGGCTTATGAATTGGGCGTCGGTTTTGGTTTGATCCGCAAACCAAATAAGTTGCCGGCGGCGGTAGAACGGGTCGAGTATGAATTAGAGTATGGGACAGATGTCCTGGAGATCCACCGGGATGCCATTACCCCAGGTCTAAGGGTGTTGTTGGTCGATGATTTGTTGGCTACCGGGGGGACCATCGCGGCGGCCGTCCAGTTGGTGGAAAAGCTGGGGGGCGAGGTCATGGGTCTCTCCTTTTTGGTCGAATTGACTTATCTGAAAGGCCGGGACAAACTGCCCGGATATAATATCATTTCTTTAGTTCAGTATTAGTTTGTGGGGGAATCGCTGTGGATGGTAGGGGTGTAGTACCTGAACCTGCCTTGCGGG